>NZ_JBEOZK010000008.1:0-289453 GCF_040297565.1 Streptomyces sp. NPDC001728
CCAGTTGGTGTTCGCCACGAACGAGGCGGCCGTGTTGAACGCCTGGTCCGGATCGATCGACACGAAGCCGAGCGAGCCCGGCAGCGCGCCCTGGAGCCGCTGGAGCAGATAGAGGAACAGGACGCTCACGGCGGAGAAGGCGAGGACCCCCCGCAGATACGCGGGCCAGCGCATCTCCACGTTCGGATTGGCGCCTATGACCTTGTAGATCCACTTCTCCACCCGCAGATGCCGGTCGGAGGAGTAGACCCGCGCCATGTGGTCGCCCAGCGGCCGGTACGAGAGACCGAGCGCGACGACCAGCGCGAGAAGCTGGAGGATCCCAGCGAGAACAGGACTCATCGTCGTACTCAGAACCTCTCGGGCTTGACGAGGGCGAGGACGAGATAGCCCAGCAGGGCGGCGGCCACCAGGAGACCGACGATGTTCTCGGCACTCACAGCTTCGCCACCCCCTTGGCGATGAGGGCCACCAGCGCGAAGACCGCGACCGTGGTGACGACGAAGGCCATGTCGGCCATCGTGAGCTCCCGGATGAAGGAAGAGGGAAGAACGGATTCTCTGACGAGATGAGGAAACCCCTCCTCGGGCCGCTCACCGCCTCCGTTGACGTGCCCCTAACGCCGCGAATGCCCGTCTTGACGCGTCCCGTACGTGCGGGGGACCTGCGGCTCCCCGCCGCTCCCCCATTGCCAGTGGCCGGGAGTGGACATATCTTCGAGCCGAACCTACGGACCGGGATGCTCGTCAGTCCCGGGGCGGTCCGCCGTTCACGGACCGGACGGCGGGGAGCGGAACCCCCGGGACGACGGGGACGCTGGACGCCGGGCGTACGGGATATCCGTATCCACGTACCCGCAGGAGCTGAGCAGCACATGAGCAAGCACGTCCTGGCACAGAACCAGTACGGCAAGGCCGAGAACCGCCTCGTCACGGTCACCCGCAAGGGCGACGGCGGCGCGTGGCACGAGATCCGCGACCTGAACGTGTCGGTGGCGCTGCGCGGTGAGTACCGCGAGATGCATCTGACCGGCGACAACGGCAACTGCCTGCCGACGGACACCACCAAGAACACGGTGTACGCCTTCGCCAAGGAGCACGGTGTGGCCTCCCCCGAGGCCTTCGGCATCCTCCTCGCCGAGCACTTCGTGAACTCGCAGCCGGTGATCCACGAGGCACAGATCCGGATCGAGGAGTACGCCTGGGAGCGGATCTCCGTCCCCACGCGCAAGGAGCAGCACTCCTTCGTCCGTGACGGCCAGGAGGTCCGCACCGCGCAGATCACCTACTCGGAGAACACCGGGCTCCAGGTCCTCTCGGGCCTCAGGGAGCTCACCGTCATGAACTCGACCAACTCCGAGTTCCACGGCTTCATCAAGGACGGGTACACGACGCTCCAGGAGGCGTACGACCGCATCCTGGCCACCAAGGTGACCGCCCGCTGGGCGAACTCGGCGTCCGCCGCCGCCGACGCGGAGCACGACTGGGACCGCTCGTACGGGAAGGTGCGCCGCCACATGCTGGAGGCGTTCGCGGAGACGTACAGCTACTCGCTCCAGCAGACCCTGCACGCGATGGCCGACCGGGTCCTCGACAACGTGTCCACGGTCAACGAGGTCCGGCTGAACCTGCCGAACAAGCACCACTTCCTGGTGGACCTGGAGCCCTTCGGCCTGAAGAACGAGAACGAGGTGTACTTCGCGGCCGACCGGATGTACGGCCTCATCGAGGGCACGATCCACCGCGAGGGCGTCCAGCCGGTGATCGCGACCAGCGACTGGATCACCGCCTGAGGCCCTGGCTAGAACAGCCCGGCCGTCCGGACTCCCAGCCATACGGCTCCGAGTCCGGCGGCCAGGCTCCCGGCCACGTTGAGCAGGGCGTGGCGCTTCGCCCCGTCCTCGAACAGCTTGAGCGTCTCGTACGAGAAGGTCGAGTACGTCGTCAGGGCCCCGCACAGGCCCGTGCCGAGCAGCAGGTACGCACGGCCGGAGGCGGTTCCGGCGAACAGGCCGAGCAGGAACGATCCGACGACGTTCACCAGGAACGTGCCCCAGGGGAAGTCCGGCCCGAACCGGGCCCGTGCCGCACGGTCCGTGAGGTAGCGCAGGGGCGCGCCGACGGCGGCTCCGACGACCACGAGCAGCCAGTTCACGCGCGGCCCGCCCGCTCACGGGCGGCCCGGACGCCGTCGGCCCTTCGCCACGCGGACCTGGTGGCGGTGACACCGGCCCAGACCCCGGCGAGCGCGGTGAGCACCGTCCCGCCCAGGTACAGCAGCCCGCGCGTCGGGTCGCCGCCGCTCAGCAGCCGCTCGGTCTCCAGGGCGTACGTCGAGAAGGTGGTGAACCCGCCGCAGAACCCGGTGCCCAGGAAGGGGCGGAGGAGCGGGTGCGGAGGAGCGGAGGACCACTCGGTCGGCTTCTCCGTGACCAGGACCATCAGCACGCCGAGCAGCGCACAGCCGGTGGCGTTGACGGTGAACGTCGTCCAGGGGAAGGTGCCCTCGGGACTCGGCCAGAGGAGTCCCGCGCCGTAGCGGGCGGACGCGCCGATGGCGCCGCCGACGGCCACCGCGACGACGACCGGCGGTTCCGCGCGCAGTCCCCGCGGTCCCCGCAGTCCGTGCAGTCGCCGCAGTCCCATGGCCGAGAGCCTATGACAGGCGGGTCGAGGCGAGGCGCACAGGCGCGGTCCCCGGCCTGGGGCATTAACCGCGGTCCGGCCCGTGCAGCCTCGCTCTGCGATGGTCCGGCCACGCCGTGCGACGGGTCAAAGCCGGGCCCGCGAGTCTGTCAGATCCCCCCGCGGGGTATTCCGGACTCCTCAGGCAGGGGCCGGCGAGGGAGCGACGACGCCCCCCGCGACCTGCGACGACACGGCGGGAGGTGGTCAGGCCACCATCCGGCGGCCGATTCGGGTGCCGGGTACACCTCGTCGCGGAATACGGTCACGGGCGACGGTGGTGGAGCAGCGGGAGGGAGCTGCGCAACCTTCGGGCAGGAGTGTCGTGAGTACATCCGTCGCAACCAAGCGCAGGGCCGCCGCCGGTACCGTTCCCCCGGCCGCGCCCCTGGGTGTCGTCAGGTCCGTCGGCGCGGGCGGCTCGCGCGAGGACGTCTACGCCGAGCTGTGTGCCGCGCTGTTCTCCGGCTTCCCGCGCCGCGACCAGCGGCTGAAGGCCGAGCAGTATCTGCACGGCCTGCTCACCGCGCAGGGCCGCAAGTCGATCCGTAACATCGCCGCCCAGATAGGCGGCCCCGCCGCCGAACAGAGCCTGCACCACTTCGTGTCCAGCTCCACCTGGGACTGGCAGCCCATGCGGGCGGCGCTCGCCCGCCACCTGGAGCGGAACGGCTGTCCGCAGGCCTGGGTGGTGCGGCCGATGCCGATCCCGAAGGCCGGGGAGCACTCGGTGGGCGTGGACCGGCGTTTCGACCCGGAGCGCGGCCAGGTCTTCCACGGCCAGCAGGCGTTCGGGGTGTGGTTCGCGAGCGACGAGCTGAGCGTCCCCGTCAACTGGCGTCTCTTCCTGCCGGACCCCTGGGTGAACGACCGCACGCGGCGCGACCGCGCGGAGGTTCCCCAGGAGGCCGGCGAGGAGACGCTGGAGGAGTGCGCGGTGGCGGCGGCGCTCGACACCGCTCGCTGGTCCGACGTCACCCGCAAGCCGGTGCTGCTCGACATCCGGGGCGGCGCGGGGCGGGCGGCCCTCACCCGGCTGGCCGGGGCGGGGGTGCCGGTCGTGGCGCGGATCGGTCCGGGGTCCCGGCTGGCCATCGCGGACCGTTCGCTGCCCGGTTTCGGCGCGGGTCCGCTGTCCGCCGTACAGATCCTGGAGTCCCTCAAGGGGCTGCGCAGGCCGGTGAGCTGGGTGGACACGGTCGCCGGTGCGCGGACCTCGCGGACCTCGCTGGCCACGGCCGTGCGGGTGGCGCTGCCCACGCCGGGCGGGGAGCGGATGCGTCCGCTGGTGCTGCTCGGTGAGTGGGACGACCCCCGTCGGGCGCCGTCCCGGGTGTGGATCAGCGATCTGGCCGGGTCGCCGGTCGGCACGCTGCTGCGACTGACGAAGCTGGCCCGCCGGGTGGAGCGGGACTTCGTGGAGGTGGGTGAGGGGGCGGGGCTGCGGGATTTCGTGGGCCGTTCGTTCCGCGGCTGGCACCGTCACATCACGCTGGCGTCGGCGGCCCACGCGGCGACGGTGCTGGCCTCCGCCGACTGGGACGCGCCGTACGGTTCGGGCTACGGCTCGGGGCGTTCGGCCGGCTGACGGCCCCTGGCCAGGAGTTCGCGGGTGCGCTGGAGGCGCAGCGCGAGCTGGACCTCAAGGACCTGGCCGGGCTTCTGCCATTCGGGGCCCAGGAGTTCGCCGATCCGCTCCAGGCGCCGGGAGACCGTGTTGGGGTGGACGTGCAGCGCCTCGGCGGCGTTCGTCGGGCTGCCGCCGGAGGCGAAGTACGCCTCCAGGGTGTGGGTGAGGTCGGTGAACCGCTCGGCGTCGTAGTCGAGCACGGGTCCGATCGCCGCCTCGACGAAGCCGTCCACGTCGTTGTCGTCGGAGAGCAGCAGCCCGAGGAAGCCCAGGTCCTGCACGGAGGCGGCGGAGCCGGTGCCGCCGAGCGCGCTCATCGCGTCCAGGCAGCGGCCGGCCTCCTGGTGCATCCGTCCGACGCCGTCCGGGCTCTGGGCGGGTCCGGCGGCGGCGACGGAGACGGGGTGCCCGAGCAGCGGGGACAGTTCGTCGGCGACGGCCCGGGCGGCGGCCGAGGCGTCGATGCCCGGGAGCAGCAGCACGATGCAGCCGCCCTGCACGGTCTTCAGACCGGAGAGGCGGTACGCGTAGGAGGACGCCCAGACCACGGCCCTGCCCTGTTCGCCGCCCTCCGGCCGGGCGAGCACGAGGACGTGCGGCTTGCGCAGGTCGACGCCGAGGCGGCGGGCCCGCTGGGCGATCTGCTGCGGTGCGTGCGGCGGGTCGGCGATGAGGTCGTCGAGGAGTTCGTCGCGGACGGGTCCTTCGGCGACGGCGGTGGAGCGGCGCATCAGGAGGAGGAACGCGACGGACTGGGCGGCGAGTTCGAGCAGCCGTTCGTCCTCGCCGGTGAGTCCGCCGGCGGCCCGGACGACGAGGCCGCCGAGGTCCTCGGAGCCCGCGATGACGGGTGCGACCCAGGTGTCGTCGTCGGCGAGGACCGGGCGGCGGCGGGCGTGCGCGTCGAGCGAGGCCTTGGCGACGGCCTCCTCGTCGAGACCGGGGAGGTCCCCGGCGCCGGCGAGGCAACGGCCTCCGGGGTCGCGGATCATGACGGTCGCGTCGAGGGCGTCGGCGGTGGCCTTGGCCACGTTGCAGAGGTCGCCGCCCGCGAGGACCAGGTTCATGATGCGGCCGTGGGCCTCGCTGACGTGCCGCATCCGGGTGAGGCTCGTACGGACCCGGGAGCTGTCCCGTTCCAGTTCGGAGACCTCGGCGCGGGTGCGGTCGAGAAGTCCGGCCTTCTCGACGGCGAGGGCGGCGAGGTCCGCGAGGGCGGCGAGGAGTCCGATCTCCTCTGCCGTGTGGTCGCGGACGCGCCGGTCGGCGCCGTGCAGGGCCCCGATCACGGTGTCGCCGCTGCGCAGCGGGGCGGCCATGATCGCGTGGAGGTCCTCGGCGCGCAGGGCCGTCTCGGCGGCCTCGTCGAAGGCGGGGGCGTGGACACCGGCGTCGAGGGAGCCGGAGGGCGCGAAGCGTTCGTCGGCGAGGTAGTCGGCGGTCCAGACGGGTTCGCCGTGGAGCTGGACGGCGCCGCCGAGCCCGTACCCCTCGGCGATCCTGAGTCCGGGGGCGAGCCGGGGGCCCGCGCCGCGGCCGGCCCGGGAGCCCTCGGTGGTGTGGACGTAGCAGGCGCCGTGCGGTCCGCGCAGGGTGACATAGGCGAGGTCGAGGCCGAGGAGCCTGCGGGCGCGGCGGGTGATGACCCGCAGCAGGCTTTCGAGGTCGTAGGACGAGGTCAGGTCGCGTGCGGTGTCGGCGAGGGCGGCGAGCCCGGCCTCACGGCGGACGGCCTGTTCGCGGACGGCCTGCTCGCGCCGGGCGGCCTGCTCGAGGGCGGCCCGCTCAAGGGCCGTCTGTTCGAGGAAGTCCTGTTCGAGGAAGTCCTGATCGCCGAAGACCTGCTCGCGGAAGACCTGCTCAAGGGCGCCCCGGTCGTCGCCGCGCGCCTCCCGTTCCCGTCCCGCGTGGGCCTCCCCGGCCAGGGCGACGGCCCGTTCGAGGCGGGCGAGCGCGTCGCCTTCGAGGCCGGTGGCGCGGGCCTCGGCGAGGACGGCGTCGAAGCGGGCGGGCGGCGCCTGCCTGGCGAGCAGTTCGAGGACCGTGAGCAGCGCGTCGGCACCACCGGCTCCGTCCGCGCCGTGCAAGCTCATGGCCCCTACCCCCGTGGTCGAGCGAAATCGGGCACCTGGGAGGAAACCCGTACTGCTCGCCGAAAATAATTCGGCTTCGGGAGTCGGTCAACGGTGAGTTGCCGCACTTCATTCCCCGCCGGTGCCCGCGCCGTCGACCACCCGGCGTGTTTCGTGGTTCCCTGCGCCGTCAGCCGACGGAGCCCGCCGGGACGAGGCGGGCGCGGGTGGGGCTGAACTGGGCCGGGATGCGGGGAGCGTACACGGGGCGGATCTCGGTCTCCCGGACGGCGAGGACCGAGCGCTGGAGGCGTCTGAGCCGCGCCGACGGCTCCATGCCGCTCTCCGCCAGGAGCGAGGCGCTCAGCCGCTCGTACGCGGCGAGGGCCTCGTCGTGGTGGCCGCAGCGCAGCAGCGCGACGATGTAGTGGGCGTGCAGCGGTTCGTTGGTGCGGTAGCGGGCGGTGAGCCCGGAGAGTTCGGAGACGAGTTCGGCGTGCCGGCCGAGGCCGAGCTGTGCTTCCACCCACTGGTCGAGCACGCTCAGCCGGGAGGTTTCGAGGCGCTCGATCTCCCTGCGGATACGGGGTCCTGCGGCGACGCCCGCGTAGGGCTCGCCGCGCCACAGGGCGAGGGCCTCGCCGAGACGGAGCGCGGCCCTCGGCAGGTCGCCCGCCTCCATGGCCCGGTAGCCGGCGCCGGCCGCGCGCTCGAACTGCCAGACGTCGTTGGCGCCGCCGCCGGTGTCGAGCCGGTAGCCGCCGGGCTGGGAGACGAGGATCGCGTCGGCGGTGCGCCGGTCGGACCAGCCGCCGGGCCGGGGCTCGGCCGGGTCGGCGCCGCGCAGCGCACCCGCGATGAGGGTGCGCAACTCGGCTATGTGGGACTGGAGTTCGGTACGGGCTCCGCGGGGCGCGCCGGACGGCCACAGCTCCTCGGTCAGGACCGTCACGGGGACGACCTGGTCGGCGCTGGCCGTGAGCAGGGCGAGGAGCTGCCGGGGTGCGGCGGCCGTCGGGGTGATCGACACCCCGTGCTCGCGCACCGACAGTCCCCCCAGGATCCGGACGTCCACCTTGCCCCCTCAGTGCCTGTGCGGTGTCTGCGCGCGGGATGACTCTCGATGATTAGAAAAGACCCCCGAAGGCATGTCAATAAGAAACCGGAGGGTATGGAAACCCGACCCTGGATATCGGGGTGATTCACCCTCTTTGTCGGGATATCTGAGCGTAGGGATTTCGTCAGTGGCGGAGACTGGCACACGGCGGAAGACTGTTTCCGGACTCGTAGGTACGCTTTCGCGGGCTCCTCGCGGGAGCGGGAGGTGACCTCACCCGCGAGTTCACGCCAGAAACGGGCAGGGGGGTACGGTTCCGGGCCCGGCCTACTGGACGGCGGCGGCGGCGAGCAGGCCGAACGCGGCGACGACCAGCGCCGTACGGATCCGGTGGAAGCCGTTCCAGCGCTTCTCGAAGGCGGCGCGGACGGCGGCCGGGGCCTCGCCCGTCGACTCCGAGGCGGCCAGGGCCGTGTTGAGCGGGATGTTGCCGCCGACGGTCACCGCGTGATTGAGGACCGCGGCGACGAGTCCCATGAGGACCAGCCACTTCTGCGTGTCCGTACGCCCGTCGGCCGGCACGAAGAACGCGGCGGCGGGGAAGGCGACCACCCCGAGGAAGACGGCCATGAACACGCCCCTCGGCACCGACTCGTTGATCCGGCGCATCGCCGTGACGAACTCGGCGTCCTTCAGCCGGGCCAGCGCGGGCATGATCCCGGCCTGGAAGATCAGCATGAATCCGGCGTACAGCCCGGTGCATCCGACGGCGAGGGCGAGCAACAGGGTGGCCATGCGGCCATTCTGACCCGCCGCCCGCCCGCCGCGTCGGTGTTTGCGGACCAGTCGTCAGCGTTCGCGGGCCGGCCGTGACACCGGTACCGGACGAAAAGCCCCGCGACGGTGGCCGAGAACCGCCCCCCCTCGGCCCGTTCCTCGCCGGGCCGTCGCACTGTCGGGCCGCTCTCCGTCATCTCCCCCTCCCCGTAAGGCACTTGCGAACCCGACGAAGGAGAGGCCCGCCAGGAGCGGTCGAAGGTGTTGCGGATGAATCTCGCTGCGGCGACGGCGACCCGGGTGACGTGGTGTGGCATGGATTCGCCATCCTTCTCAACAGGGGTTGTCACCGTGTGCAGTCACATGCGTACATGGAGTGGACATCGATCGGGCGGGGGTGGTCAGCGGTGGCAGAGAGCGCGGGCTCCGTGATGCTCGCCCGTTCGGCGATGAACCGGGCCGCGACCGAGGGACAGCGGCCCGCGGGGCGCCCGGTCCGGGGTGCGCGGCGCATCAGCGCGGCGCTCGCCGGGCTGGCCGCTTCCACCCGGTACGAACTGCTGACCTTCGACGACCCGGTCGCGTCCGCGGGCTGCGCGATCCCCGAGCCGTTCCTGCGGCTGGCGGGAGCGTGCATGCGGGCCGCGGCGGAGCGGGCCGGCGAGGTCAGGAGGATCGTGCCGCGGCACGCGCTGCCCCGGATCGAGTCGGGCGTCCGGATACCGGGACGGGCCAGGCTGGCGGATTCGATCCCGTTCAAGATGATCGTGGTCGACCGGACGGTGGCGGCGCTCCCGCTCGACCTCGAACTCCTCTACAACGGGCTGCTGCTGATCCGGGACCCGGTGGTGGTGCAGGCCCTCGTCCGGACGCACCATGTCTGCTGGGCGGCGGCCGAGGAGCTGACGTACGCACCGCCGCCCCCGCCGCCGCCCCGCGATCTGCCGCCGCAGCTGCGTCCGGTCCTCGACGCCCTGCTGTCGGGGCTCACGGACGAGACGGCGGCGACCCGGCTCGGCATGTCGGCGCGGACGTACAGCCGCCGGGTCGGCGAGCTGATGGCGGCCCTTGGCACGACGAGCCGCTTCCGCGCGGGCGCGGAAGCGGCTCGGAGGGGGTGGCTGTGACGAGACCCCGAGGCCCCGGCCGGGGGCTTTCGGATACGTGCCCGGCGCCCCGGCCTGGGCCTTCGGGTACGTGCGCTAGGACACGATGTCCTTGCGGGCGAAGCCCCGGAAGGCGAGGGCGAAGAGGACGAGGGCGTACGTGAGGGAGATCGCCGTGCCCTTCACCATGCCGCCCCACTCCAACTGCGGCTGGAGCGCGTCGATCCAGGCGAACTGCCAGTGCGCGGGCAGGTAATCGCGCCAGTCGCCGAGGGCCGTGACGGCGTCCAGGACGTTGCCGACGATGGTCAGGCCGACGGCGCCGCCGACCGCGCCGAGCGGGGCGTCGGTCCGGGTGGAGAGCCAGAAGGCGAGCCCCGCCGTGACCAGTTGGGAGGCGAAGACGAACACGACGGCGACCGCGATCCGGAGCAGCGCGTCCCCGGCGGGCACCGAGCCCCCGGTGGGTAGCTGGAGCGGCCCCCAGCCGTAGGCGACGGTGCCCGCCACGAGGGCCACCAGCGGCAGCAGGACCATCGCGGCCGCGCTGTAGCCGAGGGCGACCGCCAGCTTGGAGGCGAGGAGCCGGGACCGGGGCACGGGCGCGGCCAGGAGGTAGCGCAGTGAGGCCCAGCTCGCCTCGGAGGCGACGGTGTCCCCGCAGAACAGGGCGACGGGGACGACGAGGAGGAAGCCGGCCGAGACGAAGAGGCAGGTCGCGGCGAAGTTGGCGCCGGAGGCCGTCGCCGTGTCCATCAGGGTGATGCGGCTGTTGCCGCCGCCGTCCGGCCCGCCGCCGACGGCGAACGCGATCATCAGGACGAACGGCAGGGCGACCAGGATGCCGCCCATGACCAGGGTGCGGCGGCGCTTCCACTGCCGGAGCGCTTCGACCCGCAGGGGCAGGGTGCGTCCGGGGCGGTAGCCGGGGGCGGAGTCCGGCGGGGTCGCGCCGGTCCCGTCGGCGTCGGCGGTCGTGGCGGTGTCGAGCAGCGGGCTCATGCGGCTCCGCCTCCGATCAGGGTCAGGAAGGCGTCTTCGAGGCGCCGGTGCGGTCCGACCCCGGTCAGGGGGACGTCCAGGCCGACGAGTTCGCCGATGAGGGCGGTCGGTGCGAGGCCGTCGAGGCGGACCAGGATGCCGCCGTCGGTCCGGGTGGCCCCGGCGATGCCCGGGAGGGTGCCGACCTTCTCCACGAGGGCGTCCGGGACGGGCGCCCCGAGCGTCACCAGGAGGGTGTCGCCGGAGCCGGTGATCTCGGCGACGGGTCCCGCCTGCACGAGCTGTCCCCGGTCCATGACGACGAGGTGGGTGCAGGACTGCTCGACCTCGGCGAGGAGGTGGCTGGAGACGATGACGGTACGACCGCCTGCCGCGTACCGGATCATCACCTCGCGCATCTCGCGGATCTGCGGCGGGTCGAGTCCGTTGGTGGGCTCGTCCAGGATCAGCAGGTCCGGCAGGCCCAGCATGGCCTGGGCGAGGGCGAGGCGTTGCCGCATGCCCTGCGAGTAGGTGCGGACGGCGCGTTCCAGGGCGCCGCCGAGGTTCGCGATGCGCAGGGCCTCGACGACGTGGGCGTCCTCGGCGGGGCGGCCGGTGGCCTTCCAGTACAGATCCAGGTTCTCCCGGCCCGAGAGGTGCGGCAGGAAGCCGGCGCCCTCGACGAAGGCGCCGACCCGGGAGAGGACCGGGGCGCCGGGCCGGATGGCCTGGCCGAAGACCCGGATCTCGCCCTCGTCGGGGGTGATCAGGCCCATCAGCATGCGCAGGGTGGTGGTCTTCCCGGCGCCGTTGGGGCCGAGGAGGCCGAGCACCTGGCCCTGCTCGACGCGGAAGGAGAGGTCCTTGACGCTGTACCTGTCGCCGCCCTTGTACTTCTTGGACAGTCCGGTGATCTGGAGGGGTACGGAGACGAGTCCGGGGTCGGGCGCGGGGGCGGCGGTGCGGCGCCGGGCGGTGAGCAGCAGCGCGGCGGCGACGGCGAGGCCGAGCAGCGGCAGGCCCCACACCCACCAGGGGAAGCCGGCGGCCTGGGTGGCGAGGCCGGGCGCGGTGGGGACGGTCAGCGGGCCCTCGACGGCGACGGTGTACCCGGCGGGGACCACCGGGGAGGCGTAGCCGAGGTCGGTGGCGGCGACGACGAGCCGGAGCCGGTGCCCGGCCTCCACCTCGTGGTCGATGGCGGGGAGGGTGAGCGTGACGCTCTTCCCGGCCTTGGCGCCGTCGACGCGGACGGGGGTGACGAGCTGGGCGGGCAGCACCTGCTGACGCCCGTCGGGCCCGACGTCGTACACCTTGCCGAAGAGGACGGCGGAGCCGTCGGCGGCGGTGGAGGTGACCTTGACGCGGACGGTCGGTGTGCCGGTGATCCGCAGGGCCCCGGTCTGCGGTTTCGCGTCGAAGCGGGCGTGCTGGCCGGGGAAGTCGAGGGAGAGGCCGACGCCGAGGGAGGAAAGTCCGGCGATGCCGCCGCCGAGGCCGGGGACGGCGGAGACGGCGGGCGGTGCGGCGCCGGCGGGGTTGGTGAAGGTCTGCGGCGGTCCCGCGAGGGCCACGGCCGTGGGTCCCGCGGTGAGGCCCGGGTAGTGGTCGTCGGTCGCGGCGCGCAGGGTGGCCTGTCCGTCGGTGGAGTCGACGCCTCCGGTGCGGCTGACGCGGAAGGCGGGCCCGGTGTCGACGGAGGTGTCGCGCTTCAGCCAGCGGTCGAACCAGGTGCTGATGCGGCGTTCGACGCGTTCGGTCTCGCGGTCGCCGCCGTCGTGGCCGCCGGAGATCCAGTCGACGGCGACGGGGGCGCCGTTGGCGGTGAGGGTGCGGGCCATGGCGTCGGACTGGGCGAGGGTGAAGAGGGAGTCGGACTGGCCCTGGACCAGGAGGGCGGGGACCTTGATCCGGGCGCCGACGGCGGAGGGGCTGCGGGCTTCGAGGAGGGCGCGGGCGGCGGCGTCGGGCTTCCCGGAGACGGCGACGCGCTGGTAGAGGGCGCAGAGTTCGGGGGTGAAGCGCCCACAGGCGTCGGCCGCCCCGGGCGCGGCGGCTCCTGCCCCGGCTCCGGTTCCTGCTCCGGTTCCTGCCCCGGTTCCTGCTCCGGTTCCTGCCCCGGCTCCCACCGCGGGCCGGTCGCCCGCCGAGAAGAAGATCCCGGCCCAGAGCTTCTTGAAGACGCCGTTCGGGAAGAGGGCGTCGGCCAGGTTCCAGTAGGTGATCTGGGGCGCGATGGCGTCGACGCGCGGATCGTGCCCGGCGGCGAGCAGGGAGATCGCGCCGCCGTACGAGGCGCCGGTGACGCCGACGCGCGGGTCGCCGGGCTTGTCGAGCAGGACCTCGGGGCGGTCGGCGAGCCAGTCGATCAGCTTGCGGGCGTCCTCGACCTCGTACGCGGGGTCGTTGAGGCCGATCCGCCCGGTGGAGGCGCCGAAGCCGCGGGCGGACCAGGTGAGGACGGCGTAGCCGTCGCGGGCGAGCTGTTCGGCCTGGGCGCGGACGTCGTCCTTGGAGCCGCCGAAGCCGTGGCCGAGGAGGACGGCAGGCCGGCGCCCGTCACCGTCGCCGGTGAAGTACGAGGTGTCGAGCCGGGCGCCGTCGATGTCGAGCGTCCGGTCCGCGCGGTGCACGGGCGGCGGATCGTCCGAGGCGACGGCGGTCCAGGTGCCGGCACCCGCGAGAACGGCGAGGACGGCGGTGACCGCGGCCCACCGGGGAAGTCGGAGTCGCATGGTGTCGAGCCTAGGGCCTGTCGTGTGGATCAGGCCGGATCAGGGAGCGGGGCCTGGTGCGTGCGATCGCAAGGCGGAGGAGGAAGTCAACGCGGAGCGTTGGCGACCGACGACAACGCGGCGAGCGTGCCTGCCAGGCCCCGCGAGCCCGGCATGATCCGAAAGACAGGCCCTCGGGCGCCCCGGCCGTGCGGTACGGCTGCCCGGGGGCTGAGCCGCCCGACCTCCTGGGGTCGTACGACACCGCCGCCCCGTACCGCGGGCGCGGTACGGGGCGGCGGGGTGCTGCCGGGCTTGATCAGTGGTTGCGCGGGAAGCCCAGGTCGACGCCGGACGGGGCGTCGGACGGGTCCGGCCAGCGGGTCGTGACGACCTTGCCGCGGGTGTAGAAGTGCACGCCGTCGTTGCCGTAGATGTGGTGGTCGCCGAAGAGCGAGTCCTTCCAGCCACCGAAGGAGTGGTAGCCCACCGGCACCGGGATCGGCACGTTCACACCGACCATGCCGGCCTCGACCTCCATCTGGAAGCGGCGGGCGGCGCCGCCGTCACGGGTGAAGATCGCGGTGCCGTTGCCGAAGCGCGAGCCGTTGATGAGGGCGAGGCCCTCCTCGTAGGTGTCGGCGCGCAGCACGCAGAGCACCGGGCCGAAGATCTCGTCCTGGTACGCCTTGGCCGTGGTCGGCACGTGGTCCAGGAGGGACAGGCCGATCCAGTGGCCGTCCTCGTGGCCCTCGACCGTGTAACCGGTGCCGTCGAGGACGACCTCGCAGCCCTCGGCCGCCGCGCCGGTCACGTACGAGGCGACCTTGTCGCGGTGGACGGCCGTGATGAGCGGGCCCATCTCGGAGGTCGGGTCGTTGCCGGGGCCGATCTTGATCTTCTCGGCGCGCTCGCGGATCTTCTCCACCAGCGTGTCACCGATGGAACCGACGGCCACGACGGCGGAGATCGCCATGCAGCGCTCGCCGGCGGAGCCGTAGGCCGCGGAGACGGCCGCGTCGGCGGCGGCGTCGAGGTCGGCGTCCGGGAGGACCAGCATGTGGTTCTTCGCGCCGCCGAGCGCCTGGACGCGCTTGCCGTTGGCGGAGGCGGTGGTGTGGATGTGGCGGGCGATCGGGGTCGAGCCCACGAAGGAGATCGCCGCCACGTCCGGGTGCTCCAGGAGGCGGTCCACGGAGACCTTGTCGCCGTTCAGGACGTTGAAGACGCCGTCCGGGAGACCGGCCTCGGCGAGCAGCTCGGCGATCTTCAGGGCCGGCGACGGGTCCTTCTCGCTCGGCTTGAGGATGAAGGTGTTGCCGGTCGCGATGGCGATCGGGAACATCCACATCGGCACCATGGCCGGGAAGTTGAAGGGCGTGATGCCCGCGACGACACCGACGGGCTGGCGGATCGAGGCCACGTCCACGCGGTTCGACACCTGGGTGGACAGCTCGCCCTTGAGCTGGACGGTGATGCCGCAGGCCAGGTCGACGATCTCCAGGCCGCGGGCGACCTCGCCGAGCGCGTCCGAGTGGACCTTGCCGTGCTCGGCGACGATCAGCTCGGCGATGGCGTCGCGGTTGGCGTCGAGCAGCGCGCGGAACTTGAAGAGGATCGTGGTGCGCTGGGCGAGCGAGGAGGTGCCCCAGGTCGCGAAGGCGCCCTTGGCGGCGGCGACGGCGGCGTCCACCTCCTCGACGGAGGCGAGCGCGACCCGGGTGGTGACGGCGCCGGTGGCCGGGTCGGTGACCGGGCCCCAGTTGCCCGACGTGCCCTCGACGGTCTTGCCACCGATCCAGTGGTCGACGGTCTTGACGGTGTTCGTCATGACGAAATGCTCCTTCAGAGATGGCTGCGTCGGGCGGTGACGTGCCGGTCGTACTCCTCGCGGGCCTTGACCGCCGACGGGCGGGTCGAGATCTCGGCCACGGGCACATCCCACCACGCCTGGGCCGGGGGCGGGCCCGACACTCTGTCTGGCGTTTCGGTCTCGACGTAGACACATGTGGGAACCGTCGCCGCCCGTGCGTCCGCGAGGGCTTCCCGCAGGTCACGCACGGTGCGGGGGCGTAGCACCCGCATGCCGAGGGAGGCGGCGTTGGCGCCGAGGTCGACGGGGAGCGGGGGTCCGGTGAAGCCTCCGTAGGCGTCCCGGTGGCGGTAGTCGGTGCCGTACCGCTCGGCTCCGACGGCTTCCGAGAGGCCACCGATCGAGGCGTAGCCGTGGTTCTGGAGGACGACAAGACGCAGGGGCAGCCGTTCCTGGACGGCGGTGACGATTTCGGTGGGGTTCATCAGATACGTACCGTCGCCGACGAGCGCCCAGACGGGCCGGCCGGGTGCGGCGAGCAGGACGCCGACGGCCGCGGGGATCTCGTAACCCATGCAGGAGTAGCCGTATTCGACGTGGTACTGGTCGGTTGAGCGGGTCCGCCAGAGCTTGTGGAGGTCGCCGGGGAGCGAGCCGGCGGCGTTGATCAGGATGTCGCTGCCGTCGACCAGGGTGTCGAGTACGCCGAGGACCTGGGTCTGGGTGGGGCGGGCGTCCTCGTCGGGGACGGCGTAGGCGGCGTCGACCTGTTCCTCCCAGCGCTGCTTGGAGGAGTGCCACCGGACCGTGTCCCGGCGGTGGCCGCCGAGCGCTTCCGTGAGCGCGGTCAGCCCTTCGCGGGCGTCCGCGACGAGCGGGAGGGCGCCCAGTTTGTGGGCGTCGAAGCCGGTGATGTTGAGGTTGAGGAAGCGGGTGCCCTCGGGGAAGAGGGTGCCGGAGGCGGTGGTGAAGTCGGTGTAGCGGGTGCCGACGCCGATGACCAGGTCGCTGGTGCGGGCCAGGGCGTTCGCGGGCCCGGTGCCGGTGTGCCCGATGCCGCCGACGTCGCAGGGGTGGTCGTAGGGGAGGACTCCCTTCCCGGCCTGGGTGGTGGCGACGGGGAGACCGGCCCGCTCGGCGAGGACGCGCAGGGCGTCCTCGGCGCGGCTGTGCCGCACCCCGCCGCCGGCGATGACCAGGGGGTGGGCGGCGGACCTCACCGCCCGTACGGCGGCGTCGAGTTCGGCCGTGTCGGGGCGGGGGCGGCGGACCCGCCAGATCCGCTCGGCGAAGAACTCCTCCGGCCAGTCGTACGCCTCCGCCTGGACGTCCTGGGGCAGCGCGAGGGTCACGGCGCCGGTCTCGGCGGGGTCGGCGAGGACCCGGGCGGCGGCGAGCGCGGCCGGGATCAGGGCCTCGGGCCTGGTGACCCGGTCGAAGTACCGCGACACCGGGCGCAGGCAGTCGTTGACGGACACGTCGCCCGCGTACGGCGGCTGGAGCTGCTGGAGCACGGGGTCGGCGGGGCGGCCGGCGAAGGTGTCGCCGGGCAGCAGCAGGACCGGGAGGTGGTTGATCGTGGCGAGGGCGGCGCCGGTGACGAGGTTGGTGGCGCCGGGGCCGATGGAGGTGGTGACGGCGTGCGCGGAGAGCCGGTTCGACTGGCGGGCGTAGCCGACGGCGGCGTGCACCATGGCCTGCTCGTTGCGGCCCTGGTGGAAGGGCATCAGGGTGGGGTCCTCGACGAGGGCCTGGCCGATGCCGGCGACGTTCCCGTGGCCGAAGATGCCCCAGGTGGCGGCGATCAGCCGCTGCCGGGCGCCGTCGCGCTCGGTGTACTGGGCGGCGAGGAAGCGGACGAGGGCCTGAGCGACGGTGAGGCGGACGTGGGAGCCGCCGGCGGGGCGGGGGCCGTCGGGGCTCGCGGGACCGGGGCCGGGACCGGGGCCGGGACCGGGGCCGGTGTCGCTCATGCGTATCCCTCCGTGTGGTCCGGGTGGAAGCAGATCTTCCACTCCCGCCCGGGGCCGGGGCCCGCCATGACGTTGAGGTAGTAGAGGTCGTGTCCCGGCTGGGCGATCGAGGGACCGTGCCAGCCGTCGGGCACGAGGACCGCGTCGCCGCCCCTGATCTCGGCGAGGAGTTCCGCGCCGCCGGGCCGGGAGGGCGAGATCCGCTGGTAGCCGAGACCGTGCGGGCCGTCGACCTCGTAGTAGTAGATCTCCTCGAGGACGGACTCGGCGCCGGGGCGGTGCTCGTCGTGCTTGTGCGGCGGGTAGGAGGACCAGTTGCCGCCGGGGGTGACGACCTCGACGGCGATCAGCCGGTCGCAGTCGAAGGCGTCGGCGGAGGCGAAGTTCCGCACCTCGCGGGCACGGTTGCCGCTGCCCCGGATCTCGACGGGAACCTCCGGCGCGGGGCCGTAGCGGGCGGGGAGTCGTCGCTCGCACTTCGCTCCTGCCAAAGCGAAGCGGCCTCCCGCACCGGAGGCGATCTGGGCGCGGGCGTCGCGCGGTACGTAGGCGAAGTCGGTCACCCCTTCGAACACGCCTGCGCGGCCCTGGAGTTCGAGGTTCTCTCCGTCGACGCGCACGCTACAGGCACCGGCGAGGGGAAGCACGGTCCATTCGAAATCCCCGCTCTCGAAGGAGTGGATCTCCCCGGGTCCGAGGGTGAGGACACGGAGGGCGGAGTACGCCCATCCGGCCCGCACGGGGTCGATGTCGAGCGCGTAGGGGCCGTGGGCGGCGGTCCCGGCCGGCAGGTGGAGGGACGGGGGGTGATCGGTGCTCATGGCAGACCCCTACCCCGTTTCCGCCGGGGTTCCGCCGCCGGCCAGCACTTCGGCGATCTCGGCGGCGTACGGCATCGCCGAGGAACAGGCGAGACGGCCGGCGACGATCGCGCCGGCGGCGTTCGCGTGGCGCAGGACCGTCTCCAGGTCCCAGCCGGCGAGCAGCCCGTGCACCAGCGCCCCGCCGAAGGCGTCCCCCGCGCCGAGCCCGTTGACGACCTCCACCGGCAGCGGCGGCACCTCCGCGCTCGTCCCGTCGGCGGCGAGCGCGAGGACGCCCTTGGGGCCCTGCTTGACGACGGCCAGCCGGAGCGCCCGCCCGGCGGCTGAGCCGAGCAGGGCGCGGGCCGCCGCGTACGGGTCGCGCTCCCCCGTGGCCACCTCGCACTCGTCGAGGTTGCCGACGGCGACGGTCGCGTGCCGCAGCGCCTCGGTGTAGTACGGCCGGGCCGCCGCCGGGTCCGCCCAGAACATCGGCCGCCAGTCCAGGTCGAGCACCGTCACCTCGCGGCCGGACCGGGCCCGCAGCGCCGCAAGGGTCGCGGCGCGGCTCGGCTCGGCGCACAGCCCGGTGCCGGTCGCCCAGAAGACCCGGGCGGCGCGGATCGCGTCGAGGTCGAGCTCGTGCGGGTGGATCTCCAGGTCGGGGGCTTTGGGGCGGCGGTAGAAGTACAGCGGGAAGTCGTCGGGCGGGAAGAGCTCGCAGAAGGTGACGGGCGTCGGATACTCCTCGACGCCGGCCACCCAGCGGTCGTCCACGCCGAAGCCCCGCAGCTCGCGGCGCAGATAGACCCCGAAGGGGTCGGTCCCGGTACGGGAGACGAGAGCGGTGCGGCGGCCGAGGCGGGCGGCCGCGACGGCCACGTTGGCCGGGGAGCCGCCGAGGAACTTGGCGAAGGTCTCGACCCGGTCGAGCCCGACGCCCGTCTGGAGCGGATACAGGTCCACACCGAGGCGTCCCATGGTGATCAGGTCGTACGGCTCCGACTCCACCCGCGCCACCTCTCGCGTCCGGTCTCCCGCACCCAGGTCTAGCCGTCCGCCGGGAGGCGTGTCAACGATATGTCCGGACATTCGGACGACTGAGCGGGCCGGGGCGGCCTCCTTGACGCTGCTCGTGACCCCCGTCCAAGGTGGCGGGCATGACGAAGCCGTCCCCGCAGCCGTCACCGCAGCCGTCGCCGTCCCGCATCCGGATCGGGTCGGCCCCGGACTCCTGGGGCGTGTGGTTCCCCGACGATCCCCGCCAGGTGCCCTGGCGGCGCTTCCTCGACGAGGTGTCCGGCGCGGGCTACGGCTGGATCGAGCTGGGCCCGTACGGCTATCTGCCCACCGATCCGGCCGTCCTGACGGAGGAGACCGCGCGGCGCGGCCTGCGGGTCTCGGCGGGCACGGTCTTCACCGGCCTCCACCACGGGCCGGACGTCTGGGAGCGGACCTGGGCGCACGTCGCCGAGAACGCCGCCCTCGCCCAGGCCATGGGTGCGGGCCATCTCGTCGTCATCCCCTCGTTCTGGCGGGACGACCGCACCGGCGAGGTGCTCGAGGACCGGACGCTCACCGCGCCGCAGTGGCGGGACCTGACCCGGCTCACCGAGCGGCTCGGCCGGGAGGTGCGCGAGCGGTACGGGCTGCGGATCGTCGTCCATCCGCACGCCGACACCCATCTCGACGGTGAGGAGAGCGTGACGCGGTTCCTCGACGCCACCGACCCGGAGGCGGTCGCGCTCTGCCTGGACACCGGGCACTACGCGTACGCCGGCGGGGACAGCGTCAAGCTGATCGAGACGTACGGGGAGCGGATCGGCTACCTCCACCTCAAGCAGGTCGACCCGGCGGTCCTCGCGGGGGTGGTGGCCGAGGGGGTGCCGTTCGGTCCGGCCGTCGCACGGGGCGTGATGTGCGAGCCGCCGTCCGGGGTGCCCGCCCTGGAACCGGTCCTTGCCGCCGCGTCCGCCCTGGACGCCGACCTGTTCGCGATCGTCGAGCAGGACATGTACCCGTGCGAGCCGGACGTCCCGTACCCGATCGCCGCACGCACCCGACGCTTCCTGCGGTCCTGCGGAGTCTGACGGGCGCGCCGGCGGCGTATACCTCTCTGACCAGGGTGACGCATGCGGACACACCGATGTCCCGATGCGTCTCTTCTGTCACGCTTGTCCCGCGACCGTCACACATGTCTCCATTACGCGGGTCTTCCGTCACAGGCGATCGACAGCCCCTCCCCTCCTGTCTGGAGGGGAGGGGATGGGGCACAGGCTCAGTGATCGCCAACGCCCGCCCGCAGCGCCCCCGAACGGCACCCCCGCCGCCGCTGCGCGGTGAGCAGGGAGGTACCAGGCATGACGGACAAGAGGCTCTGGTCGTACAAGGACATCGCCGTACACATCCGGGTGCAGCCGGACACGGTCCGCTCCTACCGGAAGCACGGGCTGCTTCCGTCCCCCGACCACGTCGAGTCGGGCAAGCCCTACTGGTACGCGGACACCATCCGCACCTGGGTCGCCAACCGCCCCGGCAACCGGGGCCGCCGCGACTGACACCTCCCCGCCCCCACGAGGACGCCGGGCCCGGAACACCTCCGGGACCCGGCGGGGCCCCTGACCGTACGGCCCTCCTCAGAAGATCAGGTCGTACGTGTTCCAGCCGCCGAACGCGTGCCATGAATCCCCCCGGGGGTGCTTCTCATCTGCGTGGCGAAGCGGTTTCACGCCGCTCCTCGGACACCTCCTCGGCACCTGAGGGATGTCCAGGGTTGCGCCCGTCCGACTCACTGATCCCGAATCGGTCGTGGAGGCGGCGCAGCGGGCCCGGTGCCCACCAGGTGAGGCGGCCGGTCAGTCTCATCACGGACGGGACGAGGAGGCTGCGGACCACCATGGCGTCCATGAGGACGGCGAGGGCCACGCCGAGGCCCAGCATCTTGGTGTTGGTGACGCGGGAGGTGCCGATGGCGACCATCACGACCGCGAGGATCACGGCGGCGGCGGTGATGAGGCCGCCGGTGTGGCGCAGGCCGAAGCGGACGGAGCGCTCGTGGTCGCCGGTCGCGTCGTACTCCTCCTTGATGCGGGAGAGCAGGAACACCCCGTAGTCCATGGAGAGTCCGAAGGCCACGCAGAACATGAGGACGGGCAGGGTGGTCTCGATGTCGCCGGTGGGCGTGAAGCCGAGGAGTCCGGCGAGGTGTCCGTCCTGGAAGACCCAGACGACCGCGCCGAACATCGCCGTGAGGCTGAGTGCGTTGAGGACGACGGCCTGTACGGGGATGAGGACGCTGCCGGTGAGCAGGAAGACGAGAAGCAGGGTGACGAGCACGATGATGCCCGCGGCCCAGGGCAGCCGCTCGGCGAGGGCGTCCTTGGAGTCGACGAGGACGGCGGCCTGTCCGGTGACGGAGGTCTCGAACGGGGCGGGCTCGGCCCGCAGTTCGGCCACGGCCCGCTGGGCCCCGGCACCGACGGCCTCCCCCTCGGGCACGACGGTGAAGTAGGCGTGGCCGCCGCCGGCGGTCACCGGTCCTTCGGCTCGCACGACGCCGTCGAGGGCGGAGATCCGCTCCCGGTAGGCCGCGTACTGGGCGGGGGTGGCCGTCCCTTCGGCGAGCACGGTGATGCCGCCGCCGGGGTCGCCGGGGAAGCCCTCCCTCAGCTGGTCCTGGACGACCCGGGAGGAGGCGGTGACGGGGAGCTGGCGGTCGTCGGCGGTGCCGAACCGCACGCCCAGGAAAGGCAGTCCGAGGAGGACGAGTCCGGCGGTCGTGAGGACCGCGAAGACCGGCGCCCGGCGCATCACGAGCGCGGCGGCCTTGGCCCAGCCCGCGCCCTCGCCCCGGTCGCGGGCGCCGGACGCGCCCCGCCGAAGGAGGCGTCGCAGGTCGAGGGCGTTGACCCGGTCGCCGAGCAGCACGAGGGCCGCCGGGAGCAGGGTGAGCGCCGCCGTCGCGGCGAGCAGGACGACCGCGATCCCGGCGTACGCGAAGGAGCGCAGGAAGTACTGCGGGAAGACCAGCATCGCGGCGAGCGAGACGGCGACGGTCAGGGCGGAGAAGAGCACGGTCCGCCCGGCGGTGCGCAGGGTGGTGCGCACGGCGGTGTACGTGTCGGCCCCGGTGGCGAGTTCCTCGCGGTAGCGGCGGACGACGAACAGGGCGTAGTCGATGGCGAGTCCGAGCCCGAGCGCGGTCGTCAGGTTCTGCGCGAAGACGGAGACGTCGGTGAACTCGGTGATGCCGCGCAGGACGGCGTTGGTGCCGAGGATGGCGACGATGCCGACGCCGAGGGGCAGCAGGGCGGCGACGGCGCTGCCGAAGACCATGACGAGCAGGACGAGGGTGAGGGGCAGGGCGATCATCTCGGCCCTCAGCAGGTCTTCCTGGATGATCGTCTGCATCTCGTGACGGACGGCGAGGCCGCCGCCGAGGGAGACCTCGACGGGCCCGTGCGTGCCCCGGTAGGCGGGGGCGATCCGGTCGAGGACGGCCCCGGCGTCCTTCTCCTCGCCGGCGATCCTGGCGGCGATCACGGCCTGCCGGCCGTCCTCGGAGCGGAGGGCGGGCGAGCCGGTGGACCAGTAGGAGCCGACGCCCTCGATACCCGGCTCGGCGTCGAGCCGCTCGGTGAGCCTGCGGGCCTCGGCGGCGACCGTCGGGTCGTCGACCCCGGCGGGACCGGCGTCGACGAGGAGGAGCAGATTGGGCTGGGAGCCGGGGAACCGCTGCTCCAGGGCCTCGATCGCGTACGTGGACTCGGCGGTCGGGTCCTCCCAGCCGCCGCTGCCCATCCGGTCGGCGACCCCGCCGCCGGCGAGCACCGCGAGTGCGGTGAGGACGAGGGCCACGAGCAGGGTGAGACGCGGCCGTGCGGTGACGAACCGCGTCCACCCGCCGGACCTCGCCGCCCCGGAAGCCCCGCCCCCGGACCTCGCCGCCCCGGCTGTCCCGGAGGACCCGCCCCCGGGTGCTGAATTCTTGACTTCGGCCATGACGCGGTGTCCCCTTCACCTGACCCGTGCGCTCGCTTCCCGGCAGGTCACATGGGTCGCCCGTTGCCATAGACTGGCAAACACGAGTGATCACTCGCGTTTCCCAAGAATGCGAGCGACCTCTCGCGTTTGTCAATCGCGTTGAGGAGAGCTGGGGACAACCGTGTCCGAAGAACCGAAGCCGCGCCGCCACCAGGCGCGCGGCGAGCGCCGCATCGCGCAGCTGCTCCAGGCCGCCGCGAACGTCTTCTGCGCGAACGGCTACACGGCGGCCAGCACCAACGCGATCGCCCGGGAGGCCCATGTCTCGCCCGGCACGCTCTACCAGTACTTCCCGAACAAGGAAGCCATAGCGATCGAGCTCGGCGAGCGCCTGATGCACGAGATGCGCGAGGCCCACGGCCAGGCGTTCGTCCCGGAGAACCTCGCGCTGCCACTGCCCGAGCTGCTCGACGCGGTCGTCGACCCGATGATCGAGTTCAACTGCGCGAACCCCGCCTTCCTCGCCCTGATGCACGGCTCCGAGGTGCCCGGCCGGATCGCCGAGGAGCACGACGCCCTGCACGCCTCGCTCCTCGCGCGCGTGCAGGAGGTGATCGCCCACTACGCCCCGGAGACGCCCGCCCCGGACCGCGCGCGCGTGGCCGCAATGACCTTCTCGGCCTTCAAGGGCGGCCTGGGGCTCGTCCTGGCCGCACCCGAGGGTCCCGAGCGGGACGCGACCATCAACGAGTTGAAGACCCTCCTCCTGCGCTACCTCAGCCCACTGACCGGCGAGCCGCTCACGGACCCCAGGACCACCATGGACCCCAGGACCACCATGGACCCCAGAGCCACCACGGATCCCCTGGTCACCACGGACCCCAGGCCCACCACAGCCCCCCGGATCACCACGTTTCCGAACCGCTGACCCGTTCCGCCAGGAGCTCGTCCCCGCCCTTCCCCTTCCCCGCCCGCATTTTCAGCGCGAGCAGCGGGAAGACGAGCACCGAGACCATGCCGGCCCCGACGAGCGCCGCCGCCTCGCCCGCCGTCATCGCCTTGTCGTCCACGCCGATCGTGGTGATGGCGACGACGAGCGGCAGCGCGGTGGAGCCGTACAGGACGAGCCCGCCCCGGTCCTCGCGGTCGAGGTCGCGCGGGGCGAGGAACCAGATCGGGCCGCCGCGCACCACCAGGAAGAGCAGCAGGAAGACCGGCAGCAGGAGCAGGGTCCGGCCCCCGTCGAGGAGCGAGTCGAGGTCGAACTCGATGCCGGTGACGACGAAGAAGACGGGCACCAGGAAGCCGAAGCCGACGGCCTCGACCTTCTCCAGGACCTGGGGGCCGGACTCGGGCGCCGCCCCGGTCAGGACGAGCCGGGTGATGAGTCCGGCCGCGAAGGCGCCGAGCAGGATGTCCAGCCCGAGCACCTCCGACGCGCCCAGCATCACGGCGAGCAGCAGGAAGACGAACCGGACCGCGAACTGGGCGCTGGTGTGCAGCGTCTTGGCGATGATCTTCGAGAACCACGGCGGGCGCGGTCGGAGCGCCCAGAACACGGCCCCGGCGGTGAGCGCGGCGAAGACGGCGAGGAGCGCGGTCGACTCGCCCGCGCCGCGCCCGCTGAGCAGCAGCGCCATCGCGATGATCGGGCCGAACTCACCGACGGCGCCGAAGGCCATGACGACCGAGCCGAACCGCCCGCGGAGGTCGCCCGCGTCCCTGAGCACGGGCAGGACGGTGCCGAGCGCGGTGCTGGTGAGCGCGACCCCGATGAAGACGCCCTTGGTGTAGCCACCGCCGAGCAGGACGCCGGTGCCGAGCCCGACCGCGAGGGCGATCGCCCAGGCCTGGACGGAGCGCCGGAGGGTGTCGCCGCGCACCTTGCCGAACTCGATCTCGTACCCCGCGAGGAAGATCAGCATGGTGAGGCCGAGCTGCGAGAGTCCGTCGATCAGCTCGCTCGGGCGGGCCCAGTCGAGGACGTCGGGGCCGATGAGGATGCCGAGCAGGATCTCGAAGATGACGAGGGGTACGGGGACCTTGCGGCCGACTCCGTAGGCGAGCAGCGGCGCCAGGACGGCGATCGCCATGATCAGGATAAGAGTGGTCCCCGAATGCGACATATGGGGTATTTATCATAAGCTCCAGTCAGATCACCCGGCGGCAGAGGGACTTGGAGGTCTCCCCGTGCACGAGTACCCGCCCCTCACACAGACACCGCCGCCCCCGGCGGCCCCGCCGGCCCCCGTGCCGCGACCCGGCCTGTGGAAGCGCTGCCTCTGGGGCGGCCTGGCGCTCTGGATGCTGACCGCGGTCGTCACGTACACCACCGAGAACACCACCCTCCTCCCCACCCTCATCCTGCTCGGCAGCTTTCTCGTCCCGGCGGTCTTCGTGCTCTGGGCGTACGAGCGGCACGGCCGGGACCTCGGGGTGCCGGTGATCCTCGGCTGCTTCGTCACCGGCGGGGTCCTCGGCGTGCTCGGCGCCTCGGTCATGGAGCACTACCTGCTCCACCCCTCCCTGTGGATGTTCCTCGGGGTGGGCCTGATCGAGGAGGCGGTGAAGCTGGCGGCGCTGATGTTCGTCGTCCGCCGTCACACCCAGCTGCGGGGCGTCCGCGCCGGGATCGTGCTCGGCGGCGCCGTCGGCTTCGGCTTCGCGGCCTTCGAGAGCGCCGGATACGCCTTCAACGCCGCCGTCACCATGGACGGCATCGACCTGCGCTCCCTCCTGGAGACCGAGATCCTGCGCGGCCTGCTCGCCCCCTTCGGGCACGGCCTGTGGACGGCCATCGCGGGCGGGGTGCTGCTCGCCTTCCGCCGCGCCGACGGCCGCTTCCGCTTCACCGGGCCGGTCATCGGCACATACCTCGGCGTCGCGGTGCTGCACGCGCTCTGGGACTCGATGCACGGCATCGCGCTCTGGCTGGTCCTCCAGGTGACCACCACCAACCTGGACCGCTCGCTCTTCGCCCAGGGGTACCTTCCGCGGCCGACCGACCAGCAGCAGCACCTCTTCACCCTGTTCTCGGTGGGCGGACTCGTGCTCGTGACCCTGGCCGGTCTCATCTGGCTGAGATCACTGGCGCGCCACGACCGCGCCCCGAATGGAATTCATACCCCCTAGGGGTATAATCTGGTGGTGTACGGCACTGAACCCACGAGGAGAACGCCATGACCGCAGAGACGAAGACCGAACTCACCACCGTCTACCAGGTCAAGGGCATGACCTGCGGCCACTGCGAGGGCGCCGTCTCCAGCGAGATCTCCGAGCTCCCCGGCGTCTCCTCGGTCACGGCCGTCGCCTCGACCGGACAGGTGACCGTCGTCTCCGCCGCCCCGCTCGACGAGGAGGCCGTCCGCGTCGCCGTCGACGAGGCCGGCTACGAGCTGGTCTGACCGCTCCCCCACCACCACCCCGCAGGGTCGTACCGTTTACCTGGTACGGCCCTGCTCCCGTTTGGAACCGCTCATGACCTCCACGATCACCGAGCTCACGATCGGTGGCATGACCTGCGCCTCCTGCGCCGCCCGTGTCGAGAAGAAGCTCAACCGGATGGACGGGGTGACCGCGACGGTCAACTACGCCACCGAGAAGGCGCGCATCGAGCACCCCCCGGAGATCGACGTCGACGCGCTGATCGCCACCGTCGTCAGGACCGGCTACACCGCCGAGGAACCCCCGCCGCCGGAGCCCGTGCCGACGCCCGCCCAGGAGACCCACGAGGACCCCGAGCTCGCCTCCCTCCGGCAGCGGCTCACCGTCTCCGCGCTCCTCGCCGCGCCCGTCGTCCTGCTCTCCATGGTCCCGGCCCTCCAGTTCGACAACTGGCAGTGGCTCTCCCTGACCCTCGCCGCCCCCGTCGTCGTCTGGGGCGGGCTCCCCTTCCACCGGGCCGCCTGGACCAACCTCCGGCACGGCGCCGCCACCATGGACACCCTCGTCTCCGTCGGCACCCTCGCCGCCTTCGGCTGGTCGCTCTGGGCCCTCTTCCTCGGCGACGCGGGCATGCCCGGCATGCGGCACGGCTTCGACCTGACCGTGGACCGGTCCGCGGCCTCCTCCGCGATCTATCTGGAGGTCGCCGCCGGAGTCGTCACCTTCATCCTGCTCGGCCGCTACCTGGAGGCCCGCGCCAAGCGGAAGGCGGGCGCGGCGCTCCGCGCCCTGATGGACCTGGGCGCCAAGGACGTGGCCGTCCTGCGCGCCGGGACCGAGGTCCGCGTCCCCGTCGCCGCACTGCGGGCCGGCGACCTCTTCCTCGTACGCCCCGGGGAGAAGATCGCCACCGACGGCACCGTCACCGAGGGCGCCTCCGCCGTCGACGCCTCCCTCCTCACCGGCGAGTCCCTGCCCCTCGACGTCACCGAGGGCAGCGCCGTCACCGGCGGCTGCGTCAACGTCTCCGGCCGGCTCGTCGTCCGGGCCACCCGGGTCGGCGCCGACACCCGGCTCGCCCGGATGGCGAAGCTCGTCGAGGACGCCCAGAACGGCAAGGCCGAGGTGCAGCGGCTCGCCGACCGGATCTCCGCCGTCTTCGTCCCCGTGGTGCTGCTCATCGCGCTCGGCACCCTGGTCACCTGGCTCCTCGTGACCGACGACGCCACAGCCTCCTTCACCGCCGCCGTCGCCGTCCTGATCATCGCCTGCCCCTGCGCCCTGGGCCTGGCCACCCCGACCGCCCTCATGGTCGGCACCGGCCGCGGCGCCCAGCTCGGCATCCTGATCAAGGGCCCCGAGGTCCTGGAGTCCACCCGCAGGGTCGACACCGTCGTCCTGGACAAGACCGGCACCGTCACCATCGGCCGGATGGCGCTGCGGAAGGTGTACGCGTACGAGGGCGCGGGCACCGACGAGGACACGCTGCTCCGGCTCGCCGGGGCCCTGGAGCACTCCTCCGAGCACCCGGTGGCCCGCGCGGTCGCCGCCGCGGCCACCGAGCGGTACGGGGAGCTCCCCGTACCGAAGACCTTCGAGAACGTCCCCGGGCTCGGCGTACGCGGCTCCGTCGACGGCCACCTGGTCCTCGTCGGGCGCGCGGCCCTGCTCGCCGCCGAGGAGATCGAGGTCCCGGCGGGGGCCGAGCCCGGCGTCGTCCACGTCGCCTGGGACGGACTCGCCCGGGGCGCCCTGACCGTCGCCGACGCCGTCAAGGACACCAGCGCCGAGGCCGTCGCCCGGCTGCGCGGGCTCGGGCTGCGCCCGGTGCTGCTCACCGGGGACCACCGGGCGGTGGCGGAGGCGGTGGCCGCCGAGGTCGGCATCGACGAGGTGATCGCGGAGGTGCTGCCCGAGGAGAAGGCCGAGGTGGTCCGCCGGCTCCGGGCGGAGGGCCGGACGGTCGCGATGGTCGGCGACGGGGTCAACGACGCGGCGGCGCTCGCCACGGCGGATCTCGGGCTGGCGATGGGGACGGGCACGGACGCGGCGATCGAGGCGAGCGACCTGACGCTGGTACGGGGTGACCTGCGGGTCGCGGCGGATGCCATCCGGCTCTCCCGGCGGACCCTGGCGACGATCAAGGGCAACCTCGGCTGGGCCTTCGGCTACAACCTGGCGGCGCTGCCGCTCGCGGCGGCCGGACTGCTCAATCCGATGATCGCGGGCCTCGCGATGGCCCTTTCGTCCGTGTTCGTCGTCTCCAACAGCCTGCGGTTGCGGCGGTTCTCGTGAATTCACCTACGCTTGACGCACAGGACCTTCACAAAGAGATCTAGATCACAGATATTGGGGGGTAACCATCTGGGCTGTTCGCGAGTCTAAGTGGGCGATGCCGAGAACGTCTTGGGGGACGTTCATGGGATGTCTTGGGGGATGTCCCATTGGCAAGCGTTGGCCGGGGCACGTGCACCGGGGAGCTTTGAGCGGCCCTCCCGTACGTACCCCGGCAGACCGCGCAGCGCCCGACCCGCGTAGCTTCTGCTGACACCCGCAGACGCCCGGCCCGGATCCCGTGGGGGGAATCCGCTCCGGGACATGGGAAGCGCCCCGACTACCGACCCGTGGGGGGATCGATAGCGGGGCGCTTCCTCTTTTCTCAAAGGCTCGGTTCGCCGGGGCGCAGTCCGGCGCTTGAGGTTCTAGCGCGCCTCGACCGGGACGAAGTCGCGGAGGACCTCGCCCGTGTAGATCTGGCGCGGGCGGCCGATGCGGGAGCCGGGCTCCTTGATCATCTCGTGCCACTGGGCGATCCAGCCGGGGAGGCGGCCGAGCGCGAAGAGCACGGTGAACATCTCGGTCGGGAAGCCCATCGCGCGGTAGATGAGGCCCGTGTAGAAGTCCACGTTGGGGTAGAGGTTGCGCGAGACGAAGTACTCGTCGGAGAGCGCGTGCTCCTCCAGCTTGAGCGCGATGTCCAGCAGCGCGTCGTCCTTGCCGAGCGCCGAGAGGACATCGTGCGCCGCCGCCTTGATGATCTTGGCGCGCGGGTCGAAGGACTTGTACACCCGGTGGCCGAAGCCCATCAGGCGGACGCCGTCCTCCTTGTTCTTCACCTTGCGGATGAAGGAGTCGACATCGCCGCCGTTGGCCTGGATGCCTTCCAGCATCTCCAGGACCGACTGGTTGGCGCCACCGTGCAGGGGACCCCACAGGGCCGAGATGCCGGCGGAGATCGAGGCGAACATGTTCGCCTGCGAGGAGCCGACCAGACGCACGGTGGAGGTCGAACAGTTCTGCTCGTGGTCCGCGTGCAGGATCAGCAGCTTGTCGAGCGCGGAGACGACGACCGGGTCGAGGTCGTACTCCTGCGCGGGGACCGAGAAGGTCATGCGCAGGAAGTTCTCGACGTAGCCGAGGTCGTTGCGCGGGTAGACGAACGGGTGACCGATCGACTTCTTGTACGCGTACGCCGCGATCGTCGGCAGCTTCGCGAGCAGCCGGATCGTGGAGAGGTGGCGCTGCTCCTCGTCGAACGGGTTGTGGCTGTCCTGGTAGAAGGTGGACAGCGCGGAGACCACCGAGGACAGCATCGCCATCGGGTGGGCGTCCCGCGGGAAGCCGCGGAAGAAGTTCTTGACGTCCTCGTGGACCAGCGTGTGCTGCGTGATCTCGTTCTTGAAGGTCGACAGCTCGTCGACCTTGGGAAGCTCGCCGTTGATCAGCAGGTACGCCACCTCAAGGAAGGTGGAGCCCTCGGCGAGCTGCTCGATGGGGTAGCCGCGGTACCGCAGAATCCCCTGCTCACCATCGAGGTAGGTGATCGCGGATTTATAGGCGGCGGTGTTGCCGTATCCGCTGTCCAGGGTGACCAGACCGGTCTGGGCTCGGAGTTTCCCGATGTCGAAGCCCTTGTCGCCGACGGTGCTCTCGACCACCGGGTAGGTGTATTCACCGTCCGCGTACCGCAGTACTACAGAGTTGTCGCTCACGTCATCCCTCACCGACGTAGTGCCTCTTCTTCGAGGTGCCCTGACTGTCTCTACCATCCCCCATTTGGCTCAGGAGAGTGCACTCGGGGTCGACCATTGGGCCAATCGGCGGCACTCAGTGCCGCCAACCTTCATATCCTGCCCCCTTCGCCCCGGTTCCGGTACCCCTCCGTGATCTTTCACACGAGGGCGCCCCCTGTGAGCCGATGGGCGAGTGCGGTAAAGCGCCTGCCCGCCGAGACCGTACGGACCGCCTGGGCTATCGCCCGCCGGGAACCGACGAGGACGACGAGCTTCCGGGCCCGGGTCACGGCCGTGTAGAGCAGGTTCCGCTGGAGCATCATCCACGCGCTCATGGTGACCGGGATCACCACCGCCGGATACTCGCTGCCCTGCGAACGGTGGATGGTGACCGCGTACGCATGGGCGAGTTCGTCCAGCTCATCGAAGTCGTACGGCACCTCCTCGTCCTCGTCCGTCCGCACGGTCAGCCGCTGTTCGACGGCGTCCAGCGCCGTGACGACGCCGACCGTACCGTTGAAGACCCCGTTGGCCCCCTTCTCATAGTTGTTCCGAATCTGGGTGACCTTGTCACCGACACGGAAGACCCGGCCGCCGAATCGCTTCTCCGGCAGATCGGGGCGGGCCGGGGTGATGGCCTGCTGGAGCAGTCCGTTGAGCGAGCCGGCACCGGCCGGGCCCCGGTGCATGGGGGCGAGCACCTGGACGTCGCGGCGCGGGTCGAGCCCGAACTTGGCCGGAATCCGGCGGGCGGCGACGTCCACGGCGACCCGGGCGGCGTCCTCCGTCTCCTCCTCGACGAAGAGGAAGAAGTCCGGCAGCCCTTCGGTCCTCGGCGGGAGTCCGGCGTTGATCCGGTGCGCGTTGGTGACGACACCCGACTCCTGGGCCTGCCGGAAGATCCGGGTCAGCCGCACCGCCGGTACGGGGCTTCCCGGGGCGAGCAGATCGCCCAGGACCTCCCCCGCGCCGACCGAGGGGAGCTGGTCCACATCGCCCACGAGCAGCAGGTGCGCCCCCGGCGCCACCGCCTTGACCAGCTTGTTCGCCAGGAGCAGGTCGAGCATGGAGGCCTCGTCGACCACGACCAGGTCGGCGTCGAGGGGCCGGTCCCGGTCGTAGGCGGCGTCGCCGCCCGGCTTCAGCTCCAGGAGGCGGTGGACGGTGGAGGCCTCGGCGCCGGTCAGCTCCGCGAGCCGCTTGGCGGCCCGGCCGGTGGGCGCGGCGAGGACGACCTTGGCCTTCTTGGCGCGGGCCAGTTCCACGATGGAGCGGACGGTGAAGGACTTGCCGCAGCCGGGGCCGCCGGTGAGCACGGCGACCTTGCGGGTGAGGGCGAGCCGTACGGCCTCCTCCTGCTCGGGCGCGAGCGAGGCCCCGGTCCGGTCGGCGAGCCAGGCGAGGGCCTTGTCCCAGGCCACGTCACGGAAGGCGGGCAGCCGGTCCTGGTCGGTGGCGAGGAGCCGGCGGAGCTGCCCGGCGAGGGACAGTTCGGCCCGGTGGAAGGGGATGAGGAAGACGGCGGTGACGGGGGTCCCCTCGGGCCCGGGGACGGTCTCGCGCACCACCCCCTCGGGGTCCTCGGCCAGCTCTGCGAGGCACTCGATGACAAGCCCGGTGTCGACCTGGAGGAGCTTCACGGCGTCGGCGATCAGCCGTTCCTCGGGGAGGAAGCAGTGGCCCTGGTCGCTGGACTGCGACAGGGCGTACTGGAGGCCGGCCTTCACCCGGTCGGGGCTGTCGTGGGGGATGCCGACGGCCTGGGCGATCTTGTCGGCGGTGAGGAAGCCGATCCCCCAGACGTCGGCGGCGAGCCGGTAGGGCTGGTTCCGCACGACGGAGATCGAGGCGTCCCCGTACTTCTTGTAGATCCGTACCGCGATGGAGGTCGACACCCCCACGCCCTGGAGGAAGACCATCACCTCCTTGATCGCCTTCTGCTCCTCCCAGGCGGCGGTGATGTTCTTCGTGCGCTTGGGGCCGAGCCCGGGGACCTCGACCAGCCGCGCGGGGGCGTCTTCGAGGATGTCGAGGGTGTCGAGACCGAAGTGCGTCGTGATGCGGTCGGCGAAGACGGGCCCGATGCCCTTGACGAGCCCGGAGCCGAGGTAGCGGCGGATGCCCTGGATGGTGGCGGGAAGGATCGTCGTGTAGTTGTCCACACTGAACTGCTTGCCGTACTGCGGATGGGACCCCCAGCGCCCCTCCATCCGCAGCGACTCCCCCGGCTGCGCGCCGAGCAGCGCCCCGACCACGGTGAGCAGATCACCGGCACCACGCCCGGTGTCGACCCGGGCGACCGTGTACCCGCTCTCCTCGTTGGCATAGGTGATCCGCTCCAGAACCCCTTCGAGCACTGCCGGACCTGGCCCGCGACCCTCATTGGACATGGAACGAACCGTAGCGAAGAGCTCGGACAGTGCGCGGGGCCCTGCGGACAACTCCCGGGCGGCGGCCCGGGCGGCGGCAGGCGGGGCTCGGGGCCTCAAGGGCGGTCAGACCGCCCGGAACGCCTCCAGCGTCTCCTCCAGGACCTCCACCCCGTCCCTCGCCCACAGTTCCTCGTTGAAGAGTTCCACCTCCACCGGGCCCGTGTAGCCCGTCTTCTCCAGCAGGGCCGACCAGGCCTTGAGGTCGATCGAGCCCGTGCCCAGCTGGCCCCGGCCGTTGAGGACTCCGGCCGGGAGGGGGGTCGTCCAGTCCGCGAGCTGGAAGGAGTGGATGCGGCCCGTCGCGCCCGCGCGTTCCACCGCCGCCGGGGCCCGGTCGTCCCACCACAGGTGGTACGTGTCCACGACCACGCCCACCTGTTCGGCGGGGAAGTGTTCCGCGATGTCCAGCGCCTGGTCCAGGGTGGAGACGGCGCAGCGGTCCGCGGCGTACATCGGGTGGAGGGGTTCGACGGCGAGGCGGATACCGCGTTCGCCCGCGTAGGGGGCGAGTTCGCCGATGGCCTCGGTGATGGCGGCGCGCGCGGACGGCGGGTCCGGGTGGGCCGGGGTGAGGCCGCCGGAGACCAGGACCACGGTGTCGGTGCCGAGCACCACCGCCTCGTCGATCGCCGCGCGGTTGGAGTCGAGCCAGCCCTCCGTGGTGAAGAAGCCGCCCCGGCAGAGGGTGGTGACGGTGAGGCCCGCGTCCCGCACCAGGTCGGCCGCCGCCTCCACCCCGTACTCCTGGACCGGCTCCCGCCACAGGCCCACGCCCCGGATGCCGAGACGGACGCACTGGGACACCAGCTCGGGCAGGGCGAGCTGCTTGACCGTCATCTGGTTGACGCTGAAGCGGTCGAGGTTCATCGCATGCCTCCGTGGACCGTGAGCAGGGACCGCATCCGGGCCTCGGCCAGGGCCGGGTCCGGGAACAGGCCGAGGCCGTCGGCCAGTTCGTACGCGCGTGCGAGGTGCGGCAGCGAGCGGGCGGACTGGAGGCCGCCGACCATCGTGAAGTGGTCCTGGTGGCCGGCCAGCCAGGCGAGGAACACCACGCCCGTCTTGTAGAAGCGGGTGGGGTTCCGGAAGAGGTGCCGGGAGAGCGCGACGGTCGGGTCGAGGATCCCGCGGAAGCCGGCCGTGTCGCCGGTGTCCAGGGTCCTGACCGCCTCCGCCGCCAGCGGGGCGAGGGGGTCGAAGATGCCGAGCAGGGCGTGGCTGAAGCCCTGTTCGTCGCCCGCGATCAACTCCGGGTAGTGGAAGTCGTCGCCCGTGTAGCAGCGGACGCCCTCCGGGAGGCGGCGGCGCAGCGCCACCTCGCGTCCGGCGTCGAGCAGGGAGACCTTGATGCCGTCTACCTTGTCGGGGTGCGCGGCGATCACGTCGAGGAAGGTCTCGGTGGCGGTGTCGAGGTCGGCCGAGCCCCAGTACCCGTCGAGCGCCGGGTCGAACATCGGGCCGAGCCAGTGCAGGATCACCGGTTCGCCCGCCTGGCGCAGGAGGTGGCCGTAGAGGTCGAGGTAGTCCTCCGGGCCGCTCGCGGCGGCGGCCAGCGCGCGGGAGGCCATCAGGATGGCCTGGGCGCCGGACTCCTCGACGACCGCGAGCTGTTCCTCGTAGGCCGCGCGGATCTCCGCGAGCGAACCGCCCGCGATCTGGTCGGTGCCGACCCCGCAGGCGATCTGTCCGCCGACGGCCTTCGCCTCGGCCGACGAGCGGCGGATCAGTTCGGCCGCGCCGGCCCAGTCGAGGCCCATCCCGCGCTGTGCGGTGTCCATGGCCTCGGCGACCCCGAGGCCGTGGGACCAGAGGTGGCGGCGGAAGGCGAGGGTGGCGTCCCAGTCGACGGCGGCGGGCGAGTCGGGGGTGGTGTCGGCGAAGGGGTCGGCGACGACATGGGCGGCGGAGAAGACCGTACGGGAGGCGAGCGGGCCGCCGGTGACGGGCGCGAGGGGCTCGGTGCGGGGCTCGTACGCGCGGACGCCGCCGTCGGGTCCGGGCAGGTGGATCGTCACAGCGTCACCTCCGGGACCTCCAGGCGCCGGCCCTCGGCCGCCGACCTGAGGCCCAGCTCGGCCAGCTGGACGCCCCGGGCGCCCGCGAGCAGGTCCCAGTGGTACGGCTCCCCGAGCGTGACGTGCCGCAGGAACAGCTCCCACTGGGCCTTGAAGCCGTTGTCGAACTCGGCGTTGTCGGGGACCTCCTGCCACTGCTCGCGGAAGGGTTCGGTCGCCGGGATGTCCGGGTTCCAGACCGGCTTGGGGGTGGCCGAGCGGTGCTGGACACGGCAGTCGCGGAGCCCCGCGACGGCCGAGCCGTGGGTGCCGTCGACCTGGAACTCCACGAGTTCGTCGCGGTTGACGCGGACGGTCCAGGAGGAGTTGATCTGGGCGATGGCGCCGCCCTCCAGCTGGAAGATGCCGTACGCGGCGTCGTCGGCGGTGGCCTCGTACGGCTTGCCCTGCTCGTCCCAGCGGCGCGGGATGTGGGTGGCGACCTGGGCGGTGACGGAGGTGACCCGGCCGAACAGCTCGTGGAGCACGTACTCCCAGTGCGGGAACATGTCGACGACGATGCCGCCGCCGTCCTCCGCGCGGTAGTTCCAGCTGGGGCGCTGGGCGTCCTGCCAGTCGCCCTCGAAGACCCAGTAGCCGAACTCGCCGCGCACGGACAGGATCTCGCCGAAGAAGCCGCCGTCGATCAGGCGCTTCAGCTTGAGGAGTCCGGGGAGGAACAGCTTGTCCTGGACGACGCCGTGCTTCACGCCCTTCGCGGTGGCGAGGCGGGCCAGCTCCAGGGCGCCGGCCAGGTCGGCGGCGGTGGGCTTCTCGGTGTAGATGTGTTTCCCGGCCTCGATGGCCTTGGTGAGCGCCTCGACGCGGGCGGAGGTGACCTGGGCGTCGAAGTAGATGTCGATGCTGTCGTCGGCGAGGACGCCGTCGAGGTCGGTCGACCACTCGGTGAGGCCGTGGCGCTCGGCGAGGGCGCGCAGGGCGGGCTCGCGGCGGCCGACGAGGACCGGCTCGGGCCAGAGGACGTCGCCGTTGCCGAGGTCGAGGCCGCCCTGCTCGCGGAGCGCGAGGATCGAGCGGACGAGGTGCTGGCGGTGTCCCATGCGTCCGGTGACGCCGTTCATGGCGATGCGGACTGTCCTGCGTGTCACGAAAGGTTCCTCTCCCCGGTGTTCCGCGCCTCGATAGAAAGCGCTTTCCATCGACGATGACGCTAGCCTGCCGACATCGCCGTCGACAAGGCCCCGGAGGTACGCACCCGATGACCGTCACCCTGGCGGACGTGGCCGCCCGCGCTCGGGTCTCCCCCGCCACCGTCTCCCGCGTCCTGAACGGCAACTACCCCGTCGCCGCGTCGACCCGCGAGCGGGTGCTGCGCGCGGTGGACGAGCTGGACTACGTCCTCAACGGGCCCGCGAGCTCGCTCGCCGCCGCCACGTCCGATCTGGTCGGCGTCCTCGTCAACGACATCGCCGACCCCTTCTTCGGGATCATGGCCGGGGCCGCGCAGAGCGCCATCGGGGAGGGCGGGACCGGGCGCGGCGGCGGCGAGAAGCTCGCCGTCGTCTGCAACACCGGGGGCTCCCCGGAGCGCGAACTGACCTACCTCACCCTGCTCCAGCGGCAGCGGGCCGCCGCCGTCATCCTGATGGGCGGGTCCCTGGAGGGACCCGAGCACCTGGCCGCCACGACGGCGAAGCTCGCCAAGCTCGCGGAGGCCGGGACGCGCGTGGTGCTCTGCGGGCGCCCGCCCGTGGACGGCGACGCGCACACGGCCGCGCTCGTCTTCGACAACCGGACCGGCGCGCGGCGCCTCACCGAGCACCTGCTCGGCCTCGGACACCGGCGCATCGGGTACGCGGCCGGGCCCGCCGCCCGGACCACCACCCGGCACCGGCTCGAAGGCCACCGCGAGGCGCTCGCGGCGGCGGGCGTCCCGGAGGGGCCGACCGTCCACGGCGCGTACGACCGGCGGGCCGGCTACGAGGCCACGGCCGAGCTCCTCACCCGCGACCCCGGCCTCACGGCGGTCGTCGCCGCCAACGACACGGTCGCGCTCGGCGTCTGCGCGGCCCTGCGGGAACGCGGCCTGAGCATCCCCGGCGACGTGTCCGTCGCGGGCTTCGACGACCTGCCGTTCTCGGTGGACGCGGTCCCGTCCCTGACGACGGTGCACCTCCCACTGCACGAGTCGGGGGTACGGGCGGGCCGCCTGGCCATGGGCACGGAGGAGCCTCCGGCGGGCGGCAGGGAGGACGTGCCGGCGGGGCTGGTGGTACGGAGGTCGACGGGGGCGCCTCGGGGGTGACGGGGCGCCTCAGGTGACGGAGGTGCCTCAGGTGACGGAGGCGCCTCGGGTGACGGAGGTGCCTCAGGTGACGGAGGTGCCTCAGGTGACGGGGGCGCCTCGGGTGACGGAGGTGCCTCAGGTGACGGAGGTGCCTCGGGTGACGGGGCGCCTCAGGTGACGGAGGTGCCTCAGGTGACGGAGGTGCCTCAGGCGACGGAGGTGCCTCGGGTGGCGGGGCGCCTCAGGCGACGGAGGTGCCTCAGGCGACGGAGGTGCCTCAGGCGACGGGGGCGCCTCAGGTGCCGGCGATGCCTCGGGTGACGGGGCGGAAGGGGCAGGCGGTCACGGGGTAGGGGCAGGCGGCTGCGGGGCCGAGGCCGGGCGGCTACCGGGCAGGCGGCGTCGGTAGGCGCGGAGTCGGCGGAGGGACTCCCGGTCGTCCGCGCGCACGTACGTCAGCTCAGCAGACCCCTCAGGCCCGTCGCCTCCGCCACCGCTTCCACCGTCTGCTGCACCGTGTGCTCCGCGTTGTCGATCCAGACGCCCTCGCCCGACAGTTCGGCGCGCATCGCCTCGTCCAGGAACGCCCAGTTCGTCGTCAGGCGCTTGTCGCGGGCGTTGTTGCGCTCCCAGGCCTTCTCCGGGCCCGGGGCCAGGACGATCACATGGAGCGGCACCGCCTTCACCAGGGCGCGGTAGTGGTCCAGGTGGGAGCGGCGTACCACCACGTCATCGATGACCGGGACGAAACCGGCCGTGGCGAAGCTGTCCGCGAGCAGGCAGGCGTTGCGGGCGCGCAGCAGGATCTGGCGGTCCGCCTCCGGGTCGCCGTCGGGGGTGGGCCAGTGGCAGCCGCCCACGATGAGGGACTGGAGCGCGTCGCCCTCGATGTGCGCGGAGCGGGCGAGGCGGGCGGCGAGGGCCGCCGCGACCGTGGACTTGCCGCTGCCGGGGATGCCGACGAGCAGGACGGCGCCGGGGGCGGGCGCGGGGGCGTCGACGGTGATGTTCTCGAAGGTCATGGGGGCCTTTCCTGGGCGCTGCGGCCGGACGACGATACGACCACGCGCCCGCCGGTCGCCAGCGGATTCCGCCCGCCACGGGACCCCGCCGTGGTGGCGGTGCGGCTCGATCCGACGGCGACGCGCCGGCCGCACGCCGTATGGCGGACGGAGGCGGCGCGGCGCCCGGAGATCCGGGCGACGGTCCGTACGCTCCAGGGACTCCGGCCCGGGATCGCCGCCGTGGGTGATTCCTGCGCGGGTCCTTGACCTGGCAGTTACTTTCGGGCTTTCGTGACTCCTTGGAAGTTTCCTTCAGGGGTTCTTCCGACGAGTCCTCCAACCTCGCACGGCCGGAAGGAGCATCAGTGCACCACCGCGCCCCCGCCCCCTCCCGACGCACCCTTCTCACGGTGACGGCCGCCGCGGCGGCAGCCGCCGTCACCGGCGTGAGCACCCCCGCCCACGCCGAGAGGGAACGGCCCGACGACCGGAAGCTCCGGCGGATCATCGACCGCATGTCCCTAGAGGAGAAGGTCGGCCAGCTCTTCGTGATGAGGGTGTACGGCCACTCCGCGACCGCACCCGACCAGGCCGACATCGACGCCAACCTCCAGGAGATCGGCGTCCGGACGGCCGCCGAGCTGGTCGAGCGCTACCACGTGGGCGGGGTCATCTACTTCGCCTGGGCCCACAACACCCGCGACCCGCAGCAGATCGCCGAGCTGTCCAACGGCATCCAGCAGGCCGCGCTCGCGCAGCCCACCCCGGTCCCCGCGCTGATCTCCACCGACCAGGAGCACGGCATCGTCTGCCGGGTGGGCGAGCCGGCCACACTGCTGCCCGGGGCGATGGCCCTCGGCGCCGGGGGGTCGCACGCGGACGCCCGTAAGGCGGCGCAGATCGCGGGCGAGGAGCTGGCGGCCGTCGGCATCCGGCAGAACTACGCGCCGGTCGCGGACGTCAACGTCAACCCGGCCAACCCGGTCATCGGGGTCCGTTCCTTCGGCTCCGACCCGGCGGCGGTCGCCGGGATGGTCGCCGCGCAGGTCAAGGGCTATCAGCGGGCCGGGGTCGCGGCGACCTCCAAGCACTTCCCGGGCCACGGCGACACCGCCGTCGACAGCCACTACGGGCTTCCGACGATCACCCACACCCGGGAGCAGTGGGCGGAGCTGGACGCCCCGCCGTTCCGGTCCGCGATCGGTGCCGGGATCGACTCGATCATGACCGCGCACATCGTGGTCCCGGCGCTCGACCCGAGCGAGGACCCGGCGACCCTGTCCCGGCCCATCCTCACCGGCATCCTGCGCGAACAGCTCGGTTACGACGGTGTGGTGGTCACCGACTCGCTCGGCATGGAGGGGGTGCGCACCAAGTACGGCGACGCGCGCGTCCCGGTCCTCGCCCTGAAGGCGGGCGTGGACCAGCTGCTCAACCCGCCGAAGCTGGACGTGGCGTGGAACGCGGTCCTGGCGGCGGTCAGGAGCGGTGAGCTGACGGAGGCCCGGCTCGACGAATCGATCCTGCGCATCCTGCGGCTCAAGGCGAAGCTGGGCCTGTTCCGGAACGCGTACGTGACCCGGGCGGGCGTGCAGCGGGTGGTCGGCACGGCCGCGCACCTCGCCCAGGCCGACCGGATCGCGGAGACGACCACGACCCTGCTGGTCAACGAGGACGGCTTCCTGCCGGTGGCTCCGGCCTCGCACGGCGCGGTCCTGGTCGTCGGCGCCGATCCGGCCTCCCCGTCCGGTACGACGGGCCCGCCGACCACGACGCTCGCGACCGCCCTGACCGAACTGGGCTTCACCGCGACCGCGCTCTCCACCGGAACCACCCCGACGGCCGCGAAGATCGACGAGGCGGTGGCGGCGGCGGCCGGGAAGGCACTGGTGGTGGTGGGGACGTACAACGTCACCGCGACCAGCCCGCAGCGCACCCTCGTGGCGCGGCTGGTGGCGACCGGGGTGCCCGTGGTGACGATCGCGATCCGCAACCCGTACGACGTGGCGATGCTGTCCGGCCAGCGGGCGACGCTCGCGGCCTACTCGTGGACCGACGTCGAACTCCGGGCGGCCGTACGCGTGCTGGCCGGCCGGGCTCGGCCGCAGGGCCGCCTGCCGGTCCCGGTGCGGAGCGCGCAGGACCCGGCGAAGGAGCTGTACCCGCTCGGGTACGGCCTGTCGTACCGCTGACACGACGGTGGGGTGCGCCGCCGGACGCACCCCACCTTCGTACCTCATGGTCCGACCGAGGGAACTACGGCCGCAGGCCGTGCTCCCGCGTCACGTCCTCGTCGACCGCCTTGTCGAGGCGGGCGTCGAAGCGGGCCAGCGGCTTCGCCGCCTGGACGGCCGGGGCGTCGACTCCGGCCCAGGCCAGGATGCGCGCGGTGGCGTTCTCACGCTCCGCGTCGACGAGACCGGCGACGTTCGCGCCGTGGTTGGCACCCGGCGCGTAGTACACGTAGCTGTCGCGCGCGCCCTTGCCGAGGTGGAACGGCTCGGCACCCCACGGGTCGTTGCCGCCGTAGACGAAGAGCATCCGGTCGGCGTTCCTGCGGACCCAGTTGTCCACGTCCCGCATGACCTGCGGCTGGAACTTCATGGGGATCTCGCTCGGCACGAAGCTGCTGGCCGGCTGGTAGCCGTAGCGGCTCAGACCGTTCAGGTGCGGCTGCTTGATGCTGGGCGAGCCGAGCTGGGTGGCCGCCTGGTAGTAGTACGGCGTGTAGTACTCCAGGTCCTGGTCGGTGTAGGCGGACCAGCCGGAGTAGGCGTCGATCGTCTCGTAGACGGTGTCGTCGCTCGCGGTCTTCGCGTCCGGGATCCGGTCGCAGACGTCCTGGCCGTAGTACTGCCAGAAGCCCCAGACGAAGTCGAGGACGACGGCCTCGTACGCCTTGTCGAGCGAGCCGAGGGTGTTGAAGGTGGCGCCCTCGGTCTCGGCCCACTCCTTGTACTTCTTCTGCAGCGGCTCGCGGCGGACGAGGGCCTCGCGCTGCATGTTGTTCAGGCGGTCGCGGCAGTCCTTCGTCCCGACGGTCTCGAAGAACCGGTCGTACGCCGAGTCCTCCTTGTTGACGACGTCGTTGGGGGCCACGTAGGCGACGACGCCGTCCATGTCCCTCGGGTAGAAGCGCTCGTAGTAGGTGGCGGTCATGCCGCCCTTGGAGCCGCCGGTGGAGAGCCAGTTCTCGCTGTAGACCTTCTTCAGCGCGGTGTAGATCCGGTGCTGGTCGCTGGCGGCCTGCCAGATGTCGAGCTTGGACCAGTCGGCCGGCTGCGGGCGCGACGGCGTGAAGAAGCGGTACTCCATGGAGACCTGGTTGCCGTCGATGATCCGGGTCGGCTCGGCCCGGCTCGGGGCGGTGCTCAGACCGTAGCCGCTGGTGCGGAAGACGGTGGGGCGGTCCGTGCCCTTGTGGAGGACCGAGATCCGCTGCTTGAACGTGCCCGCCCACGGGCGGTGGTGGTCGATCGGCTGGACGTAGTCCAGGACGAAGAAGCGGTAGCCGGCGTACGGCTTCTCCTCGATCAGGCTCATCCCGGGAATCGCCAGCAGGCGGTCCTTGATGTCCGTGCTCTGCGAGTCGGCGACGGACGTGGTGATGGTCTCGGCCTCGGTGTCCGCGGCGGTAGCCACGCCCGTCGAGCCGACGGTGCCTATGAGCACCGAAAGCGACAGCGCCCATCTGAGCGACTTGCGCATTCGTCCTCCCCTTGGTTCACAACGGTCTCGCGAACCTAGCGGGGGCAACGTGTGGACCGCCAGACCCAGTTGGCCCTTACGCTTGGACTTTCCTTCGCATGGGCACAGGAATCGGGCCGGGCGGGTGCGCGTTCGGTACGGGAATCGGGCGGCACGGGTGCCGTTCGGTACCGGAATCGGGCGGCGGGGAATCAGTCGGCGCGGCGAACGGTCAGCACAGGATCCAGCCCGTGGCCGTCCCCCGGCCGGACACCGAGGCGGCCACGCGGACGCAGCGGTTGAGGGCGTGGACGGTGACGGGACCGGCCTGCCGGCCGAAGCGCCCCGCCTTGACGGCGGGCCGGCCGCCACGCGGCTGGAGGGAGACGCTCATCGGGCGGAGGGCCCCGGGGCGCTTGGCGATGGTGACGGCGCAGGCGTAGTGGCGGGTCTTGTAGAGGCGCAGCTCGCCGGTCGCGAAGGCGATGGTGCGGGTGGGCCGGCCGTGGCAGACGGAGGCGGCGTCGGCGATGGCTCCGCCGGGGCCGGGTCCCGGCAGGAGGAGCAGCGCGAGGGCGGCCAGGAACGGGGCGAGGACCCGGGCGAGCAGCCGTCGGCCGGGCCGTGCGGTCGTCGTGTCCGTGGACATGGGTTCCCCTCCCGGGTGGATCGGCGTACGGGCGTACGACGCGCGCCGGGCCGGAATGGTTGCCTCCAGGCTGCTGCGGCTACGCGAACGCGGTGAGGAGGAAGAGCAGGAAGACGCCCTCGGCGCCGAGCTGGGTCCAGAACGCCGCCCGGCGGACGTCCCCGCGGGAGGTGCTCCGCACGGTCACCAGCGCCGCGAGGACGACCACCAGGGCGGCGATGTACAGCAGGCCAGGGGTGCCGTCGCAGGCCTCGCCGTAGCCGAGGCAGCGCGCGGTGTTCTCCCGGGTGAGCACGAGGATGCCGGCGAGCAGCGACGCCGGTACGAACAGCCCGGCCCAGATCATCGAGCGCTTGCGCAGTCGCGTACCCTCGGCGTCCGGCGGGGTGACGGGGACGGGCGAGGCGGCGCGGGGACGGAGGTCGTCGCTCATGCCCCCGATTCCATCCCGGCGGCGGGGTGGCCGAATCCGCCGGGATACTCATCCCGCCGGGCGGCCCGTACTCAGATCGCGCGCCGGCTCCCGGCCCCAGCCCCGCGTCACACCCGCTCCGGCTCCTCCTCGTCCACGGCCTCGCCGATGAACGTGCTCCACAGGGCCGCGTACGGGCCGCCCAGCGCGAGGAGTTCCTCGTGGGTTCCGTCCTCCGCGACCCGGCCGTGGTCCATGACGATCACCCGGTCGGCGCGGGCCGCCGTGGTCAGCCGGTGGGCGACGACCAGGGTCGTGCGGCGGCCGGCGAGCCGGTCGGTGGCCTGGTTGACCTGGGCCTCGGTGGCCAGGTCCAGGGCCGCCGTGGCCTCGTCGAGGAGCAGGATGTCGGGGTCGACGAGTTCGGCGCGGGCGAGCGCGATGAGCTGGCGCTGACCGGCGGAGAGGTTGCGGCCCCGCTCGGCCACCTCGTGGAGGTAGCCGCCTTCGAGGGTGGCGATCATGTCGTGGGCGCCGACCGCGCGGGCCGCCGCCTCCACCTCGGCGTCGGTCGCCTCGGGACGGCCGTAGGCGATGGCGTCGCGGATCGTCCCCGCGAAGAGGTACGCCTCCTGCGGGACGACGCCGAGCCGGTGCCGGTACGCGGTGAGGTCGAGGTCCCGCAGGTCGGTGCCGTCGGCGGTGACCCGGCCGCCCGTCGGGTCGTAGAACCGGGCGACGAGCTTGACGAGGGTCGACTTGCCCGCGCCGGTCTCGCCGACGAAGGCGACGGTCTGGCCGGCCGGGATGCGCAGGTCGATGCCGGTGAGGGCGGTCTCGTCCTTGACGGTGCCGTCCTCCCCGCCGTACGCGAAGGAGACGTCCTCGAAGGCGATCTCGCCGCGCAGCGAAAGGACGTCCAGGGGTGCGTCGGCGGCGGCCGTCGACGTGGGCTCCCGGAGGAGTTCCTGCATCCGCCGCAGCGAGACGGTCGCCTGCTGGTAGCCGTCGAAGACCTGCGAGAGCTGCTGCACGGGGGCGAAGAACAGATCGATGTAGAGGAGGTAGGCGACCAGGGCACCGGTGGTGAGCGTGCCCGCCTCGATCCGGTTCGCGCCGACGATCATGACGGCCGCCGCGGCGACCGAGGACAGCAGGGTGACGAACGGGAAGTAGACCGAGATCAGCCACTGGCCACGGACGCGCGCCTCGCGGTAGTGGTCGCTGCGCTCGGTGAACCGTTCCGCCCCGGACCGCTCGCGGCGGAAGGCCTGCACGATCCGGAGGCCGGAGACCGACTCCTGGAGGTCGGCGTTGACCACGCTGATCCGCTCGCGGGCCAGCTCGTACGCCTTCACGCTGGAACGGCGGAAGAAGAACGTGGCGACGGCGAGGACCGGCAGGGTCGCGAAGACGACCAGGGCCAGCTGGAGGTCGAGCACCAGCAGCGCGACCATGATCCCGAAGAAGGTGACGACCGAGACGAAGGCGGTGACCAGCCCCGTCTGGAGGAAGGTGGACAGGGCGTCCACGTCCGTGGTCATCCGGGTCATGATCCGGCCGGTCAGTTCGCGCTCGTAGTAGTCCAGGCCGAGCCGCTGGAGCTGGGCGAAGATCTTCAGCCGCAGTCCGTAGAGGACCCGCTCGCCGGTCCGGCCGGTCATCCGGATCTCGGCGGTCTGCGCGATCCACTGCACGAGCACGGTCACCAGGGCCAGCGCGGACGCCGCCCAGACGGCGCCGATCGCGAGCCGGTTCACGCCCTCGTCGATGCCGTGCCGGATCAGGACCGGGAGCAGCAGACCGGCGCCGGCGTCGAGCGCGACCAGGCCGAGGCTGACGAGCAGCGGGAGGCCGAAGCCCCGGAGCAGCCTGCGCAGGCCGTAGGAGTCCTCCGCCGACACGGCGCGGGCCTCGTCGATGGCGGGGGTGTCGTCGGCGGGCGGCAGGGCCTCGACGGCGGCGAGCAGCTCCGGGGTGGCCCCCGGCGCGGTGCTCTCCCGGTCGGGGGTCTCCTCGCGCACCCACAGGGTGGGGGTGAGGCCCCGCTCGGCGTCGAACTCGGCGTCCAGCTCGGCCCGCAGCATGCGGTCCTCGGGCGGCGCGGGCGGTGCGATGTGGCCGGGCGAGACGGCGCCCAGCTCGTCGGGGTCGGTGAGGAGGCGGCGGAAGAGCGGGGAGCGCTCCTCCAGCTCGGCGTGGGTGCCGATGTCGGCGAGCCGACCGTCCTCCAGGACGGCGATGCGGTCGGCGAGGCCGAGGGTGGAGCGGCGGTGGGCGATGAGCAGGGTCGTACGGCCCGCCATCACCGACTTCAGGGCCTCGTGGATCTCGTGCTCGACCTTGGCGTCGACGGCGGAGGTGGCGTCGTCGAGGAGGAGGAGACGGGGGTCGGTGAGGATGGCGCGGGCGAGGGCGACGCGCTGGCGCTGGCCGCCGGAGAGGGTGAGGCCGTGCTCGCCGACCTTGGTGTCGTAGCCCTCGGGCAGCTCGGCGATGAACCGGTCGGCCTGAGCGGCGCGGGCGGCCGTCTCGATCTGCTCCTGGGTGGCTTCCGGAAGGCCGTACGCGATGTTGGCGCGGACGGTGTCGGAGAAGAGGAAGGAGTCCTCGGGGACGAGGCCGATCGCGGCGCGCAGCGAGTCGAGGGTGAGCTCGCGGACGTCGTGGCCGCCGACGAGGACGGCGCCGTGGGAGACGTCGTAGAAGCGGGGCAGGAGGAGGGAGACGGTGGACTTGCCGGAGCCGGAGGCGCCGACGACGGCGACGGTCTCGCCGGGGCGGATCTCCAGGGAGAAGCCGTCGAGGACGGGAGTGGTCCTGCCGGAGGCGCCCGGGTATCCGAAGCTCACGTCGTCGAACTCGACGGTGGCGGGAGCGTCCGCGGGAAGGTCCTTGGTGCCGTCCTGAATGACCGGCTCGGTGTCGACCAGGTCGAGGACCCGCTCGACGCCGGCGCGGGCCTGCTGGCCGACGGTGAGGACCATGGCGAGCATCCGGACCGGGCCGACGAGGGAGGCCAGGTAGGAGGAGAAGGCGACGAAGGTGCCGAGGGTGATCTGGCCCTTGTAGGCGAGCCAGCCGCCGAGGGCGAGGACGGCGACCTGGCCGAGGGCGGGGACGGCCTGGAGGGCCGGGGTGTACTTGGCGTTCAGCCGGATCGTCCGCAGCCGGCCGGCGAACAGCTTCCGCCCGGCCTCGCGGATCTTGCCGGTCTCCTGGTCCTCCTGGCCGAAGCCCTTGACGACCCGGACGCCGGTCACTGCCCCGTCGACGACACCGGCGACGACGGCGGCCTGCTGCTGCGCGTGCCAGGTGGCGGGGTGGAGGCGGGTACGGCTGCGCTTGGCGATCCACCAGAGGGCGGGGGCGACGGCGAGCGCGACGAGGGTGAGGGGCGGGGACAGCCAGGCCATCACGGCCAGCGAGATGAGGAAGAGCAGGATGTTCCCGAGGGTCATCGGGAGCATGAACAGCAGGCCCTGGATCAGCTGGAGGTCGCTGGTGGCCCGCCCGACGACCTGCCCGGTGGACAGCTCGTCCTGCCGCCGCCCGTCGAGCCGGGTGATGGTCGCGAACATGTCGGTACGCAGGTCGTGCTGGACGTCCAGGGCGAGCCGTCCGCCGTAGTAGCGGCGGACGTAGGTGAGGACGTAGACGAGCACGGCGGCGGCGACGAGCAGCCCGGTCCAGACGCCGAGGCTCCGGGTCTTCGTCCCGACGACATCGTCGATGATCACCTTGGTGACCAGCGGCACGAGCGCGAGCACGGCCATCCCGAGCAGGGACGACCCGAGCGCGAGCAACACGTTGGCCTTGTACCGCCACGCGTACCCGGCCAGCCTGCGCGCCCAGCCCTGCTGCTTCTCCCCGACCACCGCCACGAATGGCCTCCCGTCCGTCCTGCTCTACCGGAAGGCCCAACACCGCTGGGCTGCGATTTCATCCCGCCGCAACAAAACGGGGGCGGGGTCCGGCCGAAGGTCCCGGCGGGGACCCGGCCGGGGTCCCGGGTCCCCGGCCCGGCGCGCTCACAGGTGCGTCGGCTCGAACATCCTCAGGAGGGCCGGGAGGACGACCACCGACGGGCCCGGGGTCGTGAGGGACTTCGTCAGGTCCGTCGTCAGGGTTTCCGGGGTCGTCAGGGTCGCCGGGACGCCGAAGGACTCCGAGAGGGCCACGAAGTCCGGGCGGCTGAGTTCCGTGCCGGTGGCCTCGCCGAAGGCGTCCGTCATGTACTCGCGCAGGATGCCGTAGCCGCCGTCGTCGACGATCAGCCACGTCACGTCCAGGCCGTACTGCTTCGCCGTCGCCAGCTCCGCGATCGAGTACATCGCGCCGCCGTCGCCGGAGACCGCGAGGACCGGGTGGCTCGGGTCGGCCACCGCCGCGCCGAGGGCCGCCGGGAAGGCGTAGCCGAGGCCGCCGGCGCCCTGCGCGGAGTGCATCGTGTTCGGGTGCTTCGCGTCGAAGGCCGACCACGCCCAGTACGCCAGGATCGTCATGTCCCAGAAGCTCGGCGACCGCTCCGGCAGCGCCTCCCGCACCGCTGCCACGACCCGCTGCTCAAGACCCAGGCCCTGGGCCGCGATCCGGTCCCCGACCTTCGCCAGGACGGCCGCGACCCGCTCGGGCGCGGTGGGGTCCCGGCGCTCCGGCACCGTCTCCAGGAGCGCCTGGAGCGCGAGCCGGGCGTCCGCGTGGATGCCGAGCGCCGGGTGGTTCGACTCCAGCTTCCCTGCGTCCGCCTCGATCTGGATGACCCGGCCGCGCGGCGCGAACGTGTGGTAGTTCGAGGACAGCTCACCGAGGCCCGAGCCGATGACGAGCAGGACGTCGGCGTCCTCCAGGAAGTCGGTGGTGTGCCGGTCCTCCAGCCAGGACTGGAGCGACAGCGGGTGCACCCACGGGAACGCCCCCTTGCCGCCGAAGGTCGTCACGACCGGGATGTCCAGCCGCTCCGCGAGGGCCAGCAGCTTGCCCGAGGCGTCGGAGCGGACGACTCCGCCGCCCGCGATGACCGCCGGGCGCTCGGCGTTCGCGAGCAGGTGCGCCGCGACCGCCGTCAGCTCGGGGCGCGGGGCGACCTCCTCGGGCGTCGCGTCCATCGCCGTCACGACCGGCAGTGTGGTCTCCGCGAGGAGCACGTCCTGCGGGATCTCCACCCAGACCGGTCCGTGCGGGGCGGTGAGTGCCGACTCCCAGGCCGCCGCGATGGCGGAGGGGATCTGGGACTGCGTACGGACCATGTGGACGGACTTCACCACGTCACGGAAGGAGGCCTGCTGGTCGCGCAGCTCGTGCAGGTAGCCGTGCCGGCCGCCGCCGAGGCCGGCCACCGGGATCTGGCTGCCGATCGCGAGGACTGGAGCGGACGCGGACGCGGCCTCCTGGAGCGCGGCGAGCGACATCAGCGCGCCGGGCCCGGTGGAGAGCAGCAGCGGGGCGGCCTCGCCGGTGATCCGGCCGTAGGCGTCGGCGGCGAAGCCCGCGTTGTTCTCGACGCGGAGGCCGACGTAGCGGAGGGCGGAGCGGCGCAGGGCGTCGAACATGCCCAGGGCGTGCTGGCCGGGGAGGCCGAAGACGGTGGTGGCGCCGAGGCCGGTGAGGGTCTCGACGACCAGGTCGCCGCCGATGCGCCCCTCGGGCGGGTCGAGGGCGGCGGCCGTCTGCGCGTCGGTGGGGCGGAGTACCAGGTCGTGGTCGTGGGTCATCGGATCCCTCGGGGCGTGGCGTGGTCGGTGCGGTGCGGCCCGGTGGCCGGGGCGGGCCCCGCGTTCCGCCCGGGGGAGGAACGCGGGGCACCTCCGACAGGTTCCTACTTCGCCGCGCGGCCCGCCGCGATCTGGCGGGACATGATCGTCGTCAGCTCGTACGCGGTGTGGGAGGCGGCGACCGCCGTGATCTCCGCGTGGTCGTACGCGGGCGCCACCTCGACGACGTCCGCCGACACCAGGTTGCAGGAGGACAGCCCGCGCAGGATCTCCAGCAGCTCGCGGGAGGTCATGCCGCCCGCCTCGGGGGTGCCGGTGCCGGGCGCGTGGGCCGGGTCGAGGCAGTCGATGTCGATGGAGATGTACAGCGGGCGGTCGCCGATGCGCTGGCGCAGCTGGTCGGCGACCTCGTCGGCGCCACGGCGGTAGATGTCCGCCGAGGTGACGATGCCGAAGCCCATCTTCTCGTCGTCGGTGAGGTCCTGCTTGCCGTAGAGCGGGCCGCGCGTACCGACGTGGGAGAGCGCCTCGGTGTCGAGGATGCCCTCCTCGACGGCCCGGCGGAACGGCGTGCCGTGGGTGTACTCGGCGCCGAAGTAGGTGTCCCAGGTGTCGAGGTGCGCGTCGAAGTGGAGCAGGGCGACGGGGCCGTGCTTCTTGGCGACGGAGCGGAGCAGCGGCAGCGCGATGGTGTGGTCGCCGCCGAGGGTCATCATGCGGGCGCCGGAGGCGAGCAGGTCGTCGGCGGCGGCCTCGATGGTCTCGACGGCCTCGTTGATGTTGAACGGGTTGGCGGCGATGTCGCCGGCGTCCGCGACCTGGGCGAGGGCGAACGGGGAGGCGTCCTGCGCCGGGTTGTAGGGGCGCAGCAGGCGGGAGGCCTCGCGGATGGCGTTGCCGCCGAAGCGGGCGCCGGGGCGGTAGGAGACACCGGTGTCGAAGGGGACGCCGACCACGGCGATGTCGGTGGTGCCGACCTCGTCGAGTCGCGGCAGACGGGCGAACGTCGCGGGACCGGCGTACCGCGGGACGCGGGACGAGTCGATCGGGCCGCGCGGGGTGTTCCGGTCGCTGCTGCTCATGGTCGGGGTCCTCCTGAGGTGGATCGGTCGGGGTCCGCCCGTGGCCCCGGATGTTCACGACGGTAGGTCGCCGGGGCCCTCCGTTGAAGGGTACGTTTCCTCCACTGTCGACACCGGAAATGTACGAAGGATCCATGACCGTGTCCGTACCGGAACTCGCCTCCCCCACTCCCCCCGCGCCGCCCGTCTCCCTCGCCGCGCTGCTCGCCCGCCGGGACCTGGGGCTCCGGCTGCTCGCCGGGCCCGGGGACGTACCGCTGCACTGGGTGCACACCTCGGAGATGGCCGACCCGTATCCGTACCTCCTCGGCGGCGAGCTGCTGATGACGGCGGGCGTGCAGCTCACCGACCCGGCGCGGTACGTGGAGCGGGTGGTGGAGGCGGGGGCGGCGGCGCTCGCCTTCGGGGTGACCCCGGTGTACGACACGGTTCCGGCGGAACTGGTCGAGGCCTGCGCGCGGCACGGGCTGCCACTGGTCGAGGTGCCGCCGAGGACTCCGTTCACGGCGGTCGCGCGGGCGGTGTGGCGGCTGATGGCCGAGGCCCGGCTGCACGAGCTGCGCCGGGTGACGGAGGCCCAGCAGTCCCTGGCGACGGCCGCGGCCCGGCCGGCCCCGGTCCCGGCGGTGCTCGGCGCGCTCGCCTCGCGGCTGGCGGGGCGGGCGGTGCTCTTCGGGGCGGACGGCACGGAGTCCGCGGCGGCGGGCCGGACGGTACCGGCGGAGGCGGCGCGGGCGCTGCGCGAGCTGGCGGGGGTGCTGGGGCCCCGTCCCGGCGGGCCCGCGTCGGCGAGCGGGGACGGCGGCGGGCTGCGGCTCGCGGCGTACGCGCTGGGCGGCGGGGACGGTCTGACGCTCGGGGTCGCGACGGAGCGGCGCGGCCCCGGGGACCACACGATCGCGGGGGTCGCGGTCGTGCTTCTGTCCCTGCTGACGGCCCCGCACCGGGGGGCGGACGTGACGGTACGGGACGGGGCGCTGGTCAGGCTGCTGCTGGGCGCGGCCCCGGCGGAGGCCGCGGGCGCGCTGGGCCCCGGCCCGTGGACGGTGGTCCACGCCTCGGGCGGCGACGGCACACCGTTCGCGGCGGCGAGCCTGGCGGCGGCGCTGGGGACACCGCTGGTGGACGCGGGGGTGGGGGTGGGCGCCGGTGCCCAGGGCGCGGGTGCGGGGGGCGCGGGCGCGGGGGGCGCGGGCGCGGGTGCGGGGGGCGCGGGTGCGGACGGCGCGGGTGCGGACGGCGCCACGGCCTCAGGCTCGGGCTCGGGCTCGGGCTCGGGCTCGGGCTCGGGCTCGGGCTCGGGCTCGGGCTCGGGCTCGGGCAAAGCCACCCCCGGAACCATTCGCCTCCTCCTCCCCTCCTCCGCCGCCCTCACCCCCCAGGACGGCTGGACCCTCGGGGTCAGCGCCCCCGTCGACGCCGCCGACCTCGCCGCCGGGGACGCCCAGGCGGCGCGGGCGCTGCGCCGGGCGGAGGCCACCCGGGTGACGCTGGTGCGGCACCGGGCGGACGGTCTCACGGGGCTGGTGGACCGGGACGAGGCCGCCGCGTACGCCCGAACCCTGCTCGCCCCCCTGACGGAACCCCTCAGGGAGACCCTGCGCACCTGGCTGTCCCTGCACGGCGGCTGGGACCGGACGGCGGTCGCCATGGACATCCACCGCAACACCGTCCGGCAGCGGATCGCCCGCTGCGCCGTGCTCCTCGACCGGGATCTGGACGATCCGGACGTAAGGATGGAGCTGTGGTTCGCATTGCACTCGGGGTGAGACCGGCACAGCCAGTTGCTACACGATCTCGCCCATCCACATACGCCGCCCGAGCTCGTCCAGCTCTGTCCGGCGCTCGTCGTATTCGGGCAGCGCCGCCCCCAGCAACCTCCAGAAGTCCGCACGGTGCCCCGGAACACGAACATGGGCGAGCTCATGGGCAACGACGTAGTCGACGAGGTGCATCGGCAGCTGAAAAAGCGGCCACCCAAGGCTCATCTGGCCGGGCCCTAGCTCGCCGTCGCCGGGGCGGTACCTTCCCCAGCGTCGACCGAGGTCGCAGACGTCGAGTACGGGCTCCGCGACCGCCATGCGGGCCGCCCACGGCTGGAGCCGCCCCGCGGTCCAGTTCTGCCCGGCCCGGCAGTACCACTCAGCGAGCGCCGCCCTCCCCCGGTCCGGGTCCCCGGCCTGCTCGCGGCTCATCACCAGGCGCCCGGCAATCAGTCGCACCCTGCCGTCGGCGGGCCCGTCTGCCGTAATCGCGAGCCGGTACGTCCGCCCCAGGTACCGGAAGACCTCTCCGTCCACCAACCGCTTGGCGGGGTTCAGCGGGAGAGTGCGCTCGCGCGCCGCCACCTTCGTCACCACCCAGGACCAGTGCGCGCGGACGAAGTCCTCCGCATCCCCCGCCGGACGCCCCTCGGGCGCGTGCAGGGTCAGCCCTGCATCGGACTCAACGGTCAGCGCGAACCGCTTGCGGCGGCCACTGACCCGTACGCGCAGCGACAGCCCGTCGACGGTGAGGAGATTCCCCTCGGCGAGGGTCGGGAGGACACGGTTGTCGGCGAGAGCGGTCACCCGGCCTATTCTCCCCGTTGCCTGGCCAGAAATTGCCGCTTGTTCTCCGCCGCGAACGAGGCGAGTCGCTGGGCGATGCCGTTCAGCGGAGCCCAGTCCGTGGCGTCGGCCGGCAGCAACCCCGGCACCAGCTGGCGGTGGATGACCTTCGCCAGCTCGTCCAGGTCCTGGCTCTGGTCCTGGAACGACGCCTTGCCCATGGTCCGCCCGGCCGCGTCACAGACCGCGCCGACCAGTGGCCGGGTGTCCGGGACCTGCCGGACGACTCCCGGGGTCTCCTCCAGAAGCTGGTCCAGCAGGCGGTACACCTTCTGCTCCAGCGGGCTGAGCCCCGCGAGCGCCGGGTCCTCCTCGTCCTCCCGCCTGGCCTGCTCGATCAGCGGGCCGAACTCCTGGATCTGCTCGTCGAAGCGCCCCGGAAGATCCCGGAGGATCTCCTCCAGCCGTTCCGAGAGCCGTGTGTACTTCTCCGGGTCCTCACGCTTGACCCGCTCCTCCAGGTGGAAGCGCAACGCGTGTCCCATCTCCGCCGCAGCCTCGCGCGGCGGCATGGTGCGCACCGCGTCGTCGAAGACGGGCGAGGCGAGCGAGACGGGCGCGATGACCTGCTCGATCTCCGGGCCCTCCAGGTGTTCGGCGATCATCGCCCGGACCTTGCGGCCGTAGCGGCGCAGAGTGAACGTCCCGCCCGGCGCGTCCCGGTAGAGCCTGCGGACGCGCTTCTGGAGCATGCCCCACCGCCGGGCGTCCACCACGAACCGCAGGCCCTCCTCGTGCGGCAGCACCCGCTCCAGTACGCCGAGGAACTCGTGCAGCACGTCGTCGTATCCGAACCGCGCCGCCTCGGACTCGAAGCGCTGCGCGGCCGCACCCAGCTTGGCCGGGTCGGTCAGGTCCGCGTCGTCGACGCCGTGCATGCTCAGGAAGTCGCGCACCGCCCTCGCCGCCGGCGCGAGGCCCTCGATCTCGTCCGACAGACTGCGCATGGTGTCGTCGACATCGGCCTGCTGGTACTCGGCCAGCGCGCCGGTCAGGTGCTCGAAGACGCCGTAGTAGTCGACGACGTACCCGATGTCCTTGCCCTCCATCGGCCGGTTGACCCGGGCGACGGCCTGGAGCAGCTCGGCGTCACGGATCGGCCGGTCCAGGTAGAGCGCCTGCTCGCGTGGTGCGTCGAAGCCCGTCAGCAGCATGGACTTCACGATGAGGAAGGCGACCGAGCTGTCGGGGTGCACCGGATCGGGCGCGGCGCCCGGCCGGGTCTCGGGTTGTCCGGACTCGTCCTGGGACCAGGGGTGGTCGCCGGCTCCGGCGCCCGCCCCTGTCGTCTCCTGCGGCGGCAGGTTGAAGGGTGTGGTGGTGACCCAGTCGGGTGCGGGCCGCAGTTGGGGGAATGCCTGGTGGAAACGCTTGATGTACGCCTTCTGCCGCTCCTTGTCCGTCCAGTGCAGCCACTGACGGCGCTTCCGTTCCTCCCCCGGAGAGATCACCGGCACGAAGTCGAGACGGTGCAGCAGGGTACGGTACTGGTGCGCCTGGTAGAGGTAGCGCTGGCGGCGGGGCAGCTCCTCCAGCGGAATCCCCGCCACCGACTCCGGGTTGAATCCGGCGAGTTCCACCATCAGAAGGTCGCGCGCCCGTCGCAGCGCGTGGTGATACTCGACGGCGGCCTTCCGGCTGACGGCCGCGACCTGAGCCTTGAAGCCACCGCCCGGCAGCACCCAGGTCACCCAGTGCTCCAGCATGTCCTCGGCCTTCGCCCGGATCATGGGCTGGGATTCGGCGACGTCCCGTTCGGTGGGCCAGCGCCGCAGCAGCGCCTTGCGCTCGTCGTCCGTGCGCCCCCGGATCAGGTCGGCGAAGTTCCGGTCGAGGCCGTCCTTGTCGAAGACCTTGCCCTCGCCGGTACGGCCTTCGTAGCGGATGCGTACGACGACGCCGTCGCGCTCGGCATCCGCCATGCGGTACGTGTCGAGGAATCCGCCGAAGATCCGGCGGGTGTCCTCGACCCGGCCGGTCATGATCGGCGTGCCGGTGAAGCCGATCTTGGCGGCGTTGGGGACGGCCTTGCGCAGGGCCGCGTGCAACACGCTGGTGTGCGAGCGATGGGCCTCGTCGACCAAGACCAGGATGTCGGAGGACGTGTTGCACTCCGGGAAATCGGGCTCGGGTGGCGGAACGTCGGCCCGGCGCTCCTTCCGGGCCCGCTCGGCGTCCTCGTAATCCCCTGCCAGATCCCGGCCGTCCCCGTCCCCGTCTCCGCCGTCGCCTCCGGCCCCCGTGGCGAAGGCGCCACCGGTCCCGTACTTCTGGATCATCGCGAAGACGACCCGGCGCCCGCCGTCCCGGAGCAGCCCCTCCATCTGGGTCCTGGTCTCGGCCGTCTCGACGTCCGACTCGCTGAGCTTCAGCGTCTTGGAGAGCTGGTCCTGCAACTGGGTGCGGTCGGTGACGACGACGATCGTGAACTCGCTGAGCCGGTGGTGCAGATGCATCCGGCGCACGAGGAACGTCATGGTCAGGCTCTTGCCGGAGCCCTGCGTGTGCCAGATGATCCCGCCGCGCTCGTCTTCGAGGACGAGCCCGCCACGGGTCCGGCCGTCGACCAGCTTGCGTACGGCCTTCTCGGCGGCCCGGTACTGCTGATGGCGCGCGGCGGCCTTGACCGTACGGGTGCCTCCGGACTCCGTCTCGACGGGGAGCGGGATGACGTAGTGGCGTACGAAGGTGAGCAGCGCGGCGGGACGCAGGACGACGCCGACGAGCTTGTGCCGCTCGTTGAGCTTGGTGACGTCGTCCGGCAGGTCCGCGAGGAGCGTGGCCGGGGCCTCCGGCTCGACGCTCCGCCAGGGATGGAAATGGTCGGGCGTGGAGGTGACCGTCCCGAGATACGCGGTCTCGGCGGTCGCGGCGACCAGCAGCTGCACGGTACGGAACAGCTCCGGCACGCCGGCGGGCAGCGGCAGGTCGGAACCGTCACGCTCGTCGTCGGCGATGGGGTCACCGGCGTAGTGCCGCAGGTCGAGTACGGCGCTGCGGACGGGGTCGGCGAGGTCGGGGCTCTTGCACTCGACGGCGACGAGCGGGATGCCGTTCACGAAGAGGACGATGTCGAGTATCGACACGTCCCCGGAACGGTTCTTCACGCGGAGCTGGTCGACGACCGTGAACTCGTTGAGCCCGACCCGCTCTTCGTGCCACTCGATGTACTGCACGGTGGCGGAGGCCCCGCCGTGAGCGGCGGAGGGGCCGGTGAGGAAGTGCCCGCTGAGCAGCAGATCGGTGGCGTCGAAGTTGGCCTGCGCGACGCCCTTCCCGAGGGAGACGGAGGTCAGCGCGGTGACGGACCGCGACACGTCGGTGCCGTCCATCCACGACTCGCCGTCGTCGGCCCGGACGTTGATCCGCCGCAGGGCGGCGCCGAGCTGATCGACGAGCAGCGGGGTACCGGCGTCCAGCGTGCCGACCGTCGTCCCCGGGACGTGCGTCCACCCCATCGCCTCAAGCTGCGCGACGATCGGCCGCTCCACCTCGTCCCGCTCGACCTGCACCACCATGCCCGCCCCCGCGCCTTCCGCCCGCCGTCACCCAGGTCCCGCTCAGTTGATCCATTCTGCGCCCTGAGCGGGCCGGGTGGGAGAGTTCAAGCCGCGCGGGCAGGTGACGTACCGGGGCATGTCGGGGTACGTCACCGGGGGTGGCGGGGTCGGTCAGCCGTCGAGCGGGCCGGTGTCGCCCTCCTCCTCTTCTGACGCCTCGCCCTCCTGATCCTCAAGTACGGGTACGGGAAGCCGGGCGCCCCGGCTCCTCGCGATGCGGTGCACATCCCGCAGAGCCTCGACCATGCGGGCCACGACGAACCGGAGCTGCTCGGGGGTGACCTGGCGGTCGTCGACCATGTCGGCCGCGTGGCCGAGGAGCTCGGCGGCCATGCCCAGCTGCACGCTCTCGATGTTGTCGGCGACCCGGGAGAGGTAGCCCGTGCCGTCGCCGACGAGGTAACAGGGCTTGCCCTCGGGGCTGGACCAGGGGAGCAGTCGCCCGTTGTGGATCGTCCGGCCGATCACGCGACGACCTCCACACCGTGGATCAGGCGCGGCCCGATGTCGATGCCGTGCACGGCGAGCCAGAGGGCGCGCCGGCGCGCTCGCTGACGACGGGCCCGCTCACGCTGCTCGTGGGCGAGGAGGTAGGGGCGGACGAGAGGACTGCCCTCGCCTCGGAGGACGGGCTCGGGCGGGCGTCCGGGGGCGGGCGGTACGCCGATGGGCGGCGCGGCGGGTGCCTTCGGGGGCTGGTGACACTCCGGCGCGGGCCACAGGAGCCGCAGCAGCGACTCGAAGATGCGGGCGATACAGTGCGACACGTCGTCAACTCCGCTGGGTTGATGGCCACGCCCCCGGGCCGTTCACTGCGGCTGCGGGGGTCTTTCGTGCGTGGCCGGCGAATAGGCATCGCTGTGTAGCGATCCCCTCACAGAGTGAGACGGGTCGGGCTAGGCTCGCCAGGGGGTAGAGGGTGACGAAGCGTTTGTCACATGGGAGTTGACCATGAGCAACATCTATGGGGTCTGGTTGAAGGAGCAACGGCTGGCGGCCGGACTCACGCAACAGGAACTGGCCGACATGGCGGTCATGACCCGTTCGCACATCGCGCACATCGAGGCGGGCCGCCGCATCCCGTCGAAGGAGGACGCGCGCCGCCTGGACAGGGCTCTGGGCACGGGAAACGTCCTGAGCAGCTTCCTGCCGGACGACGGCGCGGCGGTCGCCGACTACTTCGAAGCGGCCCGGCTCCTCGAACAGCAGGCGGTGATGATCAGGGAGTTCGCGCTGTCCCTCGTGCCAGGCGTCCTCCAGACAGAGGGGTACGCCCGTGCGGTTCTGCGGCCCGGGTTCCCTCCCAGGAGTGAACAGGAAGGTGACAGGCTCCTTGTCACACGACTGGAACGAGGAAAGGTCCTGACCGATCCGGCGATCCCGCTCTTCTGCGCACTCCTGGACGAGGCGGTGCTACGCCGCCACGTGGGGAGCCCCGAGGTCATGGCCGAGCAACTGACCCACATCGTCCGCTTGGCAGAGCGGGACCGCATCCGCGTGCATGTCCTGCCCTTCGGAGTCGGCTACCACCCGCTGCTCCAGGGCATGTTGTCGCTCATGATGTTCGACGACCAGCCTCCGATCGCCTACGGTGAGGGCGTACTCATGGGCAGGCTGCACGACTCCCCTGCCCTCGTTGAGACACTGCAACATACATACACTCTCGCCCTGGGCGACGCGCTTTCCCGCAAGGAATCGATCGCTCTCCTGAGAGCGACGGCAAAGGACTACGGGAACCATGACTGAGCGGATCATCCCGAACGCAGCAGCGTTGACCGGCTGGCGGAAGTCGTCCTACAGCAGCGGCGACGGCGGCAGCTGCGTCGAGGTCCTGGACGGTCACCCGTCAGGCGTGCCCGCTCGCGACTCCAAGGTCCCATGCGGCCCTGCGCTGGTCTTCCCGGCGGCCAACTGGTCGGCGTTCGTCACGGCCGTAAGGGACGGCGAGTTTCCCGCCTGAACTCCTAAGGACTCACGGCCCTTGTCGTACGACAGGATCCTCGCCATATCCCCACGACTGATCAGGCCTCGCTCGACAGCAGGTCGTCCACGAGGCCCAGCTTGAGAGCTTGCAGCTTCGCCAACTCTCCGTTCTCAGCGTCCACCTGCCGCGAGATGGAAGAAAGGGATGAAAGCACTCGCGCCTGCGCTTCAAGGCTCGGCAACGGGACGGGAACCCGCCGAACAGCACTCGCCGAGATCTTCACCATGCTTTCCGAAGTACCTTGTGCCATCGATCGGATATAGCGGCGCGCGCGCGGCGACATAAGAACGGTGGCCAAGAAATCCACCGAGCAACGCCTGGAGGGCCGGATTCTCATCATCAGATCCGGATAAATGCAGGGTGATCCCACATCCCGGTACACCCCGGCCAGGCCCACCAACTCTCGGGTATTTGCACGGCTCATAAGCAGGTCCCCATCCCGCAGCATAGCGGCGTGCTCGGCCGCAACGAACGACGGGGCATTCTTCAACTGAGCAGGCTCAAACCCCGCCGAAGTGAGGCACCCAAGCCCAAGCATCTGCACCCCGGTCCACACCTCACTCTCCACGGGAGAGAATCCATTGCGGATGGCACCATCCGACGCATCCGCCAAAGTGTGATCCCATACAAACTCATCAAGCATTGCACCCGATGCGCCTGCCATCACGGACTTCAGCTTGGCGATCGACGCCTCAATGGCACGCTCCTGTACCGACACCGCATCGATGATGTCGACGATCCGCTGCTGCTCGGACACTTCAACGGGGTGCGGCACCAGATGCTCCGCAAACTTATCCTGCGGAAGGTGCGCAATGCTCGTCTGGCTGACGCCATCAACGAAGAGACCATGGCGAGCCGCATGCTCCATATAATGGAGCATGTAACGCGGTTCGACCACCCCCCGCGTTCGCAGTCGGTGCAACGACTTCTGGAAGAAACACTCCGCTCGCTGTTCCTCCCAAATCGCGGTACGGCCGACCTCTCCCCCCTCAGTGACCAGCAAGTCCCCGCGAACCAAACGGAACTTCTCTCGCTCCGACTCGCTGAAGCTCATGCGGTTCAGCTCGTCGAAACCCAGCCGATTCCACTGAACGTTCTTGTTCGTGAGGTACTCCCGCTGCGAGGGGCCGGCCGCAGCCTCCTTACTAAGCATCTTGCCGAGCTGCATGTCAAAGAGGTCACCCACACGAGTCCGGGCCCACCCAGACGGAAGCTCACGCATAGCCCAGCTCCTTCAGAACCCCGTCCAACATCGCCGTCGCCCGCTCCCGCTCCGCCCGGATCTCCCGCAGCGACACCGCGTACTTGTCCGCCCACACCCCAACCGCGTCGATCAACTCCCGCCGCCGACGCACCACATGCCCGTCCAGCTTCCCCGCCAGATCGTCCCGCAGCAGCTCCAGCACCACCCGGCGCTCCCCCTCCGCGTCCAGCGCGGCCCGCGCTGCGAACAGCCTCGGTGGTTCCTCGCCCAGCTTCGGCGGGTCACTCGGCCACGGGTACCAGAACTCCGCCTCAAGCCGCTTGATCAGGGCGCCGGCCTTCGCCCGCTCCTTCTTCACGTGGGCGAGCTCCGCCAGCTGCTGGGCGCTCAACGCGACGGTCTCGCGTGTGACGTCCTCGTCACCTTCCGGCTCGCCGTCCTCCGACGGTTCCGGCTCCGCGTTGAGTTCCTTCCAGCGCGCGTCCAGCTCCGCCTTGCGGGCGTCCGCCTCCGCCAGCTCCGTCAGAAACTCCGGGACGATCGCCGCGACCACCTTGTGGTCGTACGCCTGGCGCCGCTCAGCCGCCGTGCGCTTACGCAGCTTCCGCGTCTTCGGGTCCTGTTCGGGTGCGAGCAGGGTGTCGACGTTCTCCACCCAGCCGTCCAGGACGCCCGCGAACCCGTTCTCCGACAGGGCCAGCAGGTCGTACTTGGCCTCGTACCACCACCCCGCCACCGCGCCCGCGAGCGCGTACCGGTCGAGCAGTCCGACACCGCCCAGCCGCTCCACGAACGACTCGATCAACGAGCCCCGCACCGCCATCAGCGCGGCCTTGCGCTCCGAGGACGTCAGGTCGGCCAGGCGCTCGGGAGTCGCCGTCACCGCCTCCAGGTGCCGGGCCTCCTCGTCCCACCACTTGGCGAAGGCGGTCCGCAGTTCGTCCTCGCGCGGGCGGGCCAGTTCCGCGAGCCGGGCCGCGTCCGGGCGCTGCCCTTCCGGCAGGAAGTCCATGTACGCCGGGTCGACCGGGTCCCGCTCGGCGAAGAGGTCGGCCGGAACCACCTCGTACGCCTCCAGCAGGTCCTGCTTCGCCTCGATCTCCGCGCGCGGCACCCCGCCCACCAGATGCGCCCGTACGTCCTGGGGCTCCGGCGGCGGCGTGTTGTCCACGTAGCGGCGGATGTTGAGGTTGTCGTCGTTGTCGCGCAGCTCCTCGCGGGTCACCACACGCGAGAAGCCCGGCACCTCCGCGTACCCGTGGAAGGTGGAGGTGATCTTCTCCGCGTGCTCGGGCAGGAGCACGTTCTGGGCCGACTCCTTGCGGTACTCGCGGTCCGCGTTGATGAACAGCACCTTGCCCGCCCGCGCCGGGTCCTTCTTACCCGGCGGGCGCAGCAGCAGGATGCAGGCCGGGATGCCCGTGCCGTAGAAGAGGTTCGGGGCGAGTCCGATGACCGCCTCGATCGTGTCGTCGTCCAGCAGCTTCGTACGGATCTCCTGCTCGCCGCCCCCGCGGAACAGCACGCCGTGGGGCATGACCGTGATGACCATGCCGCCGCGCCCCTCCTTCTTGGTCTCCCACAGCATGTGCTGGAGGAACATCAGGTCGGCCTTGCCGCGCTCGCTCGTCGCCCCGTACGTCGTGCGCTGCGCGCCGTACAGGAGGTCGCTGAGCGTGTAGTCCATGGAGAACGGCGGGTTACTCAGGACCCCGTCGAAGCGGTCCGCATCCTTGCTCGGTACGTGGGCCGGCTCCGCCAGGGTGTCGCCGGTGCGCAGGTCGAAGCGGCGCACGCCGTGCAGCACCATGTTCATCGTGGACATGATCCAAGAGCCGCTGTTGGCGTCCTGACCGGCGAAGAACATGTCCGTGGTGTCACCGCCGTGCTCCTCCACGTACTCCTTGGCGTGGATCAGCATGCCGCCCGATCCGACGCACGGGTCGTAGATCCGCATGCCCTGCCGGGGGCCCAGCAGCTCGACCATCATGCGGACGACCGCACGCGGGGTGTAGAACTCGCCGCCCTTGCGGCCCGCCGAGTCTGCGAACTCCTTGATCAAGTACTCGTAGGCGGCACCGATCAGGTCGGGGAACTCGAAGTCGTCCGTCCGCAGCCGGATGCGTCCGAAGTGCGCGATGAGCAGCTTCAGCCGCTGGTCAGCGAGCTTGGCCGCGCCCGCCGCCGCGCCGGAGCCGCCGATGCGGTTGAAGTCGAGGTGGTCGAAGAGTCCCTTGAGCTTGCTGTTCTGGCCTTCGAGCGCCTGGAGCGCGGGCCGCAGCCGGTCCTCGTTGATGTTGTGGGTGGCCGAGGAGATCCGTGGCCAGCGGGCGATCTTCGGGACGTACAGCACGTCACGGTCGCCGTAGGCGGACTCCTGCTCCAGGTAGCTGTCCAGGAGCTCGCCGGTGAGTCCCATGCTCTTCGCCGCGTGCTCGCGGATCTGCTCCCGGGCAGCCTCGAACTCGTCGTTGGCCCGCTTCAGGAACAGCAGGCCGAAGATGTAGTCCTTGTACTCGGAGGCGTCCATCGTGCCCCGGAGGATGTCCGCGGCAGCGAAAAGGTGCCGCTCCAACTGCGCGAGCGTGAGCTTGGCCACGAATTCGACTCCCTACGTCCCCGGTGTGACGTAGGAACCCTACGGCGGCGGCGGGCTCCCGGCGAAAACGGAGACCGGCCCACCCGCTCGCGTCAGTACGAGGTGATTCCGAGCCCGTCCTCGACGAAGGCGAAGACATCGGTGTACGGATCGCGCTTGACCAGCGGTACGTGATCACCGTGCGTCGCGTTCATCTTCAGCGCGCGCTTCTTGGCCTCCGCGTAACTGCCCCGCGCGATCTGCTCCGGGAGCACGCTCTTGATGTTCGCCGCGTCCTTGGCGAACGGCAGCCGCGCCGTCGCCTGCCCACAGACCCCGCCGAACGTGCCGCTCACCGCCTTGTGGTGCAGCAGCCGCCACACCTCGAAGCAGGGGTGCGAGAAGGCGACGCGTACGTCCCCCTCGCGGGCCTGCTTCAGCGCCGTGTCGATGGATTCGTGCTCGTCGCGGTCGAACAGACACCAGACCTGCGGCCAGAAATCCTGCTTCAGGCCGTTGCGCTTCGCGTCCCGCGCTTCGTCCCGCATCAGCTGTACAGCGGCCTCTACCAGCTTGATCGGCTTCCGCTGGGAACCGGGGGCGGTGGAGTTCGCGATCCGCACCTCGACAGCCAGGGAGGGGTCGGTGTAAACACCCCGGGCCTTGATGATGTTGATGTAGTCGGGTTCCGTGACCCGGCCCTCCGTGAAGACGTGGACGACCCGGCGGCGGCGCCCACGCTGCTGCTTCGCCGGACCCAGCGAGTCCTTCCCTCTCGTACGCGCCATCAGCTCAGCTCCGCTCCGTGCCCACGATCCTGCTCATGTTCCTGCCCTGTGGCGGCGAGCAGCCGCCGGGCGATCTGGCCCTCCAGGAGATCGGGAACCGCGCCGAAGGCTCCGGCCAGGTAGGACTTCATCAGGTCCTCGTCCTTGCCCGGGGAGGCGGCGGTGAGCGGGTAGAGGTCGGTGGCCCCGTCCTCGTCCTTCTCCGTCAGCCACACCTGACCGGGCTCCAGCAGACGCCCGCCACTCGGTGTGCTGAGCACCGACGGGTCGTGCGAGGTGAAGACCAGCTGCGCGCCCTTCGGGTTGGCGTCCGGATCGTGGAAGAGCCGGACGACCTCGGCGGCGAAGCGGGGATGCAGGCTGGAGTCCAGTTCGTCGACGAGCAGGACCGCGCCTTCGTCGAGGGCAAGGAGCAGTGGACCGAGCAGGGCGAACCACGAACGGGTACCGAAGGACTCGTCGTGCCAGTCGAAGGCCACCTCGCCGGAGGCCGACCGGTGGGTGAGTTTCACCGTGGACGGGCCCCGCCCCTCCTGGACGACCTCCGCGCCGGTGATACCGAGGTCAGCGACACGCAGCAGCTCGTTGATGCGGCGTGCGCGCTTTCCCGAGAGCTCCCGCGTGGTGAACGCCTCGCGCTGCGTCCGCTCGTCCTCCGGGTTGATGAGCCAGAGATTGCGGCGGAACCAGTGGAAGAGAGGAGAGAGCTGGGGATGGTTGTCCGTGCCGGCCGTGGACAGGAGCAGGGCGTTGGGCCGGGTGCGCCGTACCAGCTGGGCCCGGTCCTTGACCCGCGCGCCGGGCCATTCGTACACCTCGGTGCGCGAGGCCTCGCGGTCGAGCCAGACCTGGCGGTGGCCGCGCGGGTAACTGTGCAGCCATTCGGCCTCGACGCGCTCCGGGCCGAGCTCGAATCCGTACGTCCAGCGCACGCCGTCGATCACCAGGTCCGTCTCGAAGAAGCTCGGCTCGCGCTCCTCCTTGCCGCCCAGCCCGAAGGGGCGGCGCGGGATGCCGTCGTACGACGCCCATCGCGCGTAGGAGTTGAGGACGGCGGTCCGCATGTCGGTCATGGCCGCCAGCACGTTCGACTTGCCCGACGCGTTGGCGCCGAAGACGCCGATGAGGGGCAGAACCCCGAGAGTTCCGCTGCCGGCGAGTTCCAGCGGCCGAGCGGCAGCGCTCGGCTCGTCCTCGGACACGACAAAGGACAGTTCCTGCTCATCCCGCAGTGACCGGACGTTCGCGGTACGAAACCTCAGCAGCATGCTGCCCCCTCTCCGCGGCCAGGGTAATGGTCATGAACGACATCGGCGCGCCTCCGGGGCCATCGGGCGTGCTGTTCCTCACTCTGGACAGGCCCGGTGACCGCTGGGTAACTTTGGCATGAGCAAGCGCTTAGTTTCATGCGCAGCAGCCGTAGATCACCGCCGATGGAAGGGGCGTCCGTGCGCCGTACCGTATTCAACGAGGACCACGAGGCGTTCCGGGAGACCATCCGCGCCTTCATCGAGGCCGAGGTCGTCCCCGTCTACGACGAGTGGTTCGCCGCGGGCCAGGCGCCCCGCGAGTTCTACGACAAGCTCGGTGAGCTGGGCATCTTCGGCATCAACGTGCCCGAGGAGTTCGGCGGCGCGGGCCTGGACACCCACAAGTTCGAGGCCGTCCTGTACGAGGAGACCTCGCGCGCCGGCGTGCAGTTCGGCGGCTCCGGCGTCCATGTGCTGCTCGCCCTGCCGTACATCAAGATGCTCGCCACCGGCGACCAGAAGAAGCGCTACCTGCCGAAGTTCGTCACCGGCGAGGAGATGTGGGCCCTCGCGATGACCGAGCCGGGCACCGGCTCCGACGTCGCGGGCATGAAGACCACCGCGAAGCTCTCCGAGGACGGCACGCACTACGTCCTCAACGGTGCCAAGACCTTCATCACCGGTGGCGTCCACGCCGACCGCGTGATCGTCTGCGCCCGCACCTCCGCCCCGAGCGCCGAGGACCGCCGCTTCGGTATCTCCCTCTTCGCCGTGGACACCAAGTCCGAGGGCTACTCCGTCGGCCGCAAGCTGGACAAGCTGGGCCTGCGCACCTCCGACACGGCCGAGCTGGCCTTCGTCGACGTCAAGGTGCCGGTCGAGGACCTGCTCGGCGAGGAGGGCAAGGGCTTCTCGTACCTCGGCCACAACCTCGCCTCCGAGCGCTGGGGCATCGCCTTCGGTGCCTACGCGCAGGCCAAGGCCGCCGTCCGCTTCGCCCAGCAGTACGTGCAGGAGCGCACGGTCTTCGGCAAGACGGTCGCCTCCTTCCAGAACACCAAGTTCGAGCTGGCCGCCTGCAAGGCCGAGGTCGACGCCGCCGAGGCCGTCGCCGACCGCGCCCTTGAGGCCCTCGACGCGGGCGAGCTCACCCCCGCCGAGGCCGCGAGCGCCAAGCTGTTCTGCACCGAGGTCGCGCACCGCGTGATCGACCGCTGCCTCCAGCTGCACGGCGGCTACGGCTACATGAACGAGTACCCGATCGCCCGCCTGTACGCCGACAACCGCGTCAACCGCATCTACGGCGGCACCAGCGAGATCATGAAGTCGATCATCGCCAAGGACATGGGCCTCTAAGTGCCCGAACCGCACACCGCACTCGATGCCCTGCTCGATCTGCTCGACCTGGAGCGGATCGAGCGGGACATCTTCCGGGGCGAGTCCCGGTCCGCGCTCGTCCCCCGCGTCTTCGGCGGCCAGGTGGCCGCCCAGGCGCTGGTGGCGGCGGGCCGGACCGTGCCGGCCGACCGGCTCGCGCACTCCCTGCACGCGTACTTCCTGCGCCCCGGGGACCCGGGCGCGCCGATCGTCTACACGGTCGACCGCATCCGCGACGGACGCTCCTTCACCACCCGCCGGGTCGTCGCCGTCCAGCACGGGCAGCCGATCTTCCACCTCTCCGCCTCCTTCCAGGTGTACGAGGAGGGGCTCGACCACCAGGCGGACATGCCGCCCGCGCCGGACCCGGAGTCCTTGCCCACACCGGCCGAGATGCTGCCCCGCCACCTCCCCCGGGAGGTCGCGGACCGGCTGGTCGAGGCCCGCGCGGCGGTGGACCTGCGGTACGCCGACGTGCCGCCCTGGGGTTCCGTCGGGCAGCCGCGCGAGCCGCGCTCGCAGGTGTGGTTCCGTACCAACGGCAAACTCGCCGACGACCCCCTGCTGCACGTCGTCCTGGCCACGTACGTCTCCGACATGACCCTGCTCGACTCCGTCCTGCTCGCGCACGGGCGGGGCGGCTGGGCCGTCGGGGACGTGGTCGGGGCCTCCCTGGACCACGCGATGTGGTTCCACCGGCCGTTCCGGGCCGACGAATGGCTGCTGTACGACCAGGAGTCGCCGACCGCGTCCGGCGGGCGCGGCCTCGGCCAGGCCCGGATCTACACCCAGGACGGACGGCTCGCGATCTCGGTCATCCAGGAGGGTGTCGTTCGCGTGCCGCGCCGATGACCGGACATACCGTCCGATGTCATGACAGAGCAGTCGGAGAACGGTGAGAGCGCCTTCACGGTGATCGTGGCGGCGGCGGCGAACCTGGGGATCGCCGTCGCCAAGGCCGTCGCCGGCGTCGTCAGCGGGTCCAGCGCGATGCTCTCGGAGGCCGCCCACTCGGTCGCCGACACGGTCACCGAGGTCATGCTGCTCACCGCGCTCAAGCGGAGCGAGAAGCCGGCCGACGAGGACCACCCCGTCGGGTACGCGGGCGAGCGCTATGTCTGGGCGATGCTCGCGGCCGTGGCCACCTTCGTCGGCGGCGCGGTCTTCTCGATCTACGACGGCATCCACGCCCTCGCCCACGGCGAGGAGCCGGGCGACCCGCTGATCTCCTACATCGTCCTGGGCGTCGCGTTCCTTCTGGAGGGCTTCTCCCTGCGGACCGGCGTGAAGCAGGTGAAGGCCGAGGCGGAGCGGGTACGGGCTCCCTTCGCGCGCTATCTGCGGCTGATGCCCGACACCACCGTCAAGGCCGTGGTCATGGAGGACTCCGCCGCCCTCGCCGGACTCATGCTGGCGGCGGGCGGCCTCCTCGGCGTCCAGATCACCGGCTCCGGCGTCTGGGACGGCGTCGCCTCGATCCTGATCGGCTGCCTGCTCGTGTACGTGGCCTGGGTGCTCGGCCGCTCCAACGCCGAACTGCTCATCGGCCGGCCGCTCCCCCGCACGATGCGGAAGGAGGTCCGCGAGGAGCTGCTCTCCGTCCCGCACATCGTGGACGTCCTCGATCTGACCACCCTCATCCAGGGCCCCGGCGAGGTCCTGATCGCGGCGAAGGTCGACTTCCGGGACGTCGCGTCGGCGGCGCAGGTCGAATGGGCCTGCGAGGACGCCGAACAACAGCTCCGCGAACGCTTCCCCCAGATCCGCCGGGTGTACCTGGACCCGACCCCGGGCGTGGCGCGGCGCCGGGACGGGCGGGAGGGGTAGGGGACCGTCAGGCGAGGCCCGCCGCGTCCAGCGTGTACGCCGTCAGCGGCTCGTAGTAGCGGGGGTCCAGGACGTGGTCGTCCAGGGGGATCGTGACCTGCATCGTGCCCTCCGCCTCGCCGATGAAGAGGGCGGGGTCGTTGCAGTCCGCGTAGCCGACCGAGTCGATCCCGCGCTGGCCCGCGCGCCCGGCCCAGCCGTGGTCCGCGATCACCAGGTCGGGGCGGCCGTCCTCGCCGAGCCCGTCCAGGATCGCGTTCATCGGCTCCGGGGAGTGGGTGTGCCAGAGGCTGGCTCCGCGCTCGAAGACGGCGACGTCCGCGAACTGCACGACGTACCCCTCGTCGGCGACGAGCCCGCCGGGGATGCGGACGATGTCGCAGCCCTGGGCGCGCAGCGCGGCGGCGACCCGGCTGTGCACGTCGATCAGCGCGCCGGGGTGGCCGGTCGCGAAGAGGACCCGCTCGCGGCCCGCGGCGGCCTTGCGCAGCCGGGCGGCCATCCGGTCGAGGCCGTCGACGGTCAGCTCGGGATCGATGGTGTCCTGGCCGGCGCGGTGGGCCGGGTCGTCGATGACGCCGCAGCGCTCGGCCATCACGGCGAGCACGTCCTGCTCGTCGGTCCAGCGGTCACCGAGCTCCAGGCCGAGCCAGTAGTGCCGGTCCCCGTTGGCGAGCTTGCGGTAGTGGGAGAGGTTGTTGTCGCGCGGGGTCGCGACGTCTCCCGCGATCCGGGTGCGGACGAGGTGCTCGACGAGGGCGGGGCGGCTGAGTATCGGCATGGGGTTCATTCTGGAGGACACCACCGCGTGACGGGCAATCGTTCCGTCCCGTGGACCCGCCGGAAGCCGTGGCCGGACCCGCGGGAGCCGTGGCCGGCCCGGCCAAGACCGCGGCCGACCACGCCGGAAGCCGTGGCCGACCCCACCGGGACCTACCCCGCGAGCGCCCCGAAGGCCCCGTGGGCCAGTCGCTTGAGGAGGGCCTCCATCGGGCCCCGGCCGAGCGCGGCCAGGTGCGGGGTGGAATTCAGGAGTCCGAAGACGGCGTGGACGGCGGTCCGCGACTCCGACTCCCCGGCGTCCGGGTACAGCTCGCGCACGACCGTCACCCACAGCTCCACGTACTGCCGCTGGAGCTGCCGCACCCGCTTGCGGTCCTCGTCCTTGAGGCGGTCGAGCTCGCGGTCGTGGAGCGTGATCAGCGGCCGGTCGTCGAGGGCGAAGTCGATGTGCCCGTCGATGAGGGCACCGAGGAGGACGCGCGGGTCCCCGTCGGATTCGGCCACCCGCAGCCGCCCGCCGGACAGCAGCCGCTCACTGATGCCGACCAGCAGCTCGGCGAGCATCGCGTCCTTGCCGGGGAAGTGCCGGTAGAGCCCGGGGCCGCTGATGCCGACGGCGGCCCCTATCTCGTCCACGCCCACGCCGTGGAACCCACGCTCGGCGAAGAGGCGGGCGGCCTCCTTGAGGATCTGCTCGCGCCGCGTGGGGGCGTCGATCCTGCCGGTGGCGGTGGAGGTCGGAGTCGTGGCCATGGGTTCCATCCTAGACAACGCGGTTAGCGGTCGTTAACCTGAGCGTCATACGTTAACGCTCATTAACCGAGCAAGGGAGCTCGAGGGATGCAGCAGGCACCTGTGCTGGCGAGTGCGGCGGATCCCGCCTCGCCGGCCTGGCAGGCGAACGAGGCGGCGCACCACGAGCTGGCCGCGACCCTGCGCGACAAGCTCGCCGCCGCGGCGCTGGGCGGTGGCGAGAAGTCGCGGGCCCGGCACACCGCGCGTGGGAAGCTGCTGCCGCGCGACCGGGTGGACACGCTCCTCGACCCGGGCTCGCCCTTCCTGGAGCTGGCCCCGCTCGCGGCGAACGGCATGTACGGCGACGCGGCCCCGGCGGCCGGCGTCATCGCGGGCATCGGCCGGGTCAGCGGACGCGAGTGCGTGATCGTCGCCAACGACGCGACCGTCAAGGGCGGCACGTACTACCCGATGACGGTGAAGAAGCACCTGCGGGCCCAGGAGGTGGCGCTGGAGAATCGTCTCCCCTGCCTCTATCTGGTCGACTCCGGCGGCGCCTTCCTGCCGATGCAGGACGAGGTCTTCCCCGACCGGGAGCACTTCGGCCGGATCTTCTACAACCAGGCCCGGATGTCCGGCGCGGGCATCCCGCAGATCGCGGCGGTCATGGGCTCGTGCACGGCCGGTGGCGCGTACGTCCCGGCGATGAGCGACGAGGCCGTGATCGTACGGAACCAGGGCACGATCTTCCTCGGCGGTCCGCCGCTGGTGAAGGCCGCGACCGGTGAGGTCGTCACGGCGGAGGAGCTGGGCGGCGGCGAGGTCCACTCCCGGATCTCCGGCGTCACCGACCACCTCGCCGAGGACGACGCCCACGCGCTCCGGATCGTCCGGAACATCGTCGCCACGCTCCCCGGGCGCGGCCCGCTCCCCTGGTCGGTCGAGCCGGTCGAGGAGCCGAAGGTCGACCCCGCCGGGCTGTACGGCGCGGTGCCGGTCGACTCCCGCACCCCGTACGACGTGCGCGAGGTCATCGCCCGGGTCGTGGACGGCTCCCGCTTCCAGGAGTTCAAGTCCGAGTACGGGCAGACACTGATCACCGGCTTCGCCCGGATCCACGGCCACCCGGTCGGCATCGTCGCCAACAACGGCATCCTGTTCGCCGAGTCCGCCCAGAAGGGCGCGCACTTCATCGAGCTGTGCGACCAGCGCGGCATCCCGCTCGTCTTCCTGCAGAACATCACCGGCTTCATGGTCGGCAAGGCGTACGAGCACGGTGGCATCGCCAAGCACGGCGCCAAGATGGTCACGGCCGTGGCGACCACCCGCGTCCCGAAGCTGACGGTCGTCGTCGGCGGTTCGTACGGCGCGGGCAACTACTCGATGTGCGGCCGGGCGTACTCCCCGCGCTTCCTGTGGATGTGGCCCAACGCCAAGATCTCGGTCATGGGCGGCGAGCAGGCCGCGTCCGTCCTCGCGACCGTCAAGCGCGACCAGCTCGGCGACGACTGGAGCGCGGCGGACGAGGAGTCCTTCAAGGCCCCGATCCGCGAGCAGTACGACAGCCAGGGCAACGCCTACTACGCGACCGCCCGGCTCTGGGACGACGGGGTCATCGACCCGATGGAGACCCGGCAGGTCCTCGGACTCGCCCTGACCGCCTGTGCCAACGCGCCCCTGGGAGACCCCCAGTTCGGCGTCTTCCGGATGTGAAGGGCCCCCAGGAGATGCACAGCATGTTCGACACCGTCCTCGTGGCCAACCGGGGCGAGATCGCCGTCCGCGTCATCCGCACCCTGCGGGAGATGGGCGTCCGCTCGGTGGCCGTGTACAGCGACGCGGACGCCGACGCCCGGCACGTACGGGAGGCGGACACGGCGGTACGGATCGGCCCGCCGCCGGCCTCCGAGTCGTATCTGTCCGTCCCGGCGCTGCTCGACGCGGCCCGGCGGACCGGCGCGCAGGCCGTCCACCCCGGCTACGGCTTCCTCGCGGAGAACGCCGGCTTCGCGCAGGCCTGCGCGGACGCGGGCCTGGTCTTCATCGGCCCCTCCGCCGCCGCGATCTCCCTGATGGGCGACAAGATCCGGGCGAAGGAGACCGTGAAGGCGGCGGGCGTGCCCGTGGTGCCCGGCGCCGCGGACCCCGACATCGTCGACGCCGCCCGTGAGCTGGGCGCGCCCGTCCTGCTCAAGCCGAGCGCGGGCGGCGGCGGCAAGGGCATGCGGCTCGTCCGGGACCTGACGGTCCTGGAGGACGAGATCGCGGCGGCCCGGCGCGAGGCCCGCGCCTCCTTCGGTGACGACACGCTGCTGGTGGAGCGGTGGATCGACCGGCCCCGGCACATCGAGATCCAGGTCCTCGCGGACACCCACGGGAACGTGATCCATCTGGGCGAGCGCGAGTGCTCGCTCCAGCGGCGCCACCAGAAGATCATCGAGGAGGCGCCGAGCGTCCTGCTGACCCCGGAGCTCCGGGCCTCGATGGGCGCGGCGGCGGTCGAGGCGGCCCGGTCCTGCGGGTATGTCGGCGCGGGCACGGTCGAGTTCATCGTGCCGGGCGGCGACCCGTCCTCGTACTGCTTCATGGAGATGAACACCCGCCTCCAGGTCGAGCACCCGGTGACCGAACTGATCGCCGGCGTCGACCTGGTGGAGTGGCAGCTGAGGGTGGCGTCGGGCGAGCCGCTGCCGTTCGCGCAGGAGGACGTCCGGCTGGACGGCTGGGCGGTCGAGGCCCGTATCTGCGCGGAGGACCCCTCGCGCGGTTTCCTGCCCTCGGGCGGTACGGTCCTGGCGCTGAACGAGCCGGCGGGCGCCGGGGTCCGCACGGACTCGGGTCTCTCGGAGGGCACGGAGGTCTCGTCCCTCTACGACCCGATGCTGTCGAAGGTCATCGTCCACGCCCCCACCCGCGAGGCGGCCCTGCGGAAGCTGCGCGCGGCCCTGGCGGACACGGTCACCCTGGGCGTCCCGACGAACGCGGGCTTCCTCCGCCGCCTCCTGGCCCACCCGGACGTCGTCTCGGGCGCGCTGGACACGGGCTTGGTGGAGCGGGACGCGGAGTCGCTGGTCGACGGGTCGGTGCCGGCGGAGGTGTACGTGGCGGCTGCGTTGCTGCGTCACTTCCCCCACCCCGCCCCTTCCCGAAACCCTGCCGGGGGCTGGGTGGACCCCTTCGGGGTCCGTAGCGGCTGGCGCCTGGGCGGCCAGCCGGCCTGGACGACCCTCCACTTCCGCGTGGCGGGCCACGACCCGATCGCCACCCGCGTGCGCGGCACGGCCACCGAATCCGTGCTTCTGCTGGGCGAGGCGCCCGCCGCTCTCACCGCTGCCCTGGTCAGCGACCCCGAAGCTCCCGGCAGGCCCGCGGCGGGGCCGCTGGTCGGCGCTGCGGGAAGGGGTGGGGTGGGGGAGATCGCCTTCCACCTCGACGGCGTCACCCACCGCTTCACCCTCGCCACCTCCGCGGAAGGGATCTGGCTCGGCCGCGACGGCGACTCCTGGCACGTCATGGATCACGACCCCGTCGCCGCCGCCCTCTCCGGCGCCCGGCACGGCGGTGCCGACACGCTCGCCGCGCCCATGCCCGGGACGGTGACCGTCGTCAAGGTGGCCGTCGGGGACGAGGTCGAGGCCGGGCAGAGCCTGCTGGTGGTGGAGGCGATGAAGATGGAGCACGTCATCTCCGCCCCGCACGCCGGCACCGTCACCGAGCTGGACGTCACCCCCGGCTCCACCGTCGCCATGGACCAGATCCTGGCCGTGGTGACCCCCCGCGAGGAGGCAGCGGAATGACCCTGCCCATGACCGTCCGGGACCCCGCGCTCCCCGCCCGGGTCCGGATCCACGAGGTCGGTGCCCGGGACGGGCTGCAGAACGAGAAGACGGCCGTCCCGACCGATGTGAAGGCGGAGTTCGTGCGGCGGCTGGCCGCCGCCGGGCTCGGCACGATCGAGGCGACCAGCTTCGTGCACCCGAAGTGGGTGCCCCAACTGGCCGACGCGGAGGAGCTGTTCCCGCGCGTTCGGGACCTCCCCGTCCGGCTCCCGGTGCTCGTGCCGAACGAGCGGGGTCTCGACCGGGCCCTCGCGCTCGGCGCCCGCGAGGTCGCCGTGTTCGCCTCGGCGACCGAGTCCTTCGCGAAGGCCAACCTCAACCGGACCGTCGACGAGGCGCTCGCGATGTTCGCGCCGACCGTCACCCGCGCCATAGAGGCGGGGCTCAAGGTCCGCGGCTACCTGTCGATGTGCTTCGGCGACCCCTGGGAGGGCGCCGTGCCGGTCGAGCAGGTCGTCCGGGTCACCAAGGCCCTCGCCGACATGGGCTGCGACGAACTGAGCCTCGGCGACACCATCGGCGTCGCCACCCCCGGTCATGTCCAGGCCCTCCTGACGGCCCTGAACGAGACCGGCGTCCCCACCTCCCGTATCGCCGTGCACTTCCACGACACCTACGGACAGGCCCTGTCCAACACCCTGGCCGCGCTGCGCCACGGGGTGACCACGGTCGACGCCTCCGCCGGCGGCCTCGGCGGCTGCCCGTACGCGAAGAGCGCGACCGGCAATCTCGCCACCGAGGACCTCGTGTGGATGCTCGACGGTCTCGGCATCGAGACCGGTGTCGACCTGGCCGCCCTCACCGCCACGAGCGTGTGGATGGCCGAGCGGCTGGGCCGCCCCAGCCCTTCCCGTACCGTCCGCGCCCTCTCCCACAAGGAGTGACGAACACCATGTCCCTCGACCACCGGCTCTCCACAGAGCACGAGGAACTCCGCCGTACCGTCGAGGCGTTCGCGCACGACGTGGTGGCGCCGAAGATCGGCGACCTCTACGAGCGGCACGAGTTCCCGTACGAGATCGTCCGCGAGATGGGCCGTATGGGCCTGTTCGGGCTGCCGTTCCCCGAGGAGTACGGCGGCATGGGCGGCGACTATCTGGCGCTCGGGATCGCCCTGGAGGAGCTGGCCCGGGTCGACTCCTCCGTCGCGATCACCCTGGAGGCCGGTGTCTCGCTCGGCGCGATGCCGGTGTTCCGCTTCGGGACCGAGGAGCAGAAGCGCGAGTGGCTGCCGAAGCTGTGCGCCGGTGAGGTCCTCGGTGCGTTCGGGCTGACCGAGCCGGGCGCCGGCAGCGACGCCGGTGGCACCCGCACCACCGCCGTCCGCGACGGCGACCACTGGGTGATCAACGGCTCGAAGTGCTTCATCACCAACTCCGGTACGGACATCACGGGTCTGGTGACGGTCACGGCGGTCACCGGCCGCAAGCCCGACGGACGGCCGCTGATCTCCTCGATCATCGTGCCCTCCGGCACCCCGGGCTTCACGGTCGCCGCCCCGTACTCGAAGGTCGGCTGGAACGCCTCGGACACCCGCGAGCTGTCCTTCGTCGACGTCCGCGTCCCGGTGGAGAACCTGCTCGGCGAGGAGGGCCGCGGGTACGCGCAGTTCCTGCGCATCCTCGACGAGGGCCGGGTCGCCATCGCGGCGCTCGCCACGGGCCTCGCGCAGGGCTGTGTCGACGAGTCGGTGAAGTACGCGCACGAGCGGCACGCCTTCGGCCGCCCGATCGCGGACAACCAGGCCATCCAGTTCAAGATCGCCGACATGGAGACCAAGGCGCACATGGCCCGGATCGGCTGGCGGGACGCGGCCTCGCGGCTGGTCCTCGGCGAGCCCTTCAAGAAGGAGGCGGCCATCGCGAAGCTGTACTCCTCCACGGTGGCGGTGGACAACGCCCGCGAGGCGACCCAGATCCACGGCGGCTACGGCTTCATGAACGAGTACCCGGTGGCCCGCATGTGGCGCGACTCGAAGATCCTGGAGATCGGCGAGGGCACGAGCGAGGTCCAGCGGATGCTGATCGCACGGGAGTTGGGCCTGCCGGCCTGACGCGGACCCCTCCCCGCGGCGAGCCCGTCGTCCCCTCGGGGCGGCGGGCTTCGCCGTACCCCCGTACCCCCTGCCCCCGTACCCCTATGGAGATTAGTGAGGTTAGGCTAACCTACGTTTTCATGACGCACGCCGAGACCGCCCCCTTCCAGTTCTTCCCCCTCCAGGTCGACCGGACCCGGCGGCTCGGCCCGTCCCTGGTCCGGGTCACCTTCACCGGGGACGCGCTCAAGAACTTCGCCGCCGGGGGCCGCGACCAGTCGCTCTCGCTCTTCCTGCCGCACCCCGGCCAGCCGGCACCCGTCCTGCCGCCGCTGGACGATCCCGACATGTACGCGATCCTCGGCGCCTGGCGCGCGATGCCCGACGACGAGCGGGCCGTGATGCGCTCGTACACCGTCCGCGAGCAGCGCACCGAGCCGGTGCACGAGATGGACATCGACTTCGCGGTCCATGAGGACGGCGGCCCCGCCTGCCGCTGGGCCGGCCGCGCCGCACCCGGCGACCGGGTGGTCGTACTGGGCCCGGCCGTCGCGGAGAACACCGGCGTCCGCTTCCGGCTGCCCGAGGACGCCGACTCCGTCGTGATCTGGGCGGACGAGACCGCCCTTCCGGCCGCCTCGGCGATCCTGGAGTGGCTGCCGGCCGACACCCGGGCCCGGGTCTTCCTCGAAGTGCCCTACTCCGGCGACCGCATGGAGTTGTCGACGCGCGCCGACGCGACCGTCACCTGGCTCGTACGGGAGGACGGGGCGCCGACCGCCGTGGACGCGGTGCGCGGGGCCGAACTGCCCGGGGAGGACCCGTACGTCTGGATCGCGGGCGAGTCGGGCGCGGTGAAGGCGCTCCGCCGGCACTTCGTACGGGAGCGCGGACTCGACCGGCGCCGGGTGACGTTCGTCGGCTACTGGCGCAAGGGGCTGTCCGAGGACGCGCTGCGCGAGGTCCCTGACGAGACGGCACAGGACGAGGCGCGGGACGCGGCGTAACCCACCCGTACCCCCACAGGGCCAACGGCCCCCAGCCCTTCGGGTTGGGGGCCGTTGTGCGGTGAAGTGAGGTTAGGCTAACCTTACTTAAACCGACCGAGTCCGCTCCCGGAAGGGCCCCACATGCGTTCCCACCTGCTCAACGACACGACGGCGGAGAGCTACCGGCGCTCCGTCACCGAAGGAGTGGAGCGGGTGGCGAGGAAACTCGCCGCGACGCGCGGCCCGTTCACGGGCGTGACGCCCGCCGAACTCGCGCCCGTCATCGACGCCGTCGACCTCGACCGCCCGCTCGGCGACTCCTCCGCCGCCCTCGACGAGCTGGAGAGCGTCTACCTCCGCGACGCCGTCTACTTCCACCACCCCCGCTACCTCGGGCACCTCAACTGCCCCGTGGTCATCCCCGCCGTCCTCGGCGAGGCCGTCCTCTCGGCGGTCAACTCCTCGCTGGACACCTGGGACCAGAGCGCGGGCGGCACCCTCATCGAGCGCCGGCTCGTCGACTGGACCACCGGCCGTATCGGCCTCGGCCCGCTCGCCGACGGGGTGTTCACCAGCGGCGGCACCCAGTCGAACCTGCAGGCGCTGCTCCTCGCCCGCGAGGAGGCGACGGCGGGACGGACCGACCGGAACGGCCCCGCCGAGCTGTCCGGGCTCCGCGTCTTCTCCTCCGAATGCAGCCACTTCAGCGTCCAGAAGTCGGCCACCCTCCTCGGTCTCGGTCAGGACGCCGTCATCTCCATCCCGGTCGACCGGGACAAGCGGATGCAGTCCGTCGTCCTCGCCGCCGAGCTGGAGGCCTGCCGCGCCGAGGGCCTGGTCCCGATGGCGATCGTCGCCACCGCCGGCACCACCGACTTCGGCTCGATCGACCCGCTGCCCGAGGTCGCCGCCCTCGCCGAGGAGTACGGCGCCTGGATGCACGTGGACGCCGCCTACGGCTGCGGGCTGCTGGCCTCGCCGACCCGCCGCCACCTCCTGGACGGCGTCGAGCGGGCCGACTCGGTCACCGTCGACTTCCACAAGTCCTTCTTCCAGCCGGTCAGTTCCTCTGCCCTGCTGGTCCGCGACGGCGCCACCCTGCGCCACGCGACGTACCACGCGGACTACCTCAACCCGCGCCGCACGGTCGCCGAGAAGATCCCCAACCAGGTCGACAAGTCCCTCCAGACCACCCGCCGCTTCGACGCGCTCAAGCTCTGGATGACGCTGCGCGTGATGGGCGCCGACGGTGTCGGTCAGCTCTTCGACGAGGTCTGCGACCTGGCCGCCGAGGGCTTCGCGCTGCTCACCGCCGACCCGCGCTACGACGTGGTGGTCGAGCCGCGGCTCTCCACCCTCGTCTACCGGTACGTCCCGGAGGCCGTCGTCCCCCCCGAGGAGATCGACCGGGCCAACCTCCACGCCCGCAAGGCCCTCTTCGCCTCCGGCGAGGCCGTCATCGCCGGGACGAAGGTCGACGGGCACCAGTACCTCAAGTTCACCCTGCTCAACCCCGAGACCACCGCGGCCGACATCGCCGCCGTCCTCGATCTGATAGCCGGCCACGCCGAGCAGTACCTGGGAGAGAACCTTGTCCACGCCTGAGACGGCTCAGACCCTCGATTTCATCGGCATCGGGCTCGGTCCGTTCAACCTCGGACTCGCCTGCCTGGCCGAGCCGGTCGACGAGCTGAACGGCCTGTTCCTCGAGTCGAAGCCGGACTTCGAGTGGCACTCGGGTATGTTCCTCGAAGGCGCCCACCTCCAGACCCCGTTCATGTCGGACCTGGTCACGATGGCCGACCCGACCTCGCCGTACTCCTTCCTCAACTACCTGAAGGAGAAAGGCCGGCTGTACTCGTTCTACATCCGCGAGAACTTCTACCCGCTGCGGACCGAGTACGACGACTACTGCCGCTGGGCCGCCGGGAAACTCTCCTCGGTCCGCTTCTCGACGACGGTCACGACCGTGACCTTCGACGAGGCCGACGAGGTGTACGTCGTCTCCACCGACTCCGGCGAAACGTTCCGCTCCCGTCGTCTGGTCCTCGGCACCGGCACCCCCGCGTACGTCCCCGAGACCTGCCGGGACCTCGGCGGCGACCTGATCCACAACTCGCGCTACCTCCCGAACAAGGAGGAGCTGCAGAGGAAGAAGTCGATCACCCTGGTCGGCAGCGGCCAGAGCGCCGCCGAGATCTACTACGACCTCCTGAGCGAGATCGGCGTCCACGGCTACCGGCTGAACTGGGTCACCCGCTCCCCGCGCTTCTTCCCCCTCGAATACACCAAGCTCACCCTGGAGATGACCTCCCCGGAGTACGTGGACTACTTCCACGCGCTGCCCGAGCGGACCCGCTACCGCCTGGAGACGGAGCAGAAGGGCCTCTTCAAGGGCATCGACGGCGAGCTGATCGACGCGATCTTCGACCTGCTCTACCAGAAGAACCTCAACGGCCCGGTCCCCACCCGGCTGCTCACCAACTCGGCGCTGCACTCGGCCGCGTACGACGCCACGACGGGCACGTACCGCCTCGGCTTCCGCCAGGAGGAGCAGGAGAAGGACTTCACCCTGGAGACCGAGGGCCTGATCCTCGCGACCGGGTACAAGTACGCCGTCCCCGGCTTCCTGGAGCCGGTCCGCGACCGCCTCAACTGGGACGGACAGGGCCGCTTCGACGTGGCCCGCAACTACGCGATCGACACGACCGGCGGCGGGGTCTTCCTGCAGAACGCCGGGGTGCACACCCACTCGATCACCTCGCCCGACCTCGGCATGGGGGCGTACCGCAACGCGTACATCATCGGAGCGATGCTGGGCCGCGAGTACTACCCCGTCGAGAAGACCATCGCCTTCCAGGATTTCGCGGCATGACCGTATCGATACGCCCCTTCGACCCGTCGAAGGACGCCGGGCTGATCCACCCCTGGGTCACCCACCCGAAAGCCGCCTTCTGGATGATGCAGGGCGCGACGCTCCAGGACGTCGAGCGCGAGTACGCGGCGATCACCGCCCACCCGCACCACGACGCCTTCATCGGCCTCGTCGACGGCGAACCGGCCTTCCTGATGGAGCGCTACGACCCCGCCCGGCTGGAGCTGGTCGGGCTCTACGAGCCCCGGCCGGGCGACGTCGGCATGCACTTCCTCGTCGCCCCCACGGACACGCCCGTGCACGGCTTCACCCGGACGGTGATCACGGCCGTGATGACGGAGCTGTTCGCCGACCCGGCGACCGCGCGGGTGGTCGTCGAGCCCGACGTGGGCAACACGGCGGTCCACGCGCTGAACGAGGCGGTGGGCTTCGTGCCGGAGCGGGAGATCCGGAAGCCGGAGAAGAAGGCACTGCTGAGCTTCTGCACGAGGGCGCAGTTCGAGACGGCAGTGGGAGCGACGGCGTGAACACGGTGAACCTCCCGTCCCCCGAGGCCGCGAACCCCGTCGCGCACCTCACCCCCGCGCGCTGGGCCGACGCCAACCGCGCCCTCATCCGCAAGGGCCTCGCCGAGTTCGCCCATGAGCGGCTGCTGCACCCGAGGGAACTGGGCGAGAGCCGCTACGCGGTGCTCGCTGACGACGGCACGACCGAGTACCGCTTCACGGCGGACCGGTTCGCCCTCGACCACTGGCAGGTCTACCCGGAGTCGATCAGCCGTCACCGCGGTGACGGACAACTCCCGCTCGACGCACTGGCGTTCATCATCGAGCTGCGCGGTTCGCTCGGCCTGAGCGACGAGGTCCTCCCGGTGTACCTGGAGGAGATCTCCTCCACCCTCGCCGGTACGGCCTACAAGTCGACGAAGCCGCCCGTGACCTCCGCCGAGCTGGCCCGCGCCGGCTTCCAGGCGATCGAGACGGGGATGACGGAGGGGCACCCCTGCTTCGTCGCCAACAACGGCCGGCTCGGCTTCGGTGTCGACGAGTTCCGGGCGTACGCCCCCGAGGCCGCGAGCGGGATCCGGCTGATCTGGCTGGCCGCGCGGCGGGACCGGGCGACGTTCACGGCGGGCGCGGACATCGCGTACGACTCCTTCGTCCGAGCGGAGCTGGGCGATGCGACGGTGGACGGCTTCGCGGCGGTGCTGAGCGCCCGGGGCCTGGACCCGGCGGAGTACCTGCTGATGCCATGCCACCCGTGGCAGTGGTGGAACAAGCTGTCCGTGACCTTCGCGGCGGAGGTGGCGCAGGAGCGCCTGGTGTACCTGGGCGAGGGCGAGGACACGTATCTGGCGCAGCAGTCGATCCGTACGTTCTTCAACACCTCGGACCCGGCGAAGCACTATGTCAAGACGGCGCTCTCGGTGCTCAACATGGGCTTCATGCGGGGGCTTTCGGCCGCGTACATGGAGGCGACGCCGGCGATCAACGACTGGCTGGCCGGTCTGATCGCCTCCGACGGGGACTTCGCGGCGGCGCGCTTCTCGATCATCCGGGAGCGGGCGGCGGTGGGCTACCGCCACCTGGAGTACGAGGCGGCGACCGACCGCTACTCGCCGTACCGCAAGATGCTGGCGGCGCTCTGGCGCGAGTCGCCGGTGCCGACCCTCGCCGAGGGCGAGCGGCTGGCGACGATGGCCTCCCTGCTCCACGTGGACCACGCGGGCGCGTCGTTCGCGGGGGCGCTGATCAAGGAGTCCGGAGAGACGCCGACGGTGTGGCTCCGGCGGTACCTGGACGCGTACCTCCTCCCGGTCCTGCACAGCTTCTACGCGTACGACCTGGCGTTCATGCCGCACGGCGAGAACGTGATCCTGGTCCTGGACGAGCGCGGCGCGGTGGTGCGGGCGATCTTCAAGGACATCGCGGAGGAGATCGTCGTCATGGACCCGGCGGCGGTCCTGCCACCGGCGGTGGAGCGGGTGCGCGCCGACGTCCCGGAGGACATGAAGCTCCTGTCGGTCTTCACGGACGTCTTCGACTGCTTCTTCCGCTTCCTGGCGGCGACGCTGGCGACGGAGGACGTCCTGGCCGAGGACGAGTTCTGGCGCACGGTCGCGGAGTGCGTACGCGACTACCAGGCCGGGAAGCCGGAACTGTCGGACCGGTTCGCCCGGTACGACATGTTCGCGGAGACCTTCGCCCTGTCCGCCCTGAACCGCCTCCAGCTCCGCGACAACAAGCAGATGGTCGACCTGGCGGACCCGTCGGCGGCCCTCCAACTGATCGGCGACCTGACGAACCCGATAGCCCGCTTCGCCTGACACCTCCCCCGGAACCGATGCGAGCCCCGCCGGAGTACGGTCCTCCGCCGGGGCTCGCATCTGCCTTCCGGAGGGTTCTCGTGTCCCGTTCGGGTCGCCGACGCCGTACCGGCGTACGACGCCTACGCGGCCATGTCCCACACCACCGCGAGTGCCCCGGCCGCGCTCGTCGTCGTCCTGGACGATCCGACCCGGACGGAACCGCTCCGGGTAGAGATTCCCCTCGTTTCCCCTTGAGGAAGGGGCGCGCGGAGCCGTCCGAGGTCACCGGCTGAGGACGAGAGCCATGGCGAGAGCGGCGATGAAGCCCACGGTCGTGACGGCCACGGCGTGGAGCCTCATCGAGGCCCGCCCGTGACCAGGGCGACGTACTCGACCGTCACGGCGAAGGTGTCGTGCCCGGTCGCGACGGCATGCGCCAGGCACGCGCCGTTCACGCCCGGCGGCGCGGGCGTCGGCTGCGTCTCCCAGGTGCACGCGCCGTCCAGGCAGGAGGCCGTCGCGGCGGCCTCCCCCTGCGGGTGCGGGCCGATCCGGTGTGTGACGGGTACGTCCACCGGTGCCGCCGTCACGGGGCCACGATCCGCATCTTCGGCGGGTCGTGCGGGTGGTTGCGGATCTCCACGACGCAGTCCACGGCGGCGGATTCGTCGTGCTGCGGGCCCGTACCGGTGTAGCGGTCGAACCACTGGACGAGGTACGCGCACGGGGTGCAGTCCGGGACGGGCTCGGGCCGGGGGCGAAGTCCGTGGTCGGCGGAGAGGACGAGGGCCGGCGGTACGGGGGTGATGAGGATCCGGATGCGCGCCCACTCGTCCTCGGTGGGCGCCCGCAGGCTCTCGGGCGAGGCGGCCCACTCGGCGCCGCCGCCCGGCGGGCGCAAGTAGATGCTTCCGGCCTGGCTGCGCGACACCCTGCCGAGTCGCGTCACGCCGCTGCCGGTGTCGGCCACGAAGGCGCCGGCGGTGGGTGGATCCGGGGGCGGGGGGACGTTGCGTACGGACATGACCACTCCTCTGCGTAGCGACTCCACTACCAAGGGTGCTCAGAGTGACCTACAGTCGGGTGCGCATCAACGTGTCGCGGCAGGACGGAAAGTTGGCGAGGACCCTTGAACGTCAAGGAGTTGGACCCGGAGAGCTCTCCGCAGGCGGCGTTCGGCGCACGTCTGCGCCGGTTACGCGAGGAGCGCGGCTGGTCCCAGGAAGAGCTGGGCACGCGGATGGGGTACTCGGGGACACATCTCTCCTCCGTAGAAACGGGCCGCAAGATGCCAACTTTGCGCCTCGCGCGGCGCGCGGACCTGGCCTTGGGAACGGACGATTCGTTCGAGCGCGAGTGGCGCGAGATGCGCCAGGGGGCGCTGCTGGAAGGCTTCCCGGAGTACGTGGAGCACGAGGGCCGGGCTGCGGAGATCCGGCTGTACGAGGTCGGCGTCATCCCCGGTCTGCTGCAGACGCCGGAGTACGCGACCGTGCTGGCCGAGAGCGCCGTCAAGCGGGGAGCCATCGCCTCGGAGCAGGCCCAGGAGCGGGTGGCGGTCGTCACGGAACGACAGGCCGCGCTGCTCCGCACACCTCCCCCGCTGCTCTTCGTCGTCCTGGACGAAGGCTGCATCCGTCGCCCCATCGGCAAGCCGGCCGTCATGGAAGCGCAGTTGAAGCGTCTGATCGAGTTCGCGGAACTGCCGAACACCGTGCTGCAGATCGCGCCGTTCGAGATGGGGATCCGGCGCCCGTTCAACCTGCCGATCACCGTGCTGACGCTGCCGGATCGCTCCCTGATGTCGTACGCGGAATCGGCCCAACGGGGCCATCTGGACCGCGAAATCGCATCGGTACTCCCCATGCTGACGGCCTACCATCAGCTGCAGGCCGAAGCGCCCTCCCAGGCGGAATCCGTGGCCGCGATCCACAAGGTACGAAAGGGCTCTCCGTGACGACCGAATCCCCCCGCTGGTTCACGTCCTCGTACAGCGACAACGGCGGTCAGTGCATCGAGGTCGCCACCAACCTGGCCGACTCCCGAGGCTCGGTCCCCGTCCGTGACTCCAAGCGCCCCACCGGCCCGACCCTGGACGTCTCCACCGTCGCGTTCGCGGCGTTCGTGGCCGGCGTCAAGGACGGCGGGCTCGGCGCCGCCTGACCCGCGCACATACGCGGAACGCCCGGCCGGGAACCCAGCCGGGCGTTCCGCACACACCGGTCGGCTACTCCGCCGGCCAGGGCACCTCCGGGGAGCGGTACCAGTCGATGCCCAGGGCCCTGAAGCGTGGGGCCTGTTCCGCCAGGCGTTCCTTGTACGTGTCCCAGTCGTGGGTGGACGCCGGGGACCAGCCCAGTTCCGCCACGCCCGGAAGGCGCGGGAAGGCCATCACGTCGAGGTCGTCCGTCGTGGCCAGGGTCTCCGTCCACAGGGGGGCCTCGACGCCTCGGACGGCTTCCTCCGGGGCTCCCGGCAGATACGTCGCCGGGTTCCAGTCGTAGGACTTGCGGACCTCCACGTAACCGGCCCAGGCCAGGCCCAGGCGGGTGTCCTTCGTGTACTTCATGTCGAGGTACGTGCGGTCGGCGGGCGACAGGATCAGCCCGGCGCCCGCGCGCGCGGCGGCGGCGACCCGCTCCTTCTCCGCGGCGGGCGTGCGGTCGAGGCCCCAGTACTGGACGAGCGCGCCGGGCGCGGGCGTCGTGCCGGTCAGCTGGTGCCAGCCGACGACCTTCTTGCCGTACTTGCCGACGACCGGCTGCACCTTGTCCATGAAGGCCACGTAGTCCGCGTGGCTGGTGGAGTGCGCCTCGTCGCCGCCGATGTGGAGGTACCGGCCGGGGGTCAGCGCGGCGATCTCACGGATCACGTCGTCGACGAAGTCGTACGTGACGGGCTTCGGCGCGCAGAGCGAGCTGAGGCCGACCTTGATGCCGGTGTAGAGCGGCGGGGCGACGCCGTCGCAGTTGAGCTCGGCGTAGGAGGCGAGGGCCGCGAAGGTGTGGCCCGGCATGTCGATCTCGGGGATGACCTCCTGGTAGCGGGAGGCCGCGTACCGGACGATCTCCTTGTACTCCTCCTTGGTGTAGTACCCGCCGGGGCCGCCGCCGACCTCGGTGGAACCGCCGTAGGTGGCGAGGCGGGGCCAGGAGTCGATGGCGATGCGCCAGCCCTGGTCGTCGGAGAGGTGCAGATGGAGGGTGTTGACCTTGTAGAGGGCGAGCTGGTCGATGTACCGCTTCACCTCGTCGACGGTGAAGAAGTGACGGGCGACGTCGAGCATGGCGCCCCGGTAGCCGTAGCGCGGGGTGTCGGTGATGGTGCCGCCGGCGATCTTCCAGGGCCCGGTCTGGACGCTGCGGCGCTCGACGGCGGCGGGGAGCTGCTGGCGGAGGGTCTGGACGCCGCGGAAGAGGCCCGCGGGGGCATGGGCCGTGAGGGTGAGGCCGTCGGGCGCGGAGTGCAGCCGGTAGCCCTCGTCACCGAGCGCGGTGTCGTCGGGGTCGAGGCGGAGGCGGATGCCGCCGCGGGCCCCGGCCTCGTCGACGACGGGCAGTGGGAAGCCGGTGGCGGGGCGGAGGAGTCCGGCGAGGTAGCGGCCCACGTCCCGGGACTCGCGGGAGGTCCCGTCGACGCCGATGCGGGTGGTGTGGGTCAGGGTGTAGGGCTCGCCCTCGGGAGTGACGGACGCGGGTACGGGCACGATGCGGCCGAGCGGGCGGACCTCGGGCTCGGCGGCGGCGCCGCCGTTCCTGCCGTCCGTCCGGCTGTCGGCGATGGCCTCCCCGCAGCCGACCCCGGCGGCGGCGACCAGGAGCAGTGATCCGACCAGGCGCGGAATCCTTCGGCGCTGTCTCACAGGCTGGGTCCCCTTCGATCGGTTGGGCGCGTCTGTCGACTTGTATATCCGAACCGTCACCATGCGTACCGCTGGGACTCCGAACGGTCAAGGTCTGGACCAAGCCACACCCGAAAGCCCTGGATCATGACACGCCTGCCCGATATCGGGCAGGATTCTTGCGAAAGGCGGGGTTGACCCCTCAGTATTCACGGGTGCTCGAACGCCGACCGTCGCACGACGACCTCATCGACCACCTGGTCCGCAGCACCGCGCTCCAGCGCGGTGAGGCCACCCGGGTGATCCTCGACGTCCTGGCGTACTTCGACGAGTCGACCGAGGACTTCGTCCGCCGCCGCCACCGCGAGCTGCAGTCCGGCGGGGCGGTGAACGCCGAGATCTTCGAACGGATCGCGACGGAGCTGCCGCACCGGGCGGTGGCACCACCGGAGCTCTCGCTCCGGCAGCTGCGCCGCATCGTCTACGGCTGAGGCGCGGGCACACTCACCAACCTGGAGGGGTTTCACCTTTATGTGCGGAATTGTCGGTTACATCGGAAAGCGCGACGTCGCCCCCCTGCTCCTTGAGGGCCTGGCGCGTCTGGAGTACCGGGGATACGACTCCGCCGGCATGGTCGTCACCAGCCCGAAGGCCTCCGGCCTGAAGATGGTCAAGGCCAAGGGCCGGGTCCGTGACCTGGAGGCCAAGGTTCCCAAGCGCTTCACCGGCACCACCGGCATCGCCCACACCCGCTGGGCCACCCACGGCGCGCCGAGCGACGTCAACTCGCACCCGCACCTGGACCCCGAGAACAAGGTCGCGGTCGTCCACAACGGCATCGTCGACAACGCCCAGGAGCTCCGCGCCAAGCTGGAGGCCGACGGCGTCGTCTTCGCCTCCGAGACGGACACCGAGGTCATCACCCACCTCATCGCCCGCTCCCAGGCCGACACCCTCGAGGAGAAGGTCCGCGAGGCGCTCAAGGTCATCGAGGGCACCTACGGCATCGCCGTGATGCACGCCGACTTCAACGACCGTATCGTCGTGGCCCGCAACGGCTCCCCGGTCATCCTCGGCATCGGCGAGAAGGAGATGCTCGTCGCCTCCGACGTCGCCGCGCTGATCGCCCACACCCGCCAGGTCGTCACCCTCGACGACGGCGAGATGGCCACCCTCAAGGCCGACGACTTCCGTACGTACACGACCTCGGGCGCGTCCACCACCGCCACCCCGGAGACCGTGGAGTGGGAGGCCGCCTCGTACGACATGGGCGGTCACGACACGTTCATGCACAAGGAGATCTCCGAGCAGCCCGACGCGGTCGACCGCGTGCTGCGCGGCCGGATCGACGACCGCTTCTCCACCGTGCACCTGGGCGGCCTGAACCTGGACCCGCGCGAGGCCCGCACCATCCGCCGGATCAAGATCCTCGGCTGCGGCACCTCGTACCACGCCGGTCTCATCGGCGCCGGGCTCATCGAGTCGATGGCCCGCATCCCCGCCGACGCCGAGCCGGCCTCGGAGTTCCGCTACCGCAACCCGGTCGTGGACCCCGACACCCTCTACATCGCCGTCTCCCAGTCCGGTGAGACCTACGACGTGCTCGCCGCCGTCCAGGAGCTCAAGCGGAAGGGCGCCCGCGTCCTCGGCGTCGTCAACGTCGTCGGCTCGGCCATCGCCCGCGAGGCCGACGGCGGCGTGTACGTCCACGCCGGCCCCGAGGTCTGCGTCGTCTCCACCAAGTGCTTCACCAACACGGTCACCGCCTTCGCACTGCTCGCCCTGCACCTGGGCCGGATCCGCGACCTGTCCGTCACCGACGGCAAGCGGATCATCGAGGGCCTGCGCAAGCTGCCCGCGCAGATCCAGGAGATCCTGGAGTCCGAGGACGAGATCAAGAAGATCGCGGCGGAGTACGCGGGCGCCCAGTCGATGATGTTCATCGGCCGTGTCCGTGGCTACCCGGTCGCCCTGGAGGCCTCCCTCAAGCTGAAGGAGATCTCCTACATCCACGCCGAGGCCTACCCCGCCTCCGAGTTGAAGCACGGCCCGCTCGCCCTCATCGAGCCGGCGCTGCCGACGGTCGCGATCGTCCCCGACGACGACCTCCTTGAGAAGAACCGTGCCGCCCTGGAGGAGATCAAGGCCCGCAGTGGCCGCATCCTCGCGGTCGCGCACCAGGAGCAGGCCAAGGCCGACCACACCATCGTCGTGCCGAAGAACGAGGACGAGCTGGACCCGATCCTGATGGGCATCCCGCTCCAGCTCCTCGCCTACCACACGGCGCTCGCCATGGGCCGCGACATCGACAAGCCGCGCAACCTGGCCAAGTCCGTCACGGTCGAGTAGCACCCGGGCGGGGCCTGTCCCCCCGCCCCCGCGCGCCGGGCCTGTCCCCCGGCGTTCGACCGGACACGAAAGCGGTCCCCCGTGCATCCCAGGTGCACGGGGGACCGCTTTTTTTGAGACTCGGTTCGCCTCCGGGCCGCTGGTGCGACTGCCGACGGTCGACCGTGCTCGGTTCCTCGTCCCTCGGAACCTCCGCGCGCTCTCCCTCACGCCAGCCGCGCGCCCCTTCGGCTCACTCGCCGCTCCCGTACGGTCAGCTCGCTGCCGGGGCCCCTCCGCCCGCTCGGGCCAGAGAGGTCGGCCAGCCCGCGACCGCCGCCGTGGCGCCGTACCAGGCGACGAGACCGGCGACCGCGGCCAGCCAGCCGCCCGCCTTCCCGAGCCCGCCGTTGTCGGCGAGCGCCCCGATGCCGAGCAGCAGGAGCGCCACGAACAGCAGCCCGTACACGCCCTGGCCGAACAGTCCGCCGCCCGATGCGGCCAGCGTCAGCGTGAGCGCCAGCAGCGCCCACAGGAGCAGGAAGACGCCGATGGCGTCGGCCGAGGCGCCGCCGCCGGCGGCGGTCCCCCAGGTGAACCAGAAGGCGCCGAGCGCCGCGAACGCCGTGCCCTCCCCCTTGTCGCCCGCGCGCAGGGCGAGCAGGCCGACGAGGAAGAGCGTCACCCCGCCGACCCAGGTGGCGAGGCCCGCGGCGTCCGTCGCCGCGACGTTGTCGATGACACCCGTACCACCCAGGCCGAAGGCCAGCAGGGTGAGTCCGAGTGCCAGGTGTCCGAGAGTGGAAGTGGTGTTTCCCGCGGCGACTTCGTTGTCCACGGCGGGCTCCCTTCAGATGCGCAGGTGTACTGCGTGAGCTGCTGTGTTCCGGTGACCTTTATGTACCCTTCACAAGCGCACAATTCACCTGAGGAAGTCCGAAATTATGGCTGGAGAACGGCAGTTGACCCTGCTATCTGACGGGTCATGAGGGGCGGAAGGGGTCCCCGTACCCGTTACGGGATGACGATCACGGGCCGCTGCGCGCGGCGCGCGAGGCGCCCGGCCACGGAGCCGAAGATCCGGCCGACGATCCCGTGCGTGGAGCCGACCACGATCGCGTCGGCCGAGTACTCCCGGCCGACCTCCTGCAGCTCGTGGCAGATGTCCCCGCCCCGCTCGACCAGGATCCAGGGCACCTCCGACAGGTGCTCCGCGCAGGCCAGTTCGAGGCCGAGGACCTCGGTTCGGTGGTCGGGCACGTCGACGAAGACGGGGGGCTCGCAGCCGGCCCACACCGTGGTGGGCAGCCGGTTGGCCACATGCACGATGATCAGGCCCGAGCCGGAACGCCTGGCCATGCCGATGGCGTACGCGAGGGCTCGCTCACTGGACGTGGAGCCGTCGAAGCCGACGACCACCCCGTGCCGGAAGGCCGGGTCGCAGGCATGACGTGGCTGTTCTACCGCGAGGGGGTCGACCGTGGAATCGGCGACGCGCTCGCGGTCCGCGGGTTCGGGGAATTCGTGACCGGCCATCGGTGTCTCGGCGAAGAAGGTCCTCGTGGGAAGGGACGGGGAAAGGAGGGGACGAACGACGGGTGGCGGCGGAGCTGTGTCCGGGAATCATCTTCCCAAGCCCATACCCCAAGGGTACGGCGCCACTCCTCTCCTGCCCAGAGCCTGCCGTGCCACTCCTGGCGTGCCCGCCGCTCACGCGCGGCGTTCCAGGGAGCATGCCCGAGGGGTTCGCGATCTGGCAATGCCGGATGTGCCCTACAGGCGTCCGTACGGGGGCCAAACGGACGTCGCCGAGAGTGACCGGAACGTTCCGCTCCTCGTTGCCACAGGTCCAGCCCACCGTCGCAGGGAGACCGCCCGTGCCCGCACCATCGACCGCAGCCGGCCAGACCTCCACCGCCCCCACCCCCCTTCTCTCCGAGCCGCGCGGTCGCCGCCGCACCACCACCGCCACATGGGCCGCCGCCGGGGACCCGGACGCGGGAGCGACACCGGGACCGGTGGGCGCGACGCCGGGACCCATGAGCACGGGTCCCGGGTCGCGTACGGGTCCCGGGTCCGGAGCGGGGCCGGCGGGCGCGGGCGACCCGGCCGGTGACGTCGTCCGCTGGGCGGTCTTCTGCTGTGCGCTCGTCCCGGTGGTGCTCGTCGTCTACGGCGCCTCGCTCGCCGGGGCCGCCGGGACCGCGTCCGGACTCGTCTCGATGACGGCCGCGTGCTGGGCGCTGCTGCGCCGCTCGGAGCGCGGGCTGCGGGCCGAGGTCTCGCACGGCAGGCGCCGCGTCTGAGCGACCCCGAGGGACGGGGAGCGGGGTGAACGGGGGGCAAACCGGTCCGAAATGGAGCCCTCCGTCGGGCCCGCCCCTCGTGGAGTTGACAGGTTCGCACACCCGAACCCATATGTTTTCGGCCAACTTCCATCCATCGGCGAGTCCTTGGCAAAACGATTGCCCAACCCCGGTGCCGGCACCCGAGAATGCCCCGCTCCAGGGGCTCGCACCCCCCGCGTACGGGGGTGTTCGCCGAACCGGACCCTCCCCCGGCGACCCCCGGACGGGAGACTTCGCGATCGATCGCTTCACGCCAAGTGGCCTTGTCGACAATCCACCGGACGGAGAACTTGTCACGCCGGCGGCACGGGACGCAGTAGATTCGATCATGGGTACCGAAGACTGGGGTCTCGTGCAAAACCGAGGGGAAACGTGCAGGAGCGACACGACCAGGGAGACGCGAACACCGAGGGGGGCTTAGCGTCATGAGCCAGGACTCCGCCGTACCGGAGGCCGCACGGAAGCTGACCGGACGCCGCCGTCGCGAAGTCGTCGCGGTGCTGCTGTTCAGCGGCGGCCCCATCTTCGAGAGCTCCATCCCGCTCTCCGTGTTCGGCATCGACCGGCAGGACGCCGGGGTGCCACGCTACCGACTGCTCGTCTGCGCGGGCGAGGACGGCCCGCTGCGGACCACCGGTGGACTCGAACTCACCGCGCCCTACGGCCTGGAGGCCATCAGCCGCGCGGGCACCGTCGTCGTACCGGCCTGGCGGTCGATCACCTCGCCGCCGCCGCCGGAGGCGCTCGAAGCGCTGCGCCGTGCCCATGAGGAGGGCGCCAGGATCGTCGGCCTGTGCACGGGGGCGTTCGTCCTCGCCGCGGCCGGCCTCCTCGACGGCCGGCCGGCGACCACCCACTGGATGTACGCGCCGACGCTCGCCAAGCGCTACCCGTCGGTCCATGTGGACCCCCGGGAGCTCTTCGTCGACGACGGGGACGTACTGACCTCCGCCGGCACCGCGGCCGGAATCGATCTGTGTCTGCACATCGTGCGGACCGATCACGGCACCGAGGCGGCGGGCGCGCTGGCGCGCAGGCTCGTCGTCCCGCCGCGGCGCAGCGGCGGTCAGGAGCGCTACCTCGACAGATCTTTACCGGAGGAGATCGGCGCCGACCCGCTGGCCGAGGTCGTCGCCTGGGCGCTGGAGCACCTCCACGAGCAGTTCGACGTGGAGACGCTGGCCGCCCGCGCCTACATGTCCCGGCGGACCTTCGACCGCCGGTTCCGCTCGCTGACCGGTTCGGCCCCGCTCCAGTGGCTGATCACCCAGCGGGTGCTGCAGGCGCAGCGGCTCCTGGAGACCTCCGACTACTCGGTCGACGAGGTCGCGGGCCGGTGCGGATTCCGCTCCCCGGTGGCACTGCGCGGCCACTTCCGGCGCCAGCTCGGCTCCTCGCCGGCCGCCTACCGGGCGGCGTACCGGGCCCGCCGGCCGCAGGGGGAGACCGCCACGGCGGTGCTCGACCCGGTCGTGCCCGCGCAGCTCTCGGCGGGTGTCCGGCGACCCGGGTCGCCGCTCGAACCGGGGAAGCCGCAGTCCGACGCCTACGTTCCGGGGCGCGCGTCGCTCCCGGGCCAGCGCAGCGCACCATAGGGGGACCGCCCGAAAGGCCCCCCTCGTAAGGACCGGCGTGGCCACGAGCCGCGCAGCGCAGGCCGACGGGCGCCCGGGGACACCTCCCCCGGGCGCCCGTCGGCCTGCCGGTACATGAAGAAGACCCCCAGGGCCTGCCCGACCGTTCGCGCCGGGGCGTTCCGGCCGTGCGGCGAGCCTGCGTGCCGGGCGGTCCGGACCCGGCGGGAATGGTCGGGCAGGCCCTAAGGTAGGACGCATGAACGATCGCATGGTGTGGATCGACTGCGAGATGACCGGGCTCTCGCTGACGGACGACGCACTCATCGAGGTGGCCGCACTGGTCACCGACTCGGAACTGAACGTGCTCGGCGACGGGGTGGACATCGTGATCCGCCCGCCGGACAGGGCACTGGAGACCATGCCCGAGATCGTGCGCCAGATGCACACGTCCTCGGGGCTGCTCGACGCGCTCGCCGGCGGCACCACCCTCGCCGACGCGGAGGCCCAGGTCCTCGCGTACATCCGCGAGCACGTCAAGGAACCCGGCAAGGCGCCCCTGTGCGGGAACTCGGTCTCCACGGACCGCGGCTTCCTCGCCCGGGACATGCCCGCCCTGGAGAGCCACCTGCACTACCGGATCGTCGATGTCTCCTCGGTCAAGGAGCTGGCCCGCCGCTGGTACCCGAGGGCGTACTTCAACAGTCCGGAGAAGAACGGCAACCACCGGGCCCTCGCCGACATCCGCGAATCCATCGCGGAGCTGCGCTACTACCGGGAGGCGGTCTTCGTCCCGCAGCCCGGACCGGACTCGGACACCGCGAAGAAGATCGCGGCCCGTCATGTCGTACCGGCCGAATGATCCCCGTCCCGGCCGTGTGAACCCCCTCGCATAGGGCGTGCTCGCGCCCCCGAAACAATGCGGGCGCGAGCACCCTCCAAGACCCTGTAGACTTCTTCTCGGCCGGTCAGGGAAACCTTCGGGAAAACCTCCGGGCATGGTGGGTATAGCTCAGCTGGCAGAGCACCTGGTTGTGGTCCAGGATGTCGCGGGTTCAAGTCCCGTTACTCACCCTCAGAGCGCAGGCCCCGGTTCGAAAGAACCGGGGCCTGCGTCGTTGTGCGCCGGGGCCGACGGCCGCACCGCCCCCGTGACGCAGAAGATCGCCGAGGACACGAAGCGGGCCGGCCACTGCATCGAGCCGGTCGGCCCGCTGTTCCGGCTGGCCGAGCAGACCATTGCCGTCCTGCTCAAAGGGGTGCGCGCCCCGGTCGGCGGTAGGGTTCCGGCCGGGGCGCGCGGTGTGGGGGGACGGGGGAGGTCGTCGGGTGCGGGTGGACGGGGGTCAACCACCGGGGGCGGGGGAGGTCACTTGTAGGCCGCGAAGGCCTTCGTGAAGGCCAGCGGCTGCTGGAGGACCGAGGAGCAGGTGGCGTCCGCGTAGGTGATCGCGCCGGCCGCGCACTGCTTGTCGCGGGTCGAGGACCACATGGAGAGCCAGCCGAGCCCCTTGGACTTCGCGAAGTCGGCGAGCTGGGTGGCGTCGTCGACCTTGAAGACCTCGCTCGCGACATCGTTGACACCGATCATCGGGGTGACGGCGACGGCCTTCCAGGCAGCCGCGTCGGAGAGCCCGAGGACACCCTTGACCTGCGCCTGGGTCGCGGTCGCCGCCTGGATCGCGTACGTGCCCATGTCGGCGCTGTAGGCGGGCCCGTAGTCCATCGCCATGATGTTGACGGCGTCGGTACGGACCCCGTTCCGCTTCGCGTCGGCGAGCAGGTCCACGCCCGGCTGGGTCAGGCCCTCGGGCATCACCGGCAGGGTGAAGGAGACGTTCAGGCCGGGGTGGGACCTCTGGAGCTGGGCGATGGCCTGCGCGCGGCGGGTGTTGGCGGCGGTGTCCGGCAGCGCGGCGCCCTCGATGTCGAAGTCGACCTTGGTCAGCCTGTACTGGTCGATCACCTTGCCGTACGCGGCGGCCAGCGCCGAGGCTGACGAGCAGTTCAGGGCCAGCTCGTGGCCGGCGGCGCCGCCGAAGGAGACCCGGACGTCCCCGCCCTTGGCGCGCAGGGCGCCGATCTGGGCGGCGACCTTGTCGTTCGCCAGGTCGGTCACGCCGCCCCACAGCGGGGCGCAGGAGCCGCCGGAGGTGACGAAGGCGAGGTTGAACTCCTTGACGCCGGTGGCGTCGGCGGTGGCGAGGAGGTCGTACGCCGGGTAGAGCGAGGTGTCGACGTAGGGGGCGAACTTCGCGGCGCCGACGGGGGTGCCGGTCGCAGTCGCCGTGGGGGTGGGGGTGGGCGCGGCCGTGGTCGGCGGCGGTGTGGTGGGCGGGGCCGTGGTGGGGGCGGCCGTGGTGGGCGCGGGGGTGGGCGCCGTCGTGGTCGGGGCGGTGGTGGGGGTGGGCTGCTCGGTGGGGCGGCCACTGGGGGTGGGGGCGGGGCCTCCGGCGGAGCAGGCGGCCTTGTTGATCAGGCAGCCGGTGGGGTCGCCGGCCGCTCCGGCGGCCGAGGTGACGAAGCCGACGGTGACGGAGCCGCCGGGCGCCAGCTGCTTGTTCCAGCTGGCGGGCCGGACGGTGACATGGCGGCCGGAGACGGTGTGCTCGCCGTTCCAGAGGGAGCCGATGGCCGTGCCGGCCGGGAGGTCGAACTCCAGGGTCCAGTCGGACTGGGCGGCGGAGGTCTCGTTGGTGACGACGTACTGGCCGGTGTAGCCGCCGGTCCAGGAACTGGTCCTGGTGTACGCGGCGCCGACCGCCGCCGCCTGGGCCGTACCCGTGAGTGCGAACACGGCGCCGCCGACGACCGCGGCGGCGACGACCGCACCCGCGATCTTCGTCCTGGTGCTCGCCCTGCGCCGGTGCGAACTGGTGCCCATCGGGTGCCTGCCTCTGTGCTGGGGTGTGGGGAGGGGGTGCGGGCAGCACGCTAGCGAGCGGGAAGCGGACAAATCGGCGTCCGGGGACGCGGGCGGCGATCCTTAGGCTCCGCTTAAGGAAGGGATCGGAGCCACGAAAGGTTGGCCCGGGAACGGCGATGGAACGACGGGTGGTTCAGCCGCCGCTGGCCCTTCGGGTGCCCGTGCCGCCGCGGCGGCGGGGCGGGCGGTGGCCCCGGCGGCCGGCCACGGCGCCCGTGCGGCGGCCGTCGAGGCCGATCCAGATCCGGACCTCCGTGCCGCCCAGCACCGAGTGGCCGATGCGGACGTCGCCGCCGGTGGCCTCCGCTATCCGCCGCACGATGTCGAGGCCGAGGCCCGTGGAGCCGTCCCGGGCACCGCTGTTGCCGCGGGCCAGCGCGGCGGCGGGGTCGGCGATGCCGGGGCCCGCGTCGGAGACCAGCACGATGACGGCGTCGTCGCCGTTGTGGACGTCGATGGAGAAGGCCGTGCCCTCGGAGGTGTGCCGGAAGACGTTGCCGAGCAACGCGTCGAGCGCGGCGACGAGCTCGGGGCGGGCGACCGGGATGCGGACCGGGCGCTCGACGCCCGCGACCCGGACCCGGCGGCCCTCGTCCTCGGCGAGCGCCGACCAGAACTCCATGCGTTCGCGCACGACTTCGGCGGCGTCGCAGCCCGCGCCGGGCCCGGTCGCCTGGGTCTGCGGCTTCGCGTCCCGGGCCGTACGGATGATGGTGTCGACCTCGCGCTCCAGCTGTTCGACGGCGGCGCGGGTCTGGTCGGCGGCCGGTCCCGAGCCCAGCGAGGCGGCGTTGAGCCGGAGCACGGTGAGCGGGGTGCGGAGCCGGTGGGAGAGGTCGGCGGCCAGCTCCCTTTCGTTGGCGAGGAGTTGGACGACCTGGTCGGCCATGGAGTTGAACGCGACGGCGGCCGACTTGAGTTCGGGCGGGCCCTCCTCGGGGACCCGCGCGCCGAGCCTGCCCTCACCGAGGTCGTGGGCGGCGCCCGCGAGCCGCTGGGCGGGCTGGACCATCCGGACACCGAGCCGGTCGGCGACGGCGACGGAGCCGACGATCAGGGCGACGCCGACCCCGGCGAGGACCAGCCAGGCGGTGGCGACGCCGTTGGACACCTCGCCCTCGGGGACGAAGAGTTCGACGACGGCGACCTGGCCGCTGCTGAGGGCGGTGGGCTGGAGCAGCGCGAAGCCGCCGGGGACCTCCGCGATGGAGGCCCGGCCGAGCCTGCGGGTGGCGGCGAGCTCCTCCTCGCCGGCCCGCCGGGTGCCGATCGCCAGGTCCGTACCGCCGGGTTCGGCGGCGGGCACATGGACGGCGAGCCGTCCGGCGGCGCCGTCCTCGGTGGTGGCGACGGCCTTGTCGAGTTCGTCGCGGTCGGTGGTGATGGCGAGGACGGGGGCGAGGCCGGCGGCCCGCCGTTCGGCGTTGGAGAACGCCCGGTCGCGGGCCATCTCCTTGACGACGAGCCCGAGGGGTACGGCGAAGGCGAAGACGACCATGGCGGTGACGGCGAGCGACACCTTGACGAGCGCCCATCTCACGGCTGCGGCTCCCGGGGCGGTTCCAGCTTCACGCCGACCCCGCGCAGGGTGTGCAGGTAGCGGGGCCTGGCGGCTGTTTCACCCAGTTTCCGCCGTAGCCATGACAAATGTACGTCGATGGTCTGGTCGTCCCCGTACGACTGCTGCCACACCTCGGCGAGCAGCTCCTTGCGCGGGACGACGACACCGGGCCGCCCGGCGAGGAAGGCGAGCAGGTCGAACTCGCGCCGGGTGAGGTCCAGGGGCGCCCCGTCGAGCTCCGCCTGACGGCGCAGCGGGTCTACGGTGAGCCCGCCGACCCGGATCACCCGGGAGGGCGGCGCCTCCCCCGCGGCGGACCTCGCCCGGCGCAGCACGGCGGCCATCCGGGCCGAGAGGTGGCCCACGGAGAAGGGCTTCACGAGGTAGTCGTCGGCCCCGGCGTGGAGGAGCCGTACGATCTCCGCCTCGTCGTCCCTGGCGGTCGCGATGATCACCGGGACGTCGGTGATTCCGCGCAGCATCTTGAGCGCCTCGGACCCGTCGAGATCCGGCAGACCGAGGTCCAGGACCACGACGTCGAAGCGGAAATGGGCGACCTCGCGCAGCGCCTCCAGAGCCGTGCCGACGCTCCGTACCGTGTGGGAGGCCTCGGACAGCTGGCGGATGAGGGCGGAGCGCACGAACTGGTCGTCCTCGACCACGAGCACACTTGCCATGGGCGGCACCGTACGCCATTCAGGGGAATCATCTGACAATGTCCACCCCCCGGCCCGGCCCTCCCGAGCGTGGTGCACTATGTCCCGGTGCGAAGAGGACTCGTTCACGCCCTGGCCTGGTCGCTCGCCACCGGCGCGGCGGTCACCCTGTCCTGGTGGGGAGTGCACACCGTGCTGTCCGGAACGGTCTACGACCCCCCGCGCGCGCTGCCCCTCCCCGCCGGCGCCGCCGACGTGACGGAGACGGCCGGCGACGACCCGCGGTCCTCGTCGACGCGACGGCCCGGGACCGGGACGCCCTCCCCGCCCGCCACCACCAGGGCCACGCCGGGCGCCGACCCCACGACCGCGCCCGCCACCCCTCCGGCGCCCCCCTCGCGGACGCCGAGGCCCACCACGAAGGCACCCAACACCGCCCCGGCAGACTCCGGTTCGGACGTGAAGAGCTACACGGTCGACGGCGGCCGGGTCACCTTCGACATCGGGGACACCTCGGCCGAACTGGTCTCCGCGACCCCGGCCTCCGGCTGGCAGATGCAGGTGTGGAAGCAGTCCACCTGGATCCGGGTCACGTTCACCGCGGACGGCCGCGAACTGTCCGTGTTCTGCGTCTGGCACGACACCGCACCCCGCGTGGAGATCGAGGACCGCGCGGTCTGAGGCCCCGGGGCCCCGGCCGGGACCGTCAGCGGAAGACGGACGCCGGCGGTACGGGCGAGGGCTTGGCGCTCGCGTCGGTGACCGGCACCGCTCCCCCGGCGAAGTCGGCCAGCGCCCGCCCGTGTTCGACCCGGCCCGGGTGCGGGTCGGTGGCGACCCGGCGGGTCAGCTCCGCCACCGGCAGCTCGCGGTCCGAGGCGAGCAGCACCGCGTTGCCGAAGCGGCGACCGCGCAGCACGGTCGGGTCGGCGGTCAGCGCCAGCTCGGGGAAGACGGCGGCGGCGGTGGCGATCTGGCCGCGCAGATGGGTCAGCGGCGGGCCGTCGGCCAGGTTCGCCGCGTAACAGCCGTCGGGGCGCAGCACCCGCCGTACCTCCGCGAGGAACTCGGTGCTGGTCAGGTGGGCCGGGGTGCGGGCTCCGCCGAACACATCGGCGATGACCAGGTCGGCCCAGCCGTCCTGGACCTTGCCGAGCCCGGCGCGGGCGTCGGTGGAGCGGACCCGGACGCGGGCGTTGGCGTCGAGCGGGAGTTCCCGGCGTACGAGCTGGACGAGGCGCCCGTCGAGTTCCACGATCTGCTGGGTGGAGCGGGGCCGGGTCGCGGCGACGTACCGGGCGAGGGTGAAGGCGCCGCCGCCGAGGTGGACCACCTGGAGCGGGCGGTTCGGCGGAGCGGCGAGGTCGATGATGTGGCCGAGCCGCCGCTGGTACTCGAAGGTGAGGTGCGCCGGGTCGTCGAGGTCCACATGGGACTGCGGGGCGCCGTCGATGAGGAGCGTCCAGGCGCGCGGGCGCTCCCGGTCGGGTATGAGTTCGGCGAGTCCGCCGTCGACGTTCTCGACGACGGGGGCGGCGGCCGACGCCGCCCGGTCACGCTGCTTGTTCCTGGCCACGTGCCCATTATCCGGGCACCGGCGGCGGGCGGCTCAGTGGCAGCCGTCGGCCGCCTCGATGAGCCGGGCCGCCTCGCCGAGGGCCTCGCGGAGCACGGCGGGGTCGGTGACCGGGTCGGCGTCCCCGGGCGGCAGCAGCCAGCCGGCCGGACGGGGCGCGTCCCCGGCCGGTTCCGGGAGCTCGGGCAGTTCGGGGAGGCGGAGCCCGCGCCCCGAGGTCCGTGTACAGGCACTGCCGGGGACGTCCCAGGCGGCGGCGGTGCCGGGCGGGACGAGGAAGCCCAGGGTGTCGCAGGTGCCGTCGTGCACGACGGGGCCGACGGCGGGGGCGGCGCCGCGCCGCAGGATGTCCACGGCCTCCAGGCCCTGCCGGACCGGCACGGTCACCAGGTCCCAGGCTCCGGCGACGGGCTGGGGCCCGTCGGCCTCCGGGGCGGATGCGTGGCGCATGGCCTCCGGGGCGGGCGCGTGCCACGTGGCCGACTGCGAACCGATCTCCGACATGGGGACCCCTCCTGGCTCCTGAGGAGACACGTGCCGTCTCTCCCTTACGTTTCAACGCCCGTGCGCGTCAACGGCTACGGCGGGATGCCGCCGCAAAGGATGGCAGTTCATGGCAGATCGCAGGTGAGATATCCGATTTGTAGCCAAACTCAGCGTGTGCGTCCGGTCACAGCAGGTACGTTCTTGCCGCCGGACACCCGGCAGCACCAGGAGAGGGCTCGGCCATGGCGATGTCACGGGCAGTTCCCAATCTCGCCTTCCGTCGGCTCCGCGGACAGCACTCGCCGGCGGAGTTCGCCGCGTCGGTCCGCCGGGCGGCGCGGGAGATCGGCGAACAGGTCGCGTGCGACGCCCGCTACATCGGGCGCGTGGAAGCGGGCGAGATCCGCTGCCCCAACTACGCGTACGAGCGGGTCTTCCTGCATATGTTCCCCGGTCTGGGCCTCTCCGACCTGGGCTTCTCCGCGCGGGAGACGGTGCGTGGACGGCGGCAGGCCGTCCCGGCCGGGGCTCAGCCCCCCGCGGCCGTCACGACCCGGAACGATGAGGAGAGCGACGTGCTGCGTCGCGCATTCATGACGAGCGGCTCCGCCACCCTGGCGGTCGCCTCGCTGGGACTCGGCGGCCCCGCCGTCGCGATCCCCTCCCCCCGCGGCACCCACCGGATCGGCGACGCCGAGGTGCGGGCCGTCGAGGACGCCGTACGGCAGATCCGGCTGCTCGACGACCGGCACGGCGCCGACGGTCTCTACAAGGTCGCCGCCCAGCCGCTCCGCGCCGCCTACGCGCTGCTCGACACGGGCACCATGACCCGTCGCTCCACCGAGGACCGGCTGCACGCGGGGGCGGGCGAACTCGCCCTCTCCGTCGGCTGGCTGGCCCACGACTCCGGCCGCCACGAGGACGCCCGCTCGCACTACGCCGAGGCCCTCGCCACCGCGCGCGTGGCGGGGAACGCGGCCCTGGAGGCGCACGCCTTCTGCAACACGTCCTTCCTCGCCCGGGACACCGGCCGGTTCCGGGAGGCGGTGCGCGCGGCGCAGGCGGGGCAGCGGGCCGCGCAGCCGCTGGACTCGGCCCGGCTGCTGTCCCTGCTGTCGCTGCGGGAGGCAGCCGCCTGGGCGGGGCTCGGCGAACGGTCCGCCTGCGAGCAGGCACTCGGCCGCGCCCACGGGCACTTCGACCGGGGGCCCTCGGACGGCGACCCGGAGTGGATGTCGTTCTTCGGGGAGCCGGAGCGGGAGGCCCTGGAGGCCCAGTGCTGGTCGGCCCTGGGCGACTGGGGCCGGGCCGCCCGGCACGCCCACCGGGCCACCGTCCTGCAGAACCCGCACTTCGCCCGGAACCTGGCGCTCTACCGCGCCCATCTCGCGAAGGACCTGGCGCACGCCGGGCGCCCGGACGAGGCGGCGGCGGAGGCGAAGCGGGTGATCGACTCCCTGGAGGGCATCGCCTCGGCGCGCGTCCGGCGGATGCTCGCGGAGACGCGCCAGGTGCTCGCGGCGTACTGACGCGCGGGAGGCCGGGCGGCGGCTGCCGCGGGCCGACCGCCGTCCGGCCACCGCCCCCGCCGTTACGCCGGTGACTCCAGGTGCCCCGCGTCGTTCCAGCGCTCGACCGCCGGGGCGCCGTACGCCCAGCCGAGGACCGAGAGGCTCGTCGGGTCGAGGCGGATGCGGGAGGCGAAGGAGACGTCCTCGCCCAGCCAGCGCGCGCCGATCGAGCGGAGGATGTGCCCGTGCGCGAAGACCAGGACGTCACGGTCGGCGGAGCGGGCCCAGTTCACGACCTCGTCGGCGCGGTCCGAGAGCTGCGCCATGGTCTCGCCGTCCGGGACCCCGTCGCGCCAGATGAACCAGCCGGGGCGGATGTCCTGGATCTGCGGCGGGGTCAGCCCCTCGTACGCGCCGTAGTCCCACTCCATCAGCGCGTCCCAGGGTTCGGCCCGGTCGCCGAAGCCGGCCAGCTCGCAGGTCTCGCTCGCGCGGACCAGCGGGCTGGTGCGCACCTCCACGCCGGGCAGGCCCTGCCAGGGGCCGCGGTGCAGGCGCTCGCCGAGCAGTTTCGCGCCGCGCCGGCCCTCGTCGAGCAGCGGGATGTCGGTCCTGCCGGTGTGCCGGCCGAGAAGTGACCACTCGGTCTGGCCGTGCCGGGCGAGCAGGATGCGCGGTGCCATGGGAAGGACTCTCCAGGGGTTTCACGGTGCGGATTCACGGTGCGGGCGTGCCTGCCCCATCATCGCCCAGATGGATTCGGGGTGACGTCCGGGCAACCCCGGAGCGGCCCACGGCGTCCCCCTCCCGGGGCCGGACACGTCGGGGGGATCTTTCGCATGCGCAAGCCGCGCTGGTGGCTGGAGTTGTCGTTGGTCGGTGTCGTCTACGCGGGCTACTCCGCGGGACGGCTCCTGGCCCGGGGCGACGAGGACTCGGCCGTCGGCCACGGGCTCACGATCCTGCGGCTGGAGGAACGGCTCGGGATCGACGCCGAGCACCCGCTGAACCGGCTGTTCACGGATGTGCCCGCGCTCGGGGTCCCGGCGGACTTCGCGTACGCCTCCCTGCACTATCTGGTGACCCCGGCGATCCTGGTGTGGCTGTTCCGCCGTCGCCCCGCCCACTACCGGGCCGCCCGCACCTGGCTGATGCTCTCCACCCTGCTCGGGCTCGTCGGCTTCACCCTGCTGCCCACCTGCCCGCCCCGGCTGCTCGACGCGGCGCACGGCTTCACGGACACGATGGCGCAGTTCAGCGCGTACGGCTGGTGGGGCGGCGAGGCCAGCGCGCCGCGCGGGCTCGGCGGGATGACCAACCAGTACGCGGCGATGCCGAGCCTCCACGTCGGCTGGGCGCTGTGGTGCGGGGTGATGCTCTGGCGGTACGGGCGGACACCCCTCACGAAGGCCCTCGGAGTGGCGTATCCGCTGGTCACCGCGGTGGTCGTGATGGGGACCGCCAACCACTACCTGCTGGACGTGGTCGGCGGGGCCGCCGTGATGGGCCTCGGGCTGCTGCTGACCCCGTACGCGCTGCGGCTCGCCGGACGGCTGCGCGGGACGGCGGAAGCTCCCCCGGTTGTCAGTGGCGGATGCGAGACTTCCCCGGGTGAGCGCATCCCTGGACAGCGGTCTGCCCCGACCCCCGCGGACCACCCGTCGACAACTCGCTGAGCTGCGCGGTCCGGCCACCCCACCGCGTCCGCTGGACGCGCGGGCCCTCGCGGCGCTGGCCGCCAATCCCGGCTGCCGGAGGCGGGCCCTGCTCGACGGCGCCGGGGTCGACAAGTCCGCGCTCGCCGCGAAGCTCGGCTCGCCCGCCCCGTTCGGGCAGTCGCAGTTCGCGATCGTGCGGGGCAACTCCTTCGAGGCGAAGGTCAAGGCGGACGGCGGCCGTGAGCTGCTGCGCCTGATCGGCGTGGAGGAACCGGGCGCGGTGTCCGTGCCCGATCTCGCGGCGGCCGGACCCGAGGGGCGGGTCGCCAGGACGGCGCTCGCACTGCGGGAGGCCACCGACGCGGGGGCGTGGTCGCTGCTCGACCATCCGCTGCTCGCCCTGGAGGTCGCGGGCTCGCCGGCGTACCTGGAGCCGGACGCGGTGGTCGTCCGCCCCGACGGCGGGTGGACGGTCGTGGAGATCAAGTCGTTCCCGATGGTCGACGGCGCGGCGGACGCGTCGAAGGTGGGCGCGGCGGCCCGGCAGGCCGCCGTGTACGTGCTGGCCCTGGAGGGGGTGGCGGCCAGGACGGAGGGCGCGCGGGTCGCACAGTCGGTCCTCCTGGTCTGCCCGAAGGACTTCTCGAACGTGCCTACGGCCTCGGTCGTCGATGTGCGCAAGCAGCGCTCGGTCACCCGGCGCCAGCTGGCCCGGCTGACCCGGATCGACGAGATCGCGCAGGCGCTGCCCGAGGGCACCAGCTTCGATGTGGCGGAGCGCTCGGCGGAGGAGCTGACGGCGGCGGTGGAGTCGGTGCCCCACCAGTACGCGCCGGAGTGCCTGGCCGCCTGCGAGCTGGCCTTCCACTGCCGGTCGCGGTCGCGGGAGACGGGCGCGGTGGAGACCCTGGGCCGTTCGGTACGGGGTGAGCTGGGCGGTCTGACGACGGTCGGCGCGGTCCTGGCGGCGGCGCGCGGCGAGGAGGGCGACCCGCGGGACCCGGCGGTGGCGGCGCTGCGCAGGGCGCGGGCGCTGCGGCAGGAAGCGCTGGCGGCGGGTTCGGGGGGTGTGGCATGTCGCTGATCTCCACGCTCGCCCGGATGGAGGCCGTCGAGTCGGGCCGGGCGCAGCCGCTCGCGACCGTCCGGCACCGGCGGCTCTCCGCGCGGCCCCTCGTCCTCGTACCGCTGACGACGGCCGGTGAGGCGGGGGCCCCGCTGGGCGCCCTGGTCGGCACCGGCCCCGAGGAGCCGCGGCTGCTCGTGGTGCCACAGCCCCGGGACCGTGAGCTGCGGTTCGCGTTCCTCGCCGAGCTGGCCGAGGAGGTCCTGCCGTACATCGACTCCTTCGCGGACGTCGTGGAGGCGGCGGAGAAGAGCGAGGTCGACCCCGAGACCGGCAAGAAGGTGAAGGTCGAGGTCGAGCTGTGCGCCGACGCGCCGCAGCTGATCGTGCCGAGCCGGGCCGGCATCGAGTACGTACGGCTGCTGGGGCGGTCGACGCGGTTCCGGCGGACGGCCGAGCAGGACCCGGAGACGCCGTTCCCCGCGCCGCCTCGCGTCCCGCTGCTCGGGCGCTGGCTGACGCACTTCGGCGACCGGGCCCGGGTGCCCGGCTCCTCGCTGCTGCTGTCGGCGACCGACCTGCTCAACCGGCACTGGGCGACCGGGCAGTCCTCCCTGGAGGACCAGCACCTCGGCGCGCTGCTCGCCTGGATCGACCCGTCCGACGCGCCGGGCGCCGAGGCGGCGCTGCGGGCGGAGACGGGCCGGGACTCCCAGGGGCAGCTGCTCTGCCCGCCCGCCGGGCCCGCCACCGACCCCGCCTTCGACAACGGGCTGCTCGCGCCCGCGATCGAGCGGTACGACCGGGCCCGGCAGCGGCTCGGCGCGGCCGAGGACGGCGAGACGGCCGACTCGGGCCTCGGTGAGCTGCACGCGGCCGAGCGGGAGCTGCGCCGGCTCGTCGTCTCCCAGCTGAAGCCCACCTGGGACGCGGTCTGGCGGGCGGTCGGCCTGCTGCGCGAGCTGCCGGAGGGCGCCAGGGTCGAGGACCGCTGGACCCGCGACCGCTGGTCCTTCACCGCCCACCGGGACCGGGTCACGGCCGGTGAGCCGCCGCAGCCGCGCCGGGACGACGCCGTGACCGCGGCCCGGAAGCTCGCCGCGCGCGAGCAGGCGCAGGGCCAGCTGGAGGCGCAGGAGGCGCTCGACGATCCGCTGGTGCTCGCCGGGCGGCGGCTCGCGGGCGAGGCGTTCGCGGCGGAGGTCGTCGAGGTGACGATGGCGTGGACGGAGTCGAAGCGGCCCGCGCCGCGCCCGCTGCTCACGGTCCGCACGGAGGACCGGCCGCATCTGGGCGTGGGGGTCCCCCCGGCCGAAGGCTGGGGGAGGGTGAGGGTGTACCGGTCGCTCGACGGGAAGCCGCAGGCGGCGGAGTTCGTGCGGTACGAGGAGGACGGGGCGCTGCTGCTGCGTCTGCTCGACCGGATGGGCCGTTCGAAGGAGCCTGCGCCGGGCTCGGTGCCGGAGAAGGGCGAGCGGATCTCCTGGACGCTGTTCGAGCACGACCAGCGGGTCGGGCCGCGGCTGCCGGACGCGGAGGAGACCCCCTGGACGCACGGCGGTCCGCCCCGGACCGACGCCGTGGAACTGCCCGACGCCGTGACCCCGGAGGACGTGCTGTGAGTCCGGAACCCTTCGACCCCTCGGCGGAGGCCGGCCGGGCGACGGCCGGCATCCTGGCGGACACCCTGAACGGCACCGCGCGCGGTGTCGTGGTGGACTCCCCGCCCGGGGCCGGGAAGTCGACCCTGGTCGTCCGGGCCGCCCTGGAACTGGCCGCCGCCGGGCGCCCCCTGATGGTGGTGGCGCAGACGAACGCGCAGGTGGACGACCTGGTGCTGCGACTCGCCGAGAAGGAGCCGGACCTCGTGGTGGGCCGGCTGCACTCGAACGACTCCGACCCGTACGACAAGGCGCTCGACGACCTGGAGAACGTACGGAAGTCGGCGAAGGCCGGTGAGCTGGCCGGGCTGCCGGTCGTGCTGTCCACGGCCGCCAAGTGGGGCCACGTGAAGAACGTCGAGCCCTGGGCGCACGCGATCGTCGACGAGGCGTACCAGATGCGCTCGGACGCGCTGCTCGCGGTGGCGGGCCTCTTCGAGCGGGCGCTGTTCGTGGGCGACCCCGGGCAGCTCGACCCGTTCTCCGTGGTGGGAGCGGAGCAGTGGGCGGGGCTGTCGTACGACCCTTCGGCGAGCGCGGTCACGACCCTGCTCGCGCACAACCCCGAGCTGCCGCAGCACCGGCTGCCGGTGTCCTGGCGGCTGCCGGCCTCGGCGGCGCCGCTGGTGTCGGACGCCTTCTACCCGTTCACGCCGTTCCGCAGCGGCACCGGGCACGGGGACCGGAAGCTGTCGTTCGGGGTGGCGTCGGACGGTTCGGGGCCCGACCGGGTCCTCGACGAGGCGGCGGAGTCCGGCTGGGGCCTGCTCGAACTGCCCGCCGCGCACACCCCGCGCACCGACCCGGAGGCCGTCGGCGCGGTGGCGCTGGTGGTGCGCCGGCTCCTGGACCGGAAGGGCACGGCGGTCTCGGAGCGGTCGGAGGACGCCGTCCCGCTGACGCCGGACCGGATCGCGGTCGGCACCGCCCACCGCGACCAGGCGGCGGCGGTCCGGGCCGCGCTCGCGGGGCTGGGCGTGACGGGCGTGACGGTGGACACCGCGAACCGGCTCCAGGGGCGCGAGTACGACGTGACGGTCGTCCTGCACCCGCTGTCCGGGCGGCCGGACGCGACCGCGTTCCACCTGGAGACGGGGCGGCTGTGCGTCCTCGCCTCCCGGCACCGGCACGCGTGCGTGGTGGTCTGCCGGGCGGGCGTGGCGGACCTGCTCGACGCTCACCCGTCGACCGATCCGGTCCAGCTGGGGGTCGCGGTGTCGTTCCCCGACGGCTGGGAGGCGAACCACGCGGTCCTGTCCCACCTGGAGGAACACCGGGTGGCCTGGACGCCGTGATCCCGGGCCCGTCGCCCGCCCGGGCCCGGGCGGGCGGGCTCAAACCGGGGCTCGGGGGACGCCGGGGGCGTACGCGGGAGGGTTCGCGCTCTTGCGGGGCGCGGGACAATGGAAGACGGCCCGGGATTCCGGGCCGTGCCTGTGCGAGGAGGAGAAGAACGATGGCGGAACCCGCGGAACGGAGCGGACAGCGGCGGCTCAGGCCGGCACCGCTGATCTTCGAGCCTGCCGAGGCGACCGCCGATCCGGAGCACTTCTTCGACCTGGAGTCGCTGGAAGATCCGAGGGAGCTGCTGGCCCGCGCGACGGAGCTGACGCTCGCGTTCCGCGCGGCGACGGACCGGGCGACCGAGTTCCAGGCCATCGCGGCGGCGCAGCTGGCGGACCCGCGCCGGTTCGACCGGCTGACGACGGCGGACGTCGCGGAACGGGCGCAGTGGACCGAGGACTACGCGCTGAAGATGATCGAGTTCGGCCGCGACCTGATCAGGGCGAACGGGCGCCCGGCGGAGGACTGATCCGGGGGATCCGGACGGGGGCGCCTCGGAGCGTGGGAGGGGCCTCGGGACGTCGGGGGCGCCTCTGGCGGCTCGAAGTGCCTCCGGGTGGCCTGGAATCGCCGTCTGGCATATGCCGAGGGGGCACGATACTCCTCCCCCTCCCCTCCTGTCCGGGATTCCGCGAACACTCGGCTACCTAGCCGTCACTCCCGGTACATCTGGAGTCATGACGACGTGGCTGCGCGACGAGACCCCGCACGACATCTTCCGGTTCCTCCGGGAGGGCGACGAGGTGCGGCACCAGACGGCCCGGGTGACCGCCGACGGAGCCGCCTGGCTGGCCTCGGCCGCCGGGGGCCGCGGCGAGTCGGCGCTCACCCGTTGGGAGGCCCGGCCGGCCTCGTCGGCGGCGCTGCCCTGCGGCCGGGTCTTCGACGTCGTCAACTTCGACCCGGTCTTCGGCCGCCGGATGCTGGACCGGCTGTGGGAGGAGGGCCCGGGATCGGGCCCTGTCGCCGTTCATCGGGGCCGGATGATGCTGTTCACCGCACCGGGGACGGCCCAGCGGCTGCCCGCCCTCCTCGACTGGGAGGTGGGGGTCCCCCCTGAACGCAGTGATCGGAGGAGGGGGGAGCGGGTCCCCCGGCCGCTCTGCCACGGCGTCGGGGACGCCGTCACCGTGCCGCCGCTCGTGCCGTCCGGCGCCTCCGGCCCCCGCTGGGTGGTGGCCCCCGACACCCGGAGCCCGTGGCTCCCGGGGCCCGAGGTCGTGCTCTGGGCCTGTGTGCGGGCCGTTCGGACGTACTCCGCCGCCGACGTGCGGGTATCGATTTTTCCTCCCGCCGATCCGGATGCTAATGTCGACGACGTCAGCAGGCGCCGCTAGCTCAGTTGGTTAGAGCAGCTGACTCTTAATCAGCGGGTCCGGGGTTCGAGTCCCTGGCGGCGCACAGACAGAAGAAGCCCCTCGCGGAAGCGAGGGGCTTCTTCGTGTTCCGGGCGCGGGCTGAGGCTCAGCGCACGGCCGGTTGGGTGATCCGTACCGTCCAGGCACCCGACCGGGTGCGGTCCGTGACCTCGACCCGCACTCCCGTACCGGGCACGGTGAGGGTCTCGCCCACTTCGAGGGGGGCGTCCGCGAGCGGCGGATAGACCGAGCGGTCCCAGCAGGCCTCGGTGCGCGGGTGCGCGTCGACCACCTCGACCGGGCCGTCGCCGGAGGCCGCGCCGCTCCGGATCCGGTAGACGAGCACGCCCTCGGTGCAGGTGTCGGCGTCGCTCCCCGCGTCGCTCCGGGCCTCGACGGCGAGGGCGCTGTCGGGGCCGGTGCGGACCACTGCCAGCCGGGTGCCGAGGGTGCCGCCGGCCGGGACCGGGGCGTCGGTCGGCTCCAGGCTGACCATCCGGGGGGCGGCCCCCTGGACGCAGGTCACCTGGGCGCGGGAGAGCCAGCCGAGCTTCCACTTGTGCCAGCCGAACAGGTCGGGCGACAGCCCGAACTGGCTGCCCATGACGTCCCAGTCGCCCACATGGGTGTCCCAGTCGCCCTTGCCGTCCTCCGGGCGGTGGTAGAGGTCGGGCAGGTCGAAGACGTGGCCGGTCTCGTGGGCGAGGACGTTGCGGTCGGGCGGGTGCCGCTCGAAGACGGTGACGACCCGCTTGATCTCGGTGCCGTCGACCTCCAGCGGGCGTTCGAGGTTGACGACCTTGGTCGCGTCGGAGTCCACGCCGGGCGCGTCCGGGTCGGCGACCAGGTAGACGATGTCGTACCGGGAGAAGTCGACGTCCGCGTCGGCGGCGGCGATGGCGTCGCGGAGGTAGGCGGCGCGCTTCCCGGCGTCCCAGTCACGCCTTATGCCGTACGCGCTCGACGGCTTCGGCATCGGGGTCCAGGTGCGCTGGGGGTGCGGGCGCAGGGTGAACCGCCCGTAGGAGGCGCGGCTGAAGAACTCGCTGGTGGCGGGGAAGTGGTCGGCGGCCAGTTCGGCCGGCTGGGTGAGGGGCTCGGCGTCCGGGAAGGACAGGAAGATCATGACGGCGTCAAGGGCGCGGTCGGGGCGCGGGTACGACCGGTTCCAGGTGTCGAGGCCGAGCGAGTGATGGGCCGAGGTACGGGGCAGGGCGCAGGGGTTCGGCGCCGGGGCGCCGACGGCCGGGCCTGCGACCAGCCCGGTGGCGGCCAGGGCGGCGAGCGAGGTGAAGGCCGCGGCCCCGGCACGCAGCCGCGAGCGTTCCACTCCCCCGGGTGGCTGCTGACCCCTCACGTGGACCTCCGGTTCGGGAATGCGGGACACCCCACCCACCTTGTGATGGTTTGCGGCGTTCCGCACGTTTCCACTGCCCCGGTCGGGTGAGAGGGCACCTCGGAGGCGACGCGACACGAGCGAAATTCACCTCACGGAAAGTCACATTCGGTCACACCCTCGACGACCCGTGTCAGACCCGCGCAGAAACGATCGCCCGGAGTCCCACGGTGGTCGGCCTCACAGCTCCGCACGCCCCCCGAGAGCCCCCCGGAGCTGGAAGGCTCCCCCGCGCTGGCTCTATGATCGGCTCACTCTTCCTTGGCCGACCGTCCCGACCACATGTGACCGGCCCGACTGCACTACGGGAGCGAGCGGTGAGCGGAACCCCCGAAGGACCGGTGCACCCAGAGCCGCCGGACACGCACACGGCGCACCCCGTACTCACGGAGCGTCACCCCGAGGCCCACGCCGACCGTCACCCCGAGCCCCCGGCGGACCGCCGCACCGCGCCCCCCGCCGGTCATCGCACCGCGCCGCCCGCCGGTCATCGCTCCGAGCCCGTCGCCGACCGTCGCGCCGCCGAACTCCGCGACCACGGCGCCGCCTTCCGGGTCGCCCAGCTCGCCATGGCCGTCGTCGACCAGGACGGCGTGGTCGTCTCGGCCAACGACTCCTTCGGCTCCCTCCTCGGCTCCGACCCCGGGGCGCTGTGCGAGCAGGCTGCCGCCGACCTCGTCGACCTCGCCTCCGACGGGCGCACCTGGCACGCGTACCGCGAGGTGCTGCGCGGCCGGCGCTCCCGCTTCCGCTGCACCCGCCGCCTCAAGCACGCCGACGGGCGCTCGTTGTGGGCCGAGGTCACCGTCGCGCCCGTGCCCGACAGCCGGCGCGTGCTGCTGTCGATCGCGGACATCAGCGACCGGCGGGAACTCCAGGCCCGGCTGCGCCACCTCCAGATGCACGACCCGGTGACCCGGCTGCCCAACCGCGCGCTGTTCTTCGAGCGCCTCTCGGCGGCCCTTGAGGCCTCGGCCCAGGACGCCGGGGACACCCCGTACGCCGGGGACACCCCGTACGCCGAGGAGACCCCGTACACCGAGGGCGTCCACGGCACCGGAACGACCGGAGGCGCGGTGGAGACCCGGGGGCCGGTCCGTTCGTCCTACGAGTCGTACGGGTATGGCAGAACAGGGCGGATCGGACTCTGCTACCTCGATCTCGACGGCTTCAAGGCGGTCAACGACACCCTCGGCCACCGCGTCGGCGACCGTCTCCTCGCCGCCGTCGCCGCCCGGCTGACGGAGTGCGCGGACAGCGACGGCTACACCCGCAGCGGCGGGCATCTCGTGGCGCGGCTCGGCGGCGACGAGTTCGCGGTCCTGGTCGAGGACTCCACCGGTACGGAGCAACTCGCCGATCTGGCAAGGTCGGTGCTCACGGCGCTCCAGCAGCCCTTCGACCTGGGCGGCCAGCGGCTCTCGGTCTCCGCCTCGATCGGTGTGGTCGAGCGCTCCGGGTTCGGCACGACGGCGACCGCCCTGATGCAGGCCGCCGACACCACGCTGTACTGGGCGAAGGCCGACGGCAAGGCCCGCTGGACCCTCTTCGACCCGGAGCGCAACGCGCACCGGATGACCCGGCAGGCACTCTCCTCCACCCTCCGTCCGGCCGTGGAGCGCGGGGAGTTCGCCCTGGAGTACCAGCCGCTCGTGGACCTGGCGGACGGGGCGGTGCGCGGGGTGGAGGCGCTGGTGCGCTGGAACCACCCGCAGTTCGGCACGCTCCCGCCGAATCGGTTCGTCGCCATCGCCGAGGAGGACGGCTCCATCGTGGAGCTGGGCCGGTGGGTCCTCAACACCGCCTGCCGGCAGGCGCGGCAGTGGCAGAAGGACCATCCGCGCGAGCGCCCGATCTTCGTGAGCGTCAACGTGGCGGTCCGTCAGGTCTGGGACTCCGACCTGGTCGCGGACGTGGCCGGCATCCTCGCCGAGACCGGACTCGCCCCGCACCTCCTCCAGCTGGAGCTGACCGAGTCCGCCGTGATGGGCTCGGCGGGACGGCCGCTCCAGGCGCTCCAGGCGCTGAGCGACATGGGGGTGCGGATCGCGATCGACGACTTCGGCACCGGCTACTCGAACCTGGCCTATCTGAGCCGGCTGCCGGTCTCGGTGCTCAAGCTGGACGGTTCCTTCGTCCGCGGCTTCCAGGACGAGGAGCACGCCAACCCGGCGGACGAGCTGATCGTCGAGGCGCTGGTGCAGCTCGCGCACCGGCTGGGGCTCACCGTCACCGCCGAATGCGTGGAGACCTCGGGGCAGGCGAGCCGGCTGCGCAGGATCGGCTGCGACACGGGGCAGGGCTGGCTGTACTCACGGGCGGTGACCCCGGACCGCATCGCCGAACTGATCGGCACGGAGCCGCTGCCGGTGTGAGAAGACCGGCACCGCAGGGGGGCGCGTCGTGACCCCTTCACCGGGTCCGGGCATGGGACTGCCCCCGGCCGGAGGGACATTCCGGGCGGGGGCAGTGGTTCATGAGGGGGTCAGCGGGTCAGGGCCTCAGCAGGCGCCCTGGTCCTTCCAGACGCCCCACTCGCCGGTCGTGCCCGGCTCCTCGTTCTGGGTCCACCACTGGGCCTTCCAGGTGCGGCCCTTGTGGGAGACGAGGTTGCCGGTGTTGTAGATCGTGCCGGCCACGTACGCCGGAGAAGTGCAGCTGCCCGTGGGCGGCGTCGTCGGCGGGGTCGTCGGCGGCGTGGTGGGCGGGGTGGTCGGGGGCGTCGTCGGCGGGGTGGTCGGCGGCGCGGTGGTCGGCGGGGTGGTGGTGCCGCCGAGCGCGGTGTTGATCTGGGTCAGCAGGGTGGCGTTGTCGTCCAGGCCGAGGAGCGAGTACATCATCGCGCCGGCCAGGCCGCGCTGCTTGCCGTAGTCCACCCGGGCCTGGATGGACTTCTGGTCGAGCCCGGTGAAGAACTCCCCGTCCTTGTAGAAGTACGAGGACTTCGCCTGCTCGTCCCAGAAGGTGGTCGCGGCGTTGTCGACGATGCCGCCGAGCTCCTTGTAGTGCGCGATGCCGGCCTGCTGGCTGAGCGGGCGGACGTTGGAGCCGCCGGTCGCGGGCTGCGCGAGGCCGTTGGCGGTCCCGGCCGGGACGCCCTTCCAGCCGCGGTAGTAGAACTCGTAGCCCAGGGTCAGCTTGTCGGCGGGGAAGCCGCCGGCGATGCCGTAGGCGGGCTTGCCGTCGATCCAGGAGTCGATCGCGTTGTCGATCGAGTACTTCTCGGTGCCCGGCGCGATGGGGTCGGTCGGGTCGTTGGTGCCCGAGTAGAGCGGGGACTGGTGGTACGTCGGCCCGTCGCCGTCCCAGGCGCCGTGCATGTCGTACGTCATGATGTTCGCGTAGTCGAGGTACGCGCCGATCTTGTCCGTCTCGATGTACTTGATCTTGTCCTGGCCGGCCGGGAGGGCCGCGGTGAGCAGGTACTTCTTGCCGCCGTTCGCGGTGCCGTACTCGTCGAGCTGCTTGCGGAACTCGGCGAGGAGCAGCGTGAAGTTCTGCTTGTCCTCGGGGGCGTAGTGGTTGCCCAGGTGGCCGCCGGAGGAGCCGGGGTACTCCCAGTCGATGTCGATGCCGTCGAAGATCCCGGCCGCGGTGCCGGGGCCGCCGTAGCCGCCCTCGACGGGCAGGTTGCCCTTGATGTACTGGTCGATGCAGGAGGAGACGAGCTTCTTGCGGCTCGCGTCCGTCTTGGCCGCGTCGCTGAAGTACTTGGAGTAGGTCCAGCCGCCGAGCGAGATGTTGATCTTCAGGTTCGGGTATTTCGCCTTCAGTTCCTTGAACTGGTTGAAGACGCCCACGATCGGCTGGTCCCACTTGTCGGCGATGCCGTCGACACTGTCCGCCGCGCTGAAGGACTTCTGGTAGTCGGCGTACGAGTCGCCCGCACCGTCACCCGCGTTGGGGTTGTTGTCGTCACCCGCGGCCTTGTTGGCCTCGAAACAGGTGAGGTTGGTGGGGTGGATGTTGCCGAACGAGTAGTTGATGACGTCCAGCTGGCCCGCGATACCCCGGGTGTCGAGGTGCTTGGGGTAGAACGCGTTGCCGTAGACGCTCCACTGGTCGTAGTACGCGATGCGCACGTTGCCCGCAGAGGCAGTGGTCGTCGTGTCGGCCGCCTGGGCGGAGCCGAGGCCGACGGTCGCGGCAAGCGCGCCGGCGGCGAGGGCCGTGCTGAGCAGCGCGGCGATCAATGGCTTACGGGGGTGCACGTGCGGCCTCCATGGGGGAGTGCGGGGGTGATGCCGTACAGGAGCTGGAGCAGTGATAACCGGCGCGTGAACAGTGCGTCAATGGTCTGAACCAGATTGAGGACTAGACCAATTGGCGGAAGAAAGGCCTTGTCAGAGGCGCGCAGCACAAAACGGAACCGCCCGCCACCATCGGTGACGAGCGGTTTAAGGTTTGCTTAGGGGTGGGGCGGAGGTGGTTCGACGATGAACCAACCACCCTTGAGAACCGGGGTTCTCACCCGGCCCCGCCGGCTCTACCGCTCCGGCGGCTCCGGGAGTTCGTACGCGTCCGCGATGAGTTCGTAGCTGCGCAGCCGCGCCTCGCCGCCGTGGCCGTTCGCCGTGATCATCAGCTCGTCGGCGCCGGTCCGCTTACGCAGGTCGTCCAGGCCCGTACGGACCTCGTCCGGCGTGCCGTACACGACGTTCGCCAGCCAGCCGTCGACGAACTCCCGCTCGGCCGGGCTGAATCCGTACGCCTCCGCCTCCTCCGGCGTCGGGACGAGACCCGGGCGGCCGGTACGCAGCCGCAGCATCGCGAGCGCTCCGGCGAGGACCTCCCGGCGGGCCGAGGCCGCCTCGTCGGCGGCGAGCGCCGAGACGCCGATCATCGCGTAGGGGGCGTCGAGGACGCCCGAGGGCCGGAAGGAGTCCCGGTAGAGGTCGAGGGCCGGGATGGTGTTCCTGGCCGAGAAGTGATGGGCGAAGGCGAAGGGCAGGCCGAGCAGGCCGGCGAGCCGCGCACTGAAGCCGGAGGAACCCAGCAGCCAGACCGGCGGGCGCCCCTTCGGACCCTGCACCGGGCCGGGAACCGCGTGGATGCGGGCGTAGGGGTGGCCGTCGGGGAAGTCGTCGTCGAGGAACCGGGTCAGCTCCGCGAGCTGTTCCGGGAAGTCGTCGGCCCCCTCGTCGAGGCTGTCGGACCGCCGCAGGGCCGCCGCCGTGGCGCCGTCCGTGCCGGGGGCGCGGCCGAGGCCGAGGTCGATCCGGCCCGGCGCGAAGGCCTCCAGGGTGCCGAACTGCTCGGCGATGACGAGCGGGGCGTGGTTGGGCAGCATGACGCCGCCGGAACCCAGCCGGATGCGCCGGGTGTGGGCGGCGAGGTGGGCGAGGATCACCGCCGGGGAGGAGGAGGCGACGCCGGGCATCGAGTGGTGTTCGGCCACCCAGTGCCGGTGGAAGCCGCGCCGCTCGGCGAGCCGGCTCAGCTCGACGCTGGTGGCGAGCGCCTGGGTCGCGGTCCTGCCGCTGCCGACGGTCACCAGGTCCAGCACGGACAGCGGCACGGGCGCGGAGCCCCGCGCCTCTCCTCGAATAGCGTCGCTCACCTTCGGGACCCTCCTCGGCACACGTACGGAATCGTTCGATCGGCTCCCGGCGCGGCGCCCGGACCCGTGGATCGGCTTCGACAAGGCGACAACAGGAGGGTGGCTCCGTTTATTCCGGCGGTTCCTGGCCACCGGAGGAGCCCGGCCCGTCCACTTCTCCGTAAATAATCTTCCGTTCCCCACGGGCCGAACATGTGGGCGAGCGCTCGCGCGCACGGCTCTGACCTGAGACTCTGCGTGGCACTCATGACATGGGCATATGCCAGAGTGGCGAACCCCAGCACAGGGCCAGGATGCTCCGCATCATTCTCGCCAACAGCCGCCCCTTAAAGGGTGCTTGGCGGCTATCGTGGTGCGAAAGCTTGCGGTCACAACCTGGTAGGGGGAAACCGTGGCGCTGAAGCCCGAGCCCACCGCGCCGTTCCACTCGGTGCAGTACGCCCTGCGCGTCCTGGAGACGATCTCACGGCACGGCGGCGGTGTGACTGACGTCCAGATCGCGCGCGAAGCCGGCCTGCCCGTCGCCCACCTCTCACCCCTGCTCCTCATGCTCCGCCGCGAGGGATACGTCGAGCAGGTCGCCGACGACGCGTACGTGATCGGGGACTCCCTCGTCCTCCTCGGCTCCGGCACGACCCGCCGCGAGGCCCTGGAGACGAAGCTCCAGGAGACCCTGACCGAGCTGCGCGACTCCGTCGGCGCCGCGGTCTACATCAGCCGTTACATCGACGGCGAGGTGAAGATCACCCAGTTCGCCGACGGCCCGCGCACGCCCAAGGTCAACGAGTGGGTGGACATCCGCTCGGCGGCGCACGCCAGCGCGGTCGGCAAGTGCCTGCTCACCCAGCTCGACCAGAACGGCCGCCGCGACCACCTCTCGCGGCACAAGACCGCCCGGCTCACCTCCCGGACGATCACCAACGAGCGGATCCTCTTCTCCAAGCTGGACAGCCAGCCGCCGACCGTCCCGGTGCTCGACCTCCAGGAGTACGCGGTGGGCACGGTCTGCGCCGCCGTCCCGCTGACGGCGGGCTCCGCCGTGGGCTGTCTGGCGCTCTCCCTGCCGATCGAGCACGCCCACCGGCTGCGCTCCGCGGCCGACACGCTGAACCGCAAGGCCGCTCCGGTGGTCATGGCGCTGGCGATCTGACCACCCCTCCCGCGGGGTGGTCACGAGCACCCCGCGGGACCGGGTAGTATTTTCTCTGTCAGCAAGCGCCGCTAGCTCAGTTGGTTAGAGCAGCTGACTCTTAATCAGCGGGTCCGGGGTTCGAGTCCCTGGCGGCGCACAGACAGAAGAAGCCCCTCGCGGAAGCGAGGGGCTTTTTCGTGCCCGCATCTCGGGTTCTTCACGCCCTGAGGTACGTCAGGACCGCCAGGACCCGGCGGTGGGTCTCCTCCGCCGGCGGCAGGTCCAGCTTCGCCAGGATGTTGCCGATGTGCTTGCCGACGGCGGCCTCGCTCACCACCAGACGCCGGGCGACCTCCGCGTTGGAGTGTCCCTCCGCGACCAGGCCGAGGACCTCGCGCTCGCGCGGGGTGAGCGCCTCCAGCGGATCGCGGTGCCGCCGCAGCAGCTGCCGTACGACCTCCGGGTCGACGACCGTGCCACCGGCGGCGACCCGCAGGAGGGCGTCCTCGAACTCCTCCACCTGCCCCACCCGGTCCTTGAGCAGATAGCCGACGCCGGTACCGTCGCCCGTGTCGAGAAGGTCGGCGGCGTAGCTGCGCTGCACGTACTGGCTGAGCACCAGGACCGGCAGGCCGGGCCGCTCGGACCGGAGCGCGACGGCGGCGCGCAGCCCCTCGTCCTGGAAGCCGGGCGGCATCCGGACGTCGGTCACGACCACGTCCGGGTCGTGGGCGGCGACCGCCTCGCGCAGGGCGTCGGCGTCCCCGACGGCGGCGACGACCTCATGGCCGAAACGGGCCAGCAGCCCGATCAGTCCCTCCCGGAGGAGGACGCTGTCCTCGGCGAGGACGACACGGAGCTTTCGGACAGCGATCGGCACGGGATCTCCGCTCGGAGGAGGGTCGGCCCGCCCGGCGGGCTCATGATCGTCAGTCTGCCATCGAGGACGGCCAGCCGGTCGGCCAGCCCGGTGAGCCCGGAGCCCCCGGCCGGGTCGGCGCCGCCGCGCCCGTCGTCCGACACCTCCAGGCGCAGCACCCCGCCCTCGGCCCGCGCGGTGAGCCGCGCCCGGCGGGCGCCACTGTGCCGGGCGACGTTGGCGAGCGCCTCGCAGCCGGCGAAGTAGCCGGCGCTCTCGACGGCGGCGGGCAGCCGGGGCAGGTCGACGTCCGTGTCGACGGGGACGGCGGACCGGTCGGCGGCGTCGGCGAGGGCCGCGCCGAGACCGTAGTCGGCGAGGACCTGGGGGTGGATGCCGTGGATGAGCTCCCGCAGCTCGGTCAGGACCTGCCCCGCCTCCGTGTGCGCCTTCGCCAGCTGGTCGGCGAGCGGGCCGGGCGGCGCGTCGAGCCGGGCGAGCCCGAGGGTCATGGTGAGGGCGACCAGGCGTTGCTGGGCGCCGTCGTGAAGATCGCGTTCGATACGGCGGCGCTCGGCCTCGAAGGCGTCGACGAGCCGCGCGCGGGAGGCGATGACCTCGCCGATCCCGGCCGGGGAGCCGCCCTCGCGGGGCGAGAGGAGGGCCCGCGCGAGGGCGGCGCGGGCACCGGCGACGGCGGCGAGCGGGTAGGCGAGGGCGACCAGGAGGAGGGCGCCGAGGAGGGCAGCGGCGAAGGCCTCCGGGTAGGAGGTCACCAGGTACACCTTGACGGCCTTGGCCTCCCGGCCGTCCACCGCCAGCTGGACGGGGGTGCCGAGGAGGGCGCCGGGCAGGCCGATCGCGACGGCCACCGCGATGAGGTCGAGCGGCCACAGGACGGTGGCGAGGAGCAGGGCGTACCCGAGTTCGCGCCAGGTCGACTGCTCCCCCGCCCGGAGCCGGAGCCAGGCGGCGAGGCCGGGGGCGTCGGGGACGCGGTGCGGGTCGGGGGCCGGGTCGAGGTCGACGAGCCGGAGGCGGCGGCGCTCGATCCCGGCGAGGGCGGGGCCGGACAGCAGGAGGAGCGGCAGCCCGACGAGGAACAGGGAGAACACCCCGAGCACCAGGAACACGAGGCAGGCGAGCGCGCCGAGGAGCCCGCCGGTGACCAGATAGCCGGCGGACCGCCAGGGCCAGGAGCTACGCGGGAAGCGGGGCCGGGTGAGGGCCTGCCAGGGATTACGGGGGTCCATGGGCGCCCACGGTAGAGGGTGGGACGGGGCGGGGCGATGGTGCTGGAGGGGGGCCCGGGGGTAGGGCTGGGGCTACCGCGACGGCGGGTGTACGGGGGTGGGGACTCTCCGTCAGGGGCCGTCGAGCCGCGCGGCGGCCTCCTCCAGGTCGGCGACGGTCCCGGACATGATCGTCCGTACGTGCCTGGTGATGTGCCGCACGGGCCAGTCCCACCACGCCACGGCGAGGAGCCGGGCGATGTCCGCGGTGTCGTAGCGGGTGCGGATGAGCCGGGCGGGGTTGCCGCCGACGATGCCGTAGTCGGGGACGTCGCCGGTGACCACGGCGCCCGCGGCGATGATCGCGCCGTGCCCGATGCGCACGCCGGGCATGACCGTGGCGCCGTGCCCGAACCACACGTCGTTGCCGACGACCGTGTCGCCGCGGCCGGGCAGGCGGTGATCAGGTCGAAGTGCTCCGCCCAGGAGCCCCCCATGGTGGGGAACGGGAAGGTGGAGGGACCGTCCATGCGGTGGTTGGCGCCGTTCATGATGAAGCGGGTGCCCGTCCCCAGCGCGCAGTACTTGCCGATGACGAGCCGCTCGGGCCCGTAGTGGTAGAGGACGTTGCGCGTCTCGAACGCGGTCGGGTCGTCCGGATCGTCGTAGTACGAGAAGTCACCGGCCTCGATCAGCGGCGACTTCACCAGCGGTTTGAGCAGCACCACGCGAGGGTGCTCGGGCATCGGGTGGAGCACGGTGGGGTCGGCGGGAATGAGCGGCATCGTGGCGGCGGTTCCTCTCCGGTGAACCTAGAGCGACGACTGTCGCGTTAAGATGCTGGCACGTATCGCCGCATCGATCAACCGGATGGCGACCACCGATGACAGACCCGCCGGACACGACGCCGGACCGCCGTCCGGGCGGTCGGACCGCCCGCGTCCGCGCCCAGGTTCTCGACGCGGTGCGCGCCGAACTCACCGAGGGCGGCCACGAAGGGCTCACGATGGAGGGGGTCGCGACCCGGGCCGGAGTGCACCGCGCCACGGTCTACCGGCGTTGGCGCGATGTCGGCGGCCTGCTCGTCGACGTCATCGACGCGGCCGGTGAGACCGACTGGCAGCCGCCGGACACCGGCTCACTGCGCGGCGACCTGACGGCCCTCAACCGGGAGATCCAGGAATCCCTGGTCGCCCGGCCGTCGTTCGCCGTGGCCCTGATGGCCGCCTCGTTCCACTCCGAACAGGCCGCGCGGGCCCAGACACGGCTGTGGGCTGACCGGTACGCCCAGTGCGAGGTCATCGTCGAGCGCGCCGCCGGGCGCGGTGAACTCCCCGGGCGGCACACGGACGCGCGGAGCCTGCTGATCACCGCCACGGCGCCGCTCTACCACCGGCTGATGCTGCTGCGCGTCGACCCGGACCCGCGGCTCCCGGAACGGGCCGCGGAGGCGGCGGTTCTGGCGGCCACGGCGGGCGCCTTCACCGTCCACGGGGAATCAGAGGTCCGTTCGCCGTAGCCGTAGCGGTAGCGGTAGCGGGTCTGCCTACGCGTGGTGTTCGCCCATCGGGGAGCGGTCCCGGCGGGTGTACTCCGCACCGAGGGCGGCCGACTTCTCCGGGGTCAGGAGTTCGTACGGCGCGCCCGGCGTCGGGCGCCACCAGACGGGGTCCTCGCAGAGGAAGGCCGCTCGGCGGAGGGCCACGCGGTGGATCTTGTTCGTGGCCGTGAGGGGCAGTTCCCGCATCACGCGGACGAAGCGCGGCGGCATCTTCGTGCCCAGGTCCGCCTGGTCCGCGAGGAAGGCGGCGAAGGCCGAGGCATCGAAGGCCTCCCCCTCGCGCAGCGCGAGCGCCGCCATCACCTGGTCCCCCGCCACCGGGTCGGGTATCGCGTAGACCGCGACCCCCGCCGCCCGGTCCCAGCGGGCGAGGATGTGCTCGATCATCGCCGCCGCCAGGTTCTCGCTGTCGACCCGCAGCCTGTCGTCCGTACGGCCCGCGAAGTAGAGGTACCCGTCCGTGTCCCGGTAGAAGAGGTCGCCCGTCCAGTACCAGCCGTCCCGCAGCCGGGCCGCCTCCGCCTCCGGGTTGCGCCAGTAGCCCTCGAAGGGCGATCGGCCCCGGTTGACGAGTTCGCCGACCGCCTCGGCCGCGTTGAGGAGCCGGCCGGTGGGCGAGAAGCGTGCCCGGGGGCACTCCTTCCCCGACTCCGCGTCGATCACCGCCAGGTCGTCGCCCGGCGCGGCCCGCCCGATCGCCCCCGTAGGGGTGTCGGGGGTCCGCTGGATCGCCGCGCCGCCCTCGGAGGAGCCGTACCCCTCGACGAGCGGGACCCCGAAGCGCTCCCGGAAGCGGGCCGCGTCCACCGCCCCCGCCTCCGTGCCGAAGCCGAGGCGGAGCGGGTGCGCGCGGTCGTCCGGTCCGGGCGGGGTGGCGAGCAGGTACTGCACGGCCCGGCCCACGTAGGTGAAGTAGGTGGCGCCGTAGCGGCGTACGTCGGGCAGGAACCGGGAGGCGGAGAAGCGGGCCCGCAGCGCCACCCCGGCCCCGGCGGCGAGCGCGGGCGCCCAGTCCGCGATCACCGCGTTGCCGTGGAACATCGGCATGCAGATGTAGTGGACGTCGTCCCTGCCGACCCCGAAGTGGGAGACGAGCGAGGCGCCGGCGGCGGCCAGGCGCCCCTGGCTGCACAGGGCGGCCTTGGGTGCCCCCGTGGAACCGGAGGTGAAGGAGAGCAGGAAGCGGCTGTCGGGGCGTACGGGGCCGAGGGTGGCGTCTCCCGGCCGGGCGTTCCCGTAGGGGGCGAGGAGTTCCCGGTACGCGTCGGTGTCCGTGACCAGGATGCGCACGCCCGGCAGCGGCAGGCCGTCGAGGAGCGGCAGATGGGCGCGCTGGGTGACCAGGACCCGGCACTCGGTGTGCCGGATGTCCCGGGCGAGTTCGGCGCCGCGCCGGGTGGGGTTGATCCCGGCGACGGCGGCCCCCGCGAGGGCCGCCGCGCTGAGCCAGAGCGGGTACTCCGGCGTGTTGTCGAGCAGGATGCCGAGGTGCGGCTCGCCCCCCGGCAGGGGTGGCATCAGGTCCACGAGCAGTGCGGCCCGCGTGGCGGCGCCTGCGGCGACCTGGTGGTGGGTGAGGGTGTGGTGCTCGTCCCTCAGCCCGGTCCGGTGGTCGCCCCATTGGCGTCGTACGAGTTCCGCGACGGTGTCCGCACCCCTCATGAGCCGGACTGTAACTGACGGCTCGTCAGAATTGAACCGTCGGATCAGGCCCTTCGGAGGGCCCGTTCAGGACGCGCCCTCCGGGCCGCCCGTCAGAACGTGACGTCCGAGCAGGCGTAGAAGGCGTTCGCGGTGTCCGCGATCGTCCACACCGCCAGGATCACGTGACGGCCCGTCTTGCCCGCCGGGATCGTCCCGGAGTGCGAGAGGGTCGCCGGCGGCTGCTGGTTGTTGTAGGGGACGGTCAGGAACGGCTGGGGGTCGAGTGCGGCCCGGGTCAGCTTCTGGTTCGGGTCCCAGCCGTTCCTGGTGATGTAGTACCTGAAGTTGGTCGTGGCGTGCCGGGCCGTGAACTGCCAGCGGAAGCTGTAGCTCTGCCCCGCCGTGAGCTGCGTGGCGGGCCAGGCGCCACCCCGGGGATCGTCGAGCTGGGCGAACTGGGTGAGGCCCGCCGAACAGATCTTTCCGTCGGCGGGACCGGAGGCGGGGAAGCCCTTGGGGCCCTCGACCGACTGCGGCTCCCACTGGATGGGGCCGCAGTTGGTCACGGTGCCGTTGGCGCAGAGCTTCTGGCGGCTGATCGGTGCGTCGGTGTAGCCGTGGCTGCCGGCGCTGCCGGTGGCGAGGAGGGTGGCGCCGGCGACGCCGAGCGCCACCACCGCCGCCCCGACTGATTTCTTGCGCATGCTGTCGCTCCAGGAGAACGTGGGGGAGTTCCGTCGGGCCGTGCTGCACGCGTGCGGATGCTTCTTTTTGGTCTGGACCAAGTACCAAGGTATGGACGGAAGTTGAAGCTGTCCATCCCCTCACGCACCCTCCACAGGACCCGTCCTGCCCGTGTAGAACGCCACCGTCAGGTCCTTGACCAGCGCCTTGCGCTCGTAGTCGTCCAGCTCCACCAGACCACGACTGGTCAGCCGGTGGACCACGTCGTCCACCGCGTCCACCACCGAGGTCAGCACACTGTCCCGGTGCTTCGCGTCGATCGCCGCGATCCGTCGCCGCCGCATCGCCGCCGCCACCTCCGGCGCGTACTCGATCCGCGTCGGCTGCGCCGAGAACACGTCCACGCCGACCGGCACGCACTCCGCCGACAGCATCCGCGTCAGCGCCTCGCCGACCGCCTCCGCGTCCCGGAGCGTCGGCGCGTCCTCGTGGAACGCGTCCGCCGGAAGCTGCGAGAGCACCCGGGCCATCGCCGCCTCCACCTGCTCCCGCAGGTACTCCTCGTGGCCGTCGACCCCGAGCGCCGCGCGGACGGTGTCCCGCACCCGCCACACCACGAGCACGACGACGTCCAGCGCCGTCCCCTTCGCGTCGACCGCCGACAGCGGCTCGCTGCGCCAGTGCCGGAGCCGTACGTCGACCCGGCGGCGCAGCAGCAGCGGACTGATCCAGAGCAGACCGGTACGGCGGACCGTGCCCCGGTAGTCGCCGAACAGGGTCAGCACCCAGGCGTAGCCGACCCGGCCCCGGCCGAGGCCGCCGAGCGCGAACAGGGCGAGCACGACGCCGAGCGCGAGCAGGGCCCACTGGCCGAGATGGATGCCGTGGTACGGGCGTACCGGCAGCCGCAGCATCCGGGCCGCCTCCGCCGGTACGGCCCCGGCCCACCACACGACGGCCGCGCACCCGGCGAGCGCGAGGGCGCCGCCGACCACGCCGACCCACCCCGGCAGCACCGGCCCCGGCCGCTCGACGATCCCGGGGTCTGCGGTGGGGGCGGGACGGGAGAGGGCGACGGGGGCCTGGGGCCGGGACCGCCCGTCGGATGACGGGGGCTCGGACTGTGACTTGGGTTGCGATCTGGGCTGGGGCTGGAGCTTGGGGTGCGGCGTGGTGGTGGCCTTGCGGGTGGGATCGGGCGCGAGGTCCCTGGTCGGCTCGGCCTGTCCCTGGACCTTCGACGGGGCGGGGATGGCGGGGCCGCCGCCCTTCCGGGGTGTGGTGGGGGCCTGGGGCGGGGCCATGGAGACGGTGTCGGGGCCGCCGTCGTCGTCGCCCACCACGAAGGGCACGGCGCCCTCCGGCTCGTCCCGGAAAAGCAGGTGCACCGGGATGGAACCGGTGGTCTCGGCCCCGATCACGTTCTTCCGCCGTGCCACGCGCACGACAGCGGCGACGGGCACGGCGACCGCGCCGACCCCGGCACCGGCGATCCGCCCGAAGTCGGGAACGGAGGCGGGGGCGCTGCGCTCGGCGGGAACGGGAGGTGCCCCGGCGGGCGTGGAGGCGGCCGGGGCCGGGGCGGGGGCCCCTGCCGGGGTGGCGGGAGCGTGCGACACGGTACGGGGAAGGGCCCCGGCCGGCCGCACCGGCAACGCGGCGGGGGCTCCGCCGGAAGCGGGTACGGGCGTACCGCCGGGCGCGGCCGACGACACCGGGGCCGCCGGGGGGCGAACCCCGTCGCCCGGCGGCGGGGGTACGGACTCGCCACCGGGCGCGGGCACGGACTCGCCACCGGGCGCGGGCACGGACTCGCCACCGGGCGCGGGCACGGGCGTGGCCGCCGTACCCGCGGCCGAGCCCGGCGGGGGTACGTCGCTGCGCGTCGGTGCGGGGACGTCGCTGCGCGTCGGTGCCGATGCTGGTGACGGAGCGGCTGTCGCTGCGGGCTCCGCCACAGGCGCCTGCGCCGGTGCCGGTGCCGGTGCCGGTGCCGATCTCGGCGCCGCTGCCGGTTTCAGCGCCGCTGCCGGTGCCGGTGCCGATCTCGGCGCCGCTGCCGGTTTCAGCGCCGACTCGCGGCCCGGAACCGGCTCCGGCACCGGCTCCACAGCCAGAGCCGGAGCCGGAGCCGAGGGCAGGGCCGAATCCCGGCCCGGCACCGGAACCGCCGCCGCGGGCGCGGGCGCGGGCGCCGACTTGCCGTCCCGTACGGCCGAGGCGCCGTCGCGCAGGACCGCAGCACCATCCCGCATCGGCAACGCGCCGTCGCGCACGACCGCACCGCCATCGCGCACGGGCGACGCGCCGTCCCGCACGACCGCCACGCCGTCCCGCACGGGCGACGCGCCCACCCGCACGACCGCCACGCCGTCCCGCACGGGCGACGCGCCCACCCGCACGCCCGCCACGCCGTCCCCCGCCTCCGCCCTCGGCGGACCCGTCGGCGGGCCCGCCGTCGCGCCCTCGCCCACCGGTGCCGTCGGCGGGGCGCCCGGGGGTGCTGTCTGGGTGGGGGGTGTCCTCGGGAGGGTGCCGTCCGTCAGGCGTCTCGCTGTGCGTGCCGCGTCACGTGAGGCCGCCGCGCCGGAGTCCGCGGGGTTCGGGGTCGATGCCGTCATTCGGGGTCCACCTCATGCTCTCGGGGTCATCGGAACAAGCGCCGCCAGGTCTCCGGGCCCGGGTAGCCGTCGGCCGCTGCGCCGCGCCATCCCTGTGCCCGCTGGAACGCCTCGACGTTGCGGCGGTCCGCCTCCGTCCAGCGCGGACCGGGTCCCGACAGGTAGTGCTTGCCGAAGCCCCGCTTCACCAGTTGTTTGCCCAGCTTCTCCACATATGCGCTGGATTGGCCTGGACGGAAGGCGCCACGCCCGGGATAGTCCGTCACGTTCGCGCTCGGGCCGCCCGAACCACTCGAACCGCCGATTGACTTGCCCCCGCCGGACACGAGGAGCCGCCAGGTCTGGGGACCGGGCAGACCGTCCGCCTCGTTTCCCTTCCAGCCCTGCGCCAGCTGGAACGCCTGGGTCGCTCGCCGGTCCGCCTCGCCCCACTTCGGGCCGGGCCCCTGGCTGTAGTACTTCTTGGCGCCGCGGTCGACGAGGAGCCTGCCGAGCTGGGTGACGTACGCGTTGTCGGCGCCCGGACCGAACATGGCCGTCCCGGGGTACGGGGTCGCCGTGGGCGTCGCGCCGCCGCCGGTGCTGCCGCTGACCACACCCTTGTAGCGATAGGCCACGTACCGGCTGGAGTTCTCCCAGTACGCCATCGGCGTCGCCTGCTTGCGAGTGCGCGGCTTGGCCTGCTCGTAGGCGACGTACGAGGTGTGGGTGTAGTCGGTCCAGCCGCCGAAGATCGTGACGTGCGAGCCGCGCGTCGGGTTGGCGGGGTTGTGAAAGAGGAGGATGTCGCCGGGCTGGAGCTCGGTGCGGTCGATCCGGTCGGCGAAGCGGTCGAGGCTGCCGGTCCACTCGTTGCTGCGGAGGTTCCAGGCCATCGAGATGTAGCCGGAGCAGTCCTGGCGGTAGCCGTCCGACCAGTACTTCTCCATGGAGTACGGGACTTGGGCGGCCACCCACAGCTTGGCGCGGTTGATGATGTCGGCCCGGGTCGTCTGCCGCAGGGTGCCGGTCGAGATCTGACTGGTCGTCGGGGTCGAGATCGGCGAGGTCCCGGGACCGGGCGCTCCGTGCAGCGGCTCGCGTCCGCCCTGCGGGGTGTCGGGCCCCGGCTCGACGGCCCGGGGGGTCCCCTCCGTCAGGTCGGCCGGGACGAACGGTCCCGCCGACGGGGGCAGGGCCGCCGCCACCCCGGCCCCTCCCCCGCCCAGCACCACACCCGCCGCCGTCACCAGGACCAGGGCCCGGCGGGCGCCGTGCGCCGCGGGATGGCCGCCCGCCCGGACCGGCAGCCCCAGCACGAGGTCACGCCGCTGCTGGGCGCACCCCGGGCAGCCGCAGTCGGCCGCGGGTTCGAACTCCTCGAAGACCGGCACGCTCATGCGATTCCCCTCCACACTCGTCAAGATCTTTTCGACCCTTGGTTTCGGGCGTCAGTGTCTCAACTGTCTGGACAAATCGCATTTTGACGGATCGAAGCCCTGATACGACCATCCGACAGGCCGGTGGTGACCGGTATTGGTCGGGAGCACACCCGCACGTCGGGTAGAGTTCTCTCTGTCAGCAGGCGCCGCTAGCTCAGTTGGTTAGAGCAGCTGACTCTTAATCAGCGGGTCCGGGGTTCGAGTCCCTGGCGGCGCACGCAAAGTCAAGACCCCCTCACCGATGGTGAGGGGGTCTTGATCGTTCTCCGGTTCAGGGGCGCTCCGCCGCCGTCAGATAGGCCGAGACCACCACGTTCGCCGTGTACGCGTTCGACGTGCGGTCGAAGGTGCCGCCGCAGGTGATCAGGCGGAGTTCCGACCGGCGGGGGTCGCGGGCGCCGTAGACCTTGCTCGGGTCGAAGTGGTCCCGGGGGTGGACCTGGACGTCGTCCACCGTGAATTCCGCGACCGAGCCGTCCGTCCGGGTGACCCGGACCTTCGCGCCGGGGCGGGCCGCGCTCAGGCCGTAGAAGACGGCCGGGCGGGTGTCCGTGTCGACATGGCCGACGAGCAGGGCCGCGCCGGCCGCGCCCGGACGGGTCCCGGAACCGAACCAGCCGACCGTGTGCGCCATCTCGAAGGGGGGCGGGTCGATCGCGCCCGTGGCGTCCAGCCCGCGCGCCACGACGGGCGCGCTGATGCCGAGGGAGGGGATCTCCACGCGCCGGGGCTCGGCCTCGGCGATCGGGTCGTGGGCGGGCGGCAGCTCCACGCCCAGCGGGCGGCCGACCGCCGCGATGTCGCCGGTGGTCGGCGCGGAGCTGCCCCCGAGGCCCTCGGTGGCCTCGCGGCCCCAGAGCCAGAGCCCGAGCAGCAGGGCCGCCCAGGCGACGCCGGTGACGAGTCGCCCGGTGCCCGCCGGGCGGGTTCCGGACGGCACCGTCACTCCGCGCCGGTGCCCGAGCCCGCACCGGACCCGGCGGCCCGGCGGCGGGAGCTGCGGAAGGCGACCGCGACGGCGGCGACGGCGGCCATGCCGAGGCCGAGCAGGGTGTACGGGGTGCCGAGTCCGCTCTCGGTCGCGGTCTGGGCGACGCCGGGGGCGGCCGGGGCGGCGAACGCGGCGGTGCCGCCGCCGCCCGCGCGGACCGGGGCGACCGGGCTCGGGTGGTGGGTCGGCTCGCGCGTCGGCTCATGCGTCGGCCTGTGGGTCGGCTCATGCGTCGGCTCATGCGTCGGCTTGTGGGTCGGCTTGTGGGTCGGCTCATGCGTCGGCTTGTGGGTCGGCCGCTGGTGCCGGACCTCCACGGTGCCGACGTCCTGGTGGTCGTGGCCGTCGCAGGTCACGCCGACCTTGTACGTACCGTTCTCGAGACCGGACCTGATCGTGGTGTCGCCGAACAGCGGGGCGCCCCCGCCGTCCCGGCCGGTGAGATCCACGTCGGCGACGAACGCCGGGGACTTCGCGGAACCGGTCGTGCCCTTGCAGCCCTGGACGCGGACGTCCACGTCGGCTCCGGGCGCGGCGGTGGACGGGGTGACGGTGGCCTTGACCCCGTCATGGGCGTACGCGTTACCGGCCGTGGGTGCCAGTACGAGTACCAAGGCCGCCCCTGCGGCACGGAGAGCAATGGAACCTGAACGCATCGTGACCTCCTGGTACTGGCAGGTTCACCCGGATCGGGACTTTTCGCATCCGCAGGGGCCGGCGAGGGGGCTCGCTACACGCGGTCGACGAGGTCCGCGATCGACGGGACGATCTTCGACGGGCGGAAGGGGAAGCGGTCGATCTCCGCCTGGGTGGTCAGGCCGGTCAGCACCAGGAAGGTCTGCATCCCGGCCTCCAGACCGGCCAGGATGTCGGTGTCCATCCGGTCGCCGATCATGGCGCTGGACTCGGAGTGGGCGCCGATGGCGTTGAGGCCGGTGCGCATCATGAGCGGGTTCGGCTTGCCCGCGAAGTACGGGGCCTTGCCGGTGGCCTTGGTGATGAGCGCGGCGACGGAGCCGGTGGCCGGGAGCGGGCCTTCGAGGGAGGGGCCGGTCTCGTCCGGGTTGGTGCAGATGAAGCGGGCGCCGCCGTTGATGAGCCGGACGGCCTTGGTCATCGCCTCGAAGGAGTACGTACGGGTCTCGCCGAGGACCACGTAGTCCGGGTCGTGGTCGGTGAGGACGTAGCCGATGTCGTGCAGCGCGGTGGTGAGACCGGCCTCGCCGATGACGTACGCGGTGCCGCCGGGGCGCTGGTCGTCGAGGAACTTGGCGGTGGCGAGGGCCGAGGTCCAGATGTTCTCGACGGGGACTTCGAGGCCCATCCGGGCGAGCCGCGCGTGCAGGTCGCGGGCCGTGTACATCGAGTTGTTGGTGAGGACCAGGAAGGGCTTCCCGGTCTCCCGCAGCTTCTTGATGAACGCGTCGGCGCCGGGGATCGGCACTCCCTCGTGGATGAGGACGCCGTCCATGTCGGTCAGCCAGGATTCGATCGGCTTGCGCTCTGCCATGGGTGCGGGACTCCTGCCGTACGGGCGTGCGGTGTGCTGGGGGCGCCGCGACAGCGCTGTGGCGACGCCCCCAGCCTAATCAGGATGCGGTGATCTTGACCCCGTCGATCGTCCAGTACCAGTTGTTGGCGCCGGTGTAGCGGAAGCGGAAGCTCACGCTGGTTGCCCCGGCGGGGACCGGGACGGCGAGCGACTGGGGCTGCGAGACGACGTCGGCGGTGTAGTTCTTCACCACGGTCGGGGTGCCGCCGTTGAAGACCGCCTGCACCTGGGCGGTCTGCGCGCCCTCCTGGCGGTGGAAGGTGGTGAGGTCCAGGGTGACCCGGCTCGCCCCCGAGACGCTTTCCGGATTCGTACGGTGAACTCTTGGCGCCGATCGGTTCCGTCAGCTGCCGGTGGCGGACTTCCAGGCGTCCACGTACGTCTTGAGGTTCTTGTCGATGTCGGCCCAGTCCGGCTCGAAGACCTCGACGCCCTCCATCAGCCTGGCCAGTGCGATGGCGTTGGCGTCGGTGGCCTTGACGTCCTTGCGGGCCGGGAAGCCGCCGCCGATGGCGCTGACCTCGCGCTGGGCGCCCTCGCTCAGCATGAAGTCGAGGAGCTTCTTGCCGTTCTCGGTGTGCGGGGCCTTGTTCACCAGCCCGGCCGCGTACGGCAGGGCGAAGGTGGTGGGCTTGCCCGCACTCTTGGCCGGGAACCAGATGCCGAGGTTCGGCATGGACTTGGACTGCGCGAAGTTCATCTGGACGTCGCCGTTGGCGACGAGGAGTTCGCCCTTGTCCACCTTGGGGGCGAGCTTGGAGGTGGAGGAGGACGGGCCGACGTTGTTGGCCTGGAGCTTCTTCAGGTACTCCAGGGCCGCGTCCTTGCCGCCGAAGTCGTGCATCGCCTGGATGAGGACGGCGGTGCCGTCGCCCGCGACGCCGGGGGTGGAGTACTGGAGCCTGTTCTTGTACTTCGCGTCGAGCAGCTCCTCCCAGGTCTTCGGGGCGGCGGGCAGCTCCTTCTTGTTGTGGACGAAGCCGAAGTAGTTGTTGACGACGGAGGTCCAGGTGCCGTCGCCCGCCTTGTCGCCGCCGTTGACCTGGTCGGCGCCCGCCGGGGCGTAGGCCTGCAGCAGGCCCTTGGAGCCGGCCTGCTGGATGAAGGGCGGCAGGGTCACGATGACGTCGGCCTGGGTGTTGGTCTTCTCGCGGAGGGCGCGCTGCACCATCTCCCCGGAGCCCCCCTCGACGTACTTGACCTCGATGCCGGTCTTCTTCTCGAAGTCGGCGAAGACCTTGTCGTACCAGCCGTCGCCCGCCTCGCCCTTGAGGCCGTCGGCGCTGTAGACGGTGACGATCTTCTCGTCGGAGGCGGCGGAGGAATCGCCGCAGGCGGTGAGGCCGGCGGCGAGGACGAGGGAGCCGGTGAGGGCGGCGATCGGCTTGGCGTACGTACGCATAACGTCGTTCTCTCCTGAGGGTCTTTAGCGGAAGGAGGCCTTGGTACGGATACGGGAGACGGCGAGCAGGGCCAGCAGGGTCGCCCCCATGAGGACCACGGCGAGCGCCGAGCCGGTGAACAGGGAGCCACGGTCGGTGGCGGTGAAGACGAGGACCGGAAGGGGCATCCAGTCCGGCGGGTAGAGCATCATCGTGGCGCTCAACTCGCCCATGGACAGGGCGAAGCAGAGCCCGGCCGCCGCGTTCAGGGACGGCAGCAGGAGCGGGAGCCTCACCCGGAGCAGGACGTACGAGGGGCGGGCGCCGAGACTGGCCGCCGCCTGCTCGTACATCGGGTCGAGCCGCCGGATCGCGGCCGACACCGACTGGTGGGCGAACGCCGTGACGAGCACGGTGTGCGCGAGGATCACGATCCAGCGCGTGCCGTTGAGGAGCACCGGCGGCTGCGAGAACGCGACGAGGACGGCCAGGCCGACGACCACCGAGGGCACCGCGACCGGCAGCATGAACAGGGCGTCGAGGACCTTCTTGCCCCGGGCGCCCGCCTTGCCGCTCGCCCCGAGCGCGGCCCCGGCGAGCGCGGCCCAGGTGCCGACGGTCAGCGCGATCAGGCTCGCGGTGACGGCCGTGATCAGGCTGGTGGTGAGCGCCTGGAGGGACTCCCCTCGGACGGCCGCCGCGTAGTGCCCGGTGGTCGGCCCGGAGGGGAAGGCGCCGGACCAGTTCGTGGAGAACGAGGCGGCGACGATCACCAGGAGGGGGAGGGCGAAGAGCGGGACGAACAGGACGGCGAACGTGACCCAGGCCGTCCATCTGCCCGTACGGCTATGCACCAGCACGTCGGCTCACCCCCCGGTACAGGACGTAGAGGCCCACGGAGAGGGCGACGGCGACGACGGCGACGACACAGGCGGCGGTGTAGTCGGATTCGAGGATCGCCTTGCTGTAGACCAGCATCGGGAGGGTCGTGACGCCCTTGGCGCCGGTGAAGAGGACGATCCCGAACTCGTTGAGGCACATGACCAGGACGAGGCTGCCGCCGGCGGCCAGCGCGGGCAGCGCCTCGGGCAGGATCACCTGCCGGACGATCCGCAGCGGCCGGGCGCCGAGCGAGGACGCCACCTCCAGTTGGGCGGTCTCCATCTGCGAGAAGGCGGCGAGCAGTGGCCGCATCACGAACGGGGTGAAGTACGTGATCTCGGCGAGGAGGACGCCCCAGGGGGTGGTCAGGAACTGGAAGGGGCCCGTCGGGTCGCCGGTGACGTCCGTCCAGACGCCGTTGGCCATGCCGACCGTGCCGTAGAGGAACAGCAGGGCGAGGGTGATCAGGAAGGACGGGAAGGAGAGGAAGACATCGATGAACTTCGACACCGCCTTCCCGCCGGGGAAGGGGACGAAGGCGATCACGACGGCGAGCGCGAAGCCGAGGACCAGACAGCCGGCGGTGGCGGCGACGGCGAGCCACACCGTGGTGACGAGGGCCTCGCGGAAGGTCTCGGAGGCGAAGACGTCGGCGTACGCGCCGGGGGCCAGGGACTCCTGGACGACGAGCGCGAGGGGGTAGAGGAAGACGACGGCGAGGACGGCGACCGGGGGCAGGGCCCAGATCCAGGTCGGCGTCGTGCGCACGCGCTCCGCGGGCGCGGGTACGGACGGGGCGGGCGCCACGCTCGGCGCGGGCCGCCGTTCCATGACGCTCCGTACCCCGCTACTCATCGCTCACCCCCGCACCCAGCAGCACCGCGTCCTCGGGCGCGAAGTGCAACGTCACCTCGGTCCCGAGCGGCGGCGTCTCCCGCAGCTCCCGCACGTCGGCCTTCACCCGGTGGCCGCCGACCTCGACGTACAGCCGGTGGGTGGAGCCGCGCCACTGGACCTCGGAGATACGGCCGCGCAGGGGGTTCGGCCCGTCGCCGAGCCCGACCAGGTGCGGCCGGACGCAGAGGGTGGCGGCGGCGCCGGGGGCCGGACCGGTCACGTCGTCCACGGCGACCTTCAGTTCGGTCCCGTCGAAGACGACCCCGCCCCCGCCCACCGTCACCGGCAGCAGGTTGGCATTGCCGACGAACGAGGCCGTGAACTCCGTACGGGGCCTGCGGTACAGGTCCTGCGGGGTGCCGCAGTCCTGGAGCCGGGCCTTGTCCATGACGGCGATCCGGTCCGCGAGGGTCAGCGCCTCGACCTGGTCGTGGGTCACGTACAGGATCGATACCTCGGGCAACTCACGGTGCAGCCGGGCTAGTTCGGCCAGCATCCCGGAGCGCAGCCGGGCGTCGAGCGCGGACAGCGGCTCGTCCAGGAGGAGGACCTTGGGGCGGATGGCGAGCGCGCGGGCGATGGCCACGCGCTGCTGCTGGCCACCGGAGAGCTCCCGGGGGTACCGGTGGGCGTAGGCCGCCATGCCGGTCATCTCCAGGGCCTCGGCGACCCGGCCGGGGATCTCGCCCTTCGGCGCCTTCTGCGCCTTCAGACCGAAGGCGACGTTGGCGTCGACCCGCAGGTGCGGGAAGAGGGCGTACTGCTGGACGACCATGCCGATCCCCCGCTTGTACGGCGGGAGGCCGGTCACGTCCCGGTCGCCGATGAGCACCCGCCCGGAGGCCGGCCGCACGAATCCGGCGACGGCCCGCAGCGCGGTGGTCTTGCCGGAGCCGGAGGGCCCGAGGAGGGCCATCACCTCACCGGGTTCGACGGTCAGGTCGAGGCGGTCGAGGACGGTGGTGCCGCCGTACGCGACGGACACGGCGTCGAAGCGGATGCCGCTGGTCATGCCTCGAACTCCTGGATGAGCGTAGGGAGTTCGACGACGGAGGCGAGGACGTGCGTGGCGCCGTGCGCCCGGAGCGCCGCCTCGTCGTGCGCGCCCGTCAGGACGCCCGCCACGATCCCGGCGCCCGACCGGACGCCGCTGAGCATGTCGTACGAGGTGTCTCCGGCGACCACGATCCGCCGAACGTCGTCCACGGCTCCGGTACGGAGGAAGGCCGCCAGGACCATGTCCGGGTACGGGCGGCCCCGGCCGCCGGCGTCGGCCGGGCAGAGGGTCAGCCCGACCAGGTCCCGCCAGCCCAGGGCGTCGAGGATGGCGTCCTGGGTGACCCGGGCGAAGCCGGTGGTGAGGACGACGGTCCGGCCCTGGTCCCTGAGTGCGGCGACGGCCTCGGCCGCGCCGGGGAGCGGGGCGATCAGACCGCCGTCGACCAGCTCTCCGTAGGCCGCCTCGAAGGCGAGGTTGGCCTCCTTCGCGCGGGTCTCGTCACCGCCGAACAGGTGCCGGAAGACGGAGATCTTGGACTCGCCCATGGTGGCGCGGACATGGTCGATCATCGTGGCGGGGTCTTCGCCGAGGCGCTCGGCGGCGGCCGTGAAGGCCTGCTCGACGAGGCCGCCGTCGGCGACGGTCGTCCCGGCCATGTCCAGTACGACGAGGTCGTGCTTGGGGTTCTCGGTCACGGTGTTCACCAGCCCAGTTCGTTCGCGGTCGTCTCGGCGATGGCGGGCGAGCAGGTCATGCCCCGGCCGCCGGGCCCGGTCACCAGCCACACGCCGTCGCGGACCCGCTGGCGGTGCACGACCCTGCTGGTGTCGACGCACTGCGCGTACACCCCGGCCCAGCGGCGCCTGATCTTCGGCAGCGGGCGGCCGAGGAAGGACTCGACGACACGGGTGAGGTGCTCGTGGGGGTCTTCGAGGGTGTCGAAGGCGAAGGGGTGCTCGTACTCGTGGGTGTCGCCGATGGTCAGTCCGCCGTCGAGGCGCTGCACCATGAGCAGCTGCATCTTGTGGGCGGCGGCGGTGGGGTCCTGCGCCTGGCCGTCGTTGAGGGCGTCCAGGGCGGGGGACGCGTACGCCGGGTAGTAGCGGAAGGAGTCGGCGTCCGCGACGGAGGTGGTGAGCCGCTCGCCGAGGGGTTCGGTCTGCATCATCTGGAGCCGGACGCGGCGGACGGGTATCTCGCCCGCGACCTCGCGGACGAGGCCGGAGAGCGCGGCACCGGTGCACAGGACCACGGCGTCGCCGGTGTGGACGTCGCCGTGGTCGTCGCGGACGGAGTGCTCCCCGACGACGTCCCGGACCTCGCGGTTCGGCAGGAAGGTGTACTTCCCCGTGGCGAGGAGGGCCTCGCGGAGGGCGAGCTGCGCGAGGCGCGGCTCGACGGCGGCGTCCCGCTCGCACCACAGCGCGGCCTCGAACGTCCCGCGCAGGGCCGGGTTGACCGCGCGGGCCTCGTCGGCCGTGAGCAGCTTGTAGCCGCGCGCGGCGGCGTCGGGGCGGGCCACGGCGGCCTCGGCGACGGCGAGTTCGAGCTCGTTCCGCACGGGGGTGAGGGAGCCGATGGCCCGGAAGCCGAGCCCGGGGACGCGGGCCCCGATGCCCTCCCAGAGTTCGCGGGCGCGCAGGGCGGTGTCCAGCTCCTCTCCGGCCGCCCGTCCGCTCACCCAGATCTGGCCGAAGTTGCGGAGGGATGCTCCGCGCGCCTCGGCCTCGCGCTCGATGTGTACGACCTCATGGCCGCGTTCCACTGCGTGCCAGGCGTGCATGGTTCCCACCACGCCGGCTCCTACGACGATCACCTTCATGCCGTCGACGGTCGCGGGGGCGGGTGACCCGGACGGGGCCGGTGGGCGACGGGACGGTGAACGGCCCGACAAGCTTGGACCAGACCCGTTACCGTTCCGTGATGCTCCCTCGGTCGGCCGTCGGGGGCGATCCAGCGGTGCGGGCGGCTCAGCCCTGCCGTCCCAGGTGGGCGGTGAAGCTGAAGCGGTCACCCCGGTAGAGGGTGCGGACCCGCTCCAGGGGGCGCCCGGCCGTGTCCCGGGAGACGCGGTGGAGCAACAGCATCGGCAGCGCGGGCGGGGTGCCGATGAGCAGGGCCTCGCGGGGGGTCGCGAGGACCGTCTCGATGCGTTCGTCGGCGTCGCCGAAGGAGATGCCGAGGCGGTCGTGGAGATAGGAGTAGAAGGAGGAGTCCGGGTCGAACTCGGTGTCCAGTCGCGGGGCGCGGGCCTCGGAGACGTACGTGCTCTCCAGGCCGACCCGCTCGTCGTCCGCGAGCAGTACCCGCTCCATGTGCCAGACGGGCTCGCCGCGTTCGGCGCCGACCTCGGGGGCGAGCGCCTCCGGGCAGGGGAAGCGGTCGAGCGAGATGAGACTGCGGCCGGGGCGGCGGCCCGCGCGGCGGACGCCCTCGGTGTAGCTGGCGAGCGACAGGGGCTGTTCGAGCTTCGGGCCCGCGACGACCGTGCCCCGGCCCTGGCGCCGCAGCCTGCCCTCCAGGAGGAGTTCGCGCAGCGCCTGCCGGACGGTCTCGCGGGACACCTCGTACCGCACGGCGAGGTCACGCTCGGTGGGCAGCAGCCCGCCCTCCCCCAACTCATCCACCATCAGGGCGAGTTTCGCCTTCACGGCGTAGTACTTGGGCACGCGGCCGTGCTCCGGGATGCCGGAGTTCACGGGGGCGCCGGGAGCGGCGGGTGTGTTCTGGTAGTTCACCGGGGGATGGTCGCAGACGGGGATGAACGGGAAGGTGTACGCGAAGTGACTCAGCGGTGCCGGGCGCGGCGGCCGGTCCGGACGAGGACGGCGCCGAGCAGGACGAGCCCGGCGGCGAGCGGCGCGAGGCGCCGGGCGAGGAGCTGGGCCCGATCCTCCGACGCGCCGCCGGTACGGGCGAGTTCGGGGCGACCGGCGGGGGCCTTGGGGGCGACCGGGACGACCGGGGCGACCGGGGCGACCGGGGCGACCGGGGCGGACTTCTCCCGGCCGCGGGGAGGGGTGGCGGCGGGTGGGCGCGGGGTGGTCCCCGGGGGCCGGGGGGCGACGGATGTGTCGGGTGCGGGGTCCCGGGAGGCGGTGGGGTCGGCGGAGCCGTCGGGACCGGCGGGCCCCACGGTCAGCCGGTAGTCGTCGGACTCGCCGACCCAGTCGCCGTCGGCGCCCCTGCGCTGCACGATCGCCGCGGTCACGACGACCTCGTCGGAGGCGGTCCCCGCACGGAAGGCGAGCCGTACGGGGACGGTGAGCGTACGGCCCGCGGGGACGGCGAAGCCACCGAAGTCGGTGAACACGCCGACGTTCTCCGCCTCTTCGGTCGCCTCGAAGGCCACGGGCCGCCAGAGCGCGGACCCCTCGTCGTAGAACTCGAACCGGATCTGCTCGGGCCGCAGCACCCGGTCGCGGTCGGTGAGGACGAGCACCGGGTGGATGCCGGAGCAGGGAGCGTCGGTGGTGTTGGTGAGGTCGAGCTTCCACTCCTGAGGGGCCCCGCCGGCGGGGTACTCGGCGGGGCCGGCGTGGATCTTGGTGTCGAGGGGGAAGCCGGAGCCCGAGCCAGTGCCGCAGGTGGGGGTGGGAGGGTCGGGGGCGGGGATCGCGGGGGCCGGGACGGCCGGGGCGGGGGTGGGGGAGGCCGTCGAGGGGGTGGACAGGGCGGGGGACGCCACGGCCAGGTGGGCCGTGGCGGTGGCCGCCAGCGCGGCTGCCGTGGTGAGTGCGCGGGCGCCGCGCGGTCGCAGGGGGGCGGATGCCATGGGCCTGACCTTTGCTGCTCGCGGACGTACGGGACGGCCGCGACGCTGCCACGCCGGAAGGGACGGACCGGGGAGCGACACCGGGGGCACCACCCGGACGGACTGGTCGATCCGCCCGATCGGCGTACGTTCTGATGGTCCGATGTTCGGACTTTCGAACGGTGGGGCCTCGGGGCTCGGGCTTCGGGGCTCGGGCTTCGGGGCTCGGGCTTCGGGGCTCGGGCTTCGGGGCTCGGGGCTTCGGGGCTCGGGGCTTCGGGGCTCGGGGCTTCGGCTTCCGGGCTTCCTACTTGCCGAAGACCGGGGCGAGTGTCAGCCAGGCCGCCCCCCGGGCCACCGCGTCGCGCTCCCCCGCGACCGTCACCGGGGCCGTCAGGCCCAGGCCGGCCAGCACCTCCCGTACCCCCGCCTCGAACACCTCCGGCGCGGCGAGCACCACCCGGCCGCCCAGGAGCACCTGGTCGATGTCGAGGAGCCGTACGAGGTTCGCCGCGCCCGCGCCGAGGATCCGCGCGGCCTCGGCGGGTTCGCCGCGCCGGACCGCCGCCAGACAGAGGACCTCCAGGCAGCCGCGCCCGCCGCAGTCGCACGGCGGCCCGTCGAGCTGGACGGTCTGGTGGCCGAGCTCGCCGGCCCCCGTCCTGTCCCCGCGCAGCGGCGCCCCGCCGAGGACGAGGCCCGCGCCCAGCCCCGTACCGAGGTGGACGTACGCGAACGATCCCGCGGCGCCGGGGCGGAGGGCGAGGCCGAGCGCGGCGGCATTGGTGTCCTTGTCGAGGACGACCGGCAGGGCCAGGCGGCGGGCCAGTTCCTCGCGGACGGGGTGCCCCGCCCACTGAGGGAAGCCCGTCACCCGGCCGGGCACGCCAGCGCGGTGGTCCAGGGGGCCGGGCATGGCCACGCCCGCCCCGAGGACGGGCCCGGGGGCTCCGGCCAGGACGCTCCTGACCTCCTCCGTCACCGCGTCCAGGACGGGCCCCACCCCCTCCCCCAGGCCCAGGGGGCGGCGGCGGAGGGTGACGGCGGTGCCCGCGAGGTCGGCGAGGAGGGTGGTCAGCTCGTCGCGGTCGAGGTGGACGCCGACGGCGTACTCCGCGGAGGGGACGAGCCGCAGGACGGTACGGGGCTTGCCGCCGGTCGAGGCCCGGTGGCCGGCCTCCGTGGCGAGGCCCTCCGCGCGCAGCCTCGCCGTGATCTTGCTGACGGCCTGCGGGGTGAGCCCGGTGCGCTCGGCCAGCTCCAGACGGCTGATGCCCGCCGCGCCCGCCGTCCGCAGCAGGTCGAGGACGAGCGCGGCGTTGTGGCTGCGCAGTGCCGGCATGTTGACTCCACCCAGGTCCGTCTTCACCCGTCCATTGTCGCTGCCGCTTGCACTTCAGCAACACCGTTGCTTAAGTGAGGGACATGACTGGCACGGACACGACCGGTACGGGCGCGCGTACGGACCCCTCGGGCACGCGGGCGCCCGGCACCGCCCCCCGCACCCCCCTCCGCGTCGGGCTCGTCGGCTACGGCCTCGCGGGTTCCGTCTTCCACGCCCCGCTGATCGCCGCCTCCGAGGACCTGACCCTCACCGCCGTCACCACCGGCAACCCCGAGCGGGCCGCCGAGGCCCGCGCCGCCCACCCGGGCGTCCGGGTCGTCGCCACCCCCGGGGAACTCTGGGCGGAGGGCGCGCCCGCGCTCGACCTGGTCGTGGTCGCCTCCCCCAACAAGACGCACGTCGCCGTCGCCACGGCCGCCCTGGAGGCAGGCCTCCCCGTCGTCGTCGACAAGCCCCTCGCCGGGACCGCCGCCGAGGCGCGCGGCCTCGCCGCCCTCGCCGAGGAACGGGGCCTGCTGCTCTCCGTCTTCCAGAACCGTCGCTGGGACAACGACTTCCGTACGCTCCGCCGGCTCCTCGACGAGGACGCGCTCGGCGAGGTCCAGCGCTTCGAGTCCCGCTACGAGCGGTGGCGCCCGCGCCCCAAGGGCGGCTGGCGCGAGTCCGGCGCGCCCGAGGAGATCGGCGGTCTCCTGTACGACCTGGGCAGCCATGTCGTCGACCAGGCGCTCGTGCTCTTCGGGCCGGTGGTCTCGGTGTACGCCGAGTCGGACGTACGGCGGCCCGGCGCCGAGGCCGACGACGACACCTTCCTGGCGCTCACCCACGCCGGCGGCGTCCGTTCGCATCTGTACGTGAGCGCCACCACCGCCCAGCTCGGCCCCCGCTTCCGGGTCCTCGGGCAGGGCGCGGGCTTCGTGAAGTACGGGCTCGACCCGCAGGAGGCCGCCCTCCGCGAGGGGCTGCGGCCGGTGCCGGGGGCCGTGTGGGGCGTGGAGCCGGAGGCCCTGTGGGGCCGCCTCGGCGCCGGTGAGTCCCCACTGACCGGCGGCGGAACCCCGGTCGAGTCGCTGCCGGGCGACTACCCGGCGTACTACGCGGCCGTCGCCGCCGCCCTGCGCGGCACGGGCGAGAACCCGGTCACGGCCCACGAGGCCGCCGCCGCGCTCGACGTACTGGAAGCGGCGAGGAGGTCCGCCCGCGAGGGCGTCACGGTGAGGCTCTGACCGGCACCCGACCGGGGCGGGGCGGTCCCGGTCGGGGTCAGGGTCAGGGTCTCGGGGTCGGGACGGTCGCTCAGCTCAGACGCCTCCGCCGCCGGGAGAAGGCCACCAGCGCGCCGCCTCCGAGGGCGAGACCGACGGCGGTGGCGCCCATGACGATCTTCCCGGTGCCCGCGCCGGTCTCGGGGAGCTGGCCGTGCGGGCCGTGGTTGCCGCCGCCGGAGTCGCCGTATCCGCCGTCGTCCCCGTAACCACCGCCGCTCCCACCGCCGCTCCCGCCGGTCGTCCAGCCGCCGGTGGTGTCGTCGGTGGGCATGGGGGTCGGGGTCGGCTCGGTGGGGGTGGGAGTGGGCTCCGTCGGCGTCGGAGTCGGCTCGGTGGGGGTGGGAGTGGGCTCCGTCGGCGTCGGAGTCGGCCCGGTGGGGGTGGGAGTGGGCTCCGTCGGCGTCGGAGTCGGCTCGGTGGGGGTGGGAGTGGGCTCCGTCGGCGTCGGAGTCGGCTCGGGATCCGTGCAGTCGGGCAGGTCGCCGTTGAACGGGTAGGCGTGGATCTCCTGGCCACCGCCGCCGGTGGTCTCCGAGGAGTGCGTCAGGTTCCCGGTGGTGAAGAAGCGGCCGTTCATGCCCGGCATGGTGATCGTCGTCGTGCTGGCCTGGTTGCCGATGAGGACGCTGCCCGCGAACTGGGCCGTGCCCTCGAACTTGACCCGGCTCGCGTCCGGGAAGTTCCACAGCACGCGGTCGCGCAGCCCGTCCGGCAGCCCGGCGATGTACGAGTCGACGACGCGCTCGCCGCCGAGGACGTTGATGAGGACGGTCGCCTCGGCCGGGATCTCGGCGAAGGCGATGCCCTGCTGGCCGCCGCTCGCCGACTCCAGGTCGAAGTCGACGTTGAAGACCTGGAGCGACGAGGTCCCGTCACCCGTGAAGAGGGTCTCGGAGCCGTTGTTGACGGCGGTCCCGGTGGGGGTGCGGGAGGCCCCGTTCACGTACGCGTAGCACCGGCTCGCGTCGGTGAGCTGGTCGCGGAGCGCGGTGTACGGGGCAGCCGCGTCGGCCTGGTGCACCGGGGCGGGCGCCACCGTGCCGGAGAGCGTGCCCCCGTACCGTACGACGCCGCTGACGGAGCCCTCCTCGGCGAGCAGTCGCTGCCCGGAGGCGACCGTCAGGTCCTTGCCGACGGTGAGGAAGTCGGTGCCGTTCTCCGGGGGGACCCGGGAGCCGACGCCCGCGACGCCGACGTTGTAGACGGCCGACACCCCGGCCTTCTTGTTCTGGTCGAAGCCGCCGAGGACGACGACCTTGCCCTCCGCCTCGGCCGCCGCCTCGCGGACGAGGAAGTCGCCGCCCACGAAGATGTTGATGTTGTTGTCGCGGTACACGACATCGCCGTTGCCGATGCCGGGGTAGGGCCCGGTGGGACAGGTGCCGGGCTTGCACGGGCCGAGGCCGCCCGGCAGCGGCTCGGCCCAGCCGCTCCCGGCCAGCGCGCCGACCAGAGCCGTGGCTCCGACCGTGGACGCGGCGATGACGGCGAGACGGCGGCGGTCACGGCGACGGTCATGCGTGTTCTGTTCCATATACGGCAATATGCAAAAACAAGGGCAAAAAAGGCGACGCCCCACGCGGGGCGCCGCCGCATTCGCTTCGGATCGCCGGGATCAGGCGCTCTTGAGCTCCTGGCGCTGGCGGCCGAGGCCGTCGACCTCCAGCTCGACCACGTCGCCGGGCCGCAGGTACGGCTTGGGCTCCGGCTGCCCCATCGCGACACCGGCGGGCGTGCCGGTGTTGATGACGTCCCCGGGGTAGAGGGTCATGAACCGGCTGACGTACCGCACGACCTGGGCGACCGGGAAGATCTGGTCCGAGGTGTGACCGTCCTGCCTGAGCTCGCCGTTGACCCAGAGCCGCAGGCCGAGCGCCTGCGGGTCCGGCACCTCGTCGGCGGTGACCAGCCAGGGCCCGAGCGGGTTGAAGGTCTCGCAGTTCTTGCCCTTGTCCCAGGTGCCACCGCGCTCGATCTGGAACTCGCGCTCGGAGACGTCGTGCGCGACGGCGTACCCGGCGACGTGCGCGAGGGCCTCCTCGTCGGTCTCCAGGTACCGGGCGGTGCGGCCGATGACGATCGCCAGCTCCACCTCCCAGTCCGTCTTCACCGAGCCGCGCGGTACGAGCACGGTGTCGTCGGGCCCGACGACGGTGTCGGCGGCCTTGAGGAAGACGACGGGCTCGGCCGGGGCGGCCTGGCCCGTCTCGGCGGCATGCCCGTGGTAGTTCAGCCCGATGCACACGACCTTGCCGATCCGGCCGACCGGCGGGCCGACGCGCAGCCCGGTGGCGTCGAGCGCGGGCAGCACCCCGGCGCCGGCGGCGGCCCGGACGCGGTCCAGGGCGGAGGCGTCGGCGAGCAGACTGCCGTCGATGTCGTCGACCAGCGCGGACAGGTCGCGGAGCGTTCCGTCCTGGTCGAGCAGGGCGGGACGCTCGGCTCCGGGCGGGCCGACACGCAGCAGCTTCATGGACTTCTCCCTGTGGTCGAGGCGGGCCCGGGAAAGGCCCTGGGGTACCCCGGCCGATGGAGTGCGGCCATCGGAGGATTGGTCGATCCTCCAAGAGAACGGGTCACTCTGCAAGACCCCGTTCACGCACTGGACCCTTACGCGGGAGTAACCAGGGCCGCCCCCGGCATGTCCCGGTAGAGGAAGGCCCGCTCGACGGCGGTCCAGGTGGTGCTGGTGACGATGTAGAGCGCGGCGGCCAGCGGTACGGCCGCGACCGAGATCAGGGTCGCGAAGGAGAGCAGCGGCAGGAACTTGGCCATGCTCGCGGCCACCCCCGCGCCCGGCTGGCCGGGCTCCACCGCGACCGCCACCGGCTGCCGCTTGGCCCGGAGGTAGTTGTACGTGGCGACGGTGGCCACGATCGCGAAGAGCACGAGGTAGACCAGGCCGGCGGGGCCGAAGACCCCGCCGTGGGAGAGGGCGTCGGCGTAGTGGTCGCCGAGCGGGGCGGCGAAGAGGCTGTGCCCGGCCATCCGCCCGCTGGAGAAGAGATGGAACATCAGGAAGAACGCGGGCGCCTGGAGCAGGCTCGGCAGGCAGCCGGCGAGCGGCGAGACCTTCTCCTCGGCATGGAGTTCCATGATCGCCTTCTGGAGGCGATCGGGGTTCTTGGCGTGCTTCTTGCGGAGCGCGGCCAACTGCGGGGCGAGTCGGGTGCGCGCCTTCTGGCCCCGGGCGGCGGCCCGGGAGAGCGGGTGGATCGCGAGCCGGACGAGCAGGGTGAAGAGGATGATCGCGGCGGCCGTGGCGGTGCCGGCGAAGAGCGGCTGGAGCAGGTCGGCGAGCCGCTCGACCAGGGAAGCGAAGACGGACAAGGGGGAGCCCTCCGTGGGGTCTCGTCGTGCCGGGGAGATTCGGGTCTCGGCATGACGGATCCGTGTGAGGGATGTCCGGGGTGATGGGGTGGTGCGGGAGCTCCCTACGCGGCCGTCGGGAGGGGACGGCCGGGAGCACGGGGTCTGCGGCGCCCGGCGGCGTCGGGATCGCGCTGGGGCAGGAAGGCGGTGCGCCGCTCGCGGTCGCGGATGGCGGTGCGGACGGCGGTGGGCGCCGCCGCCGGGGCCGTACGGGCTCCGAAGAGCGCGCACACGACGCCGGTCGCGGCGAGGGCGACGGCGGCGGAGACGCTCGCGCCGTCGGAGAGGAGGAGGTCGGCGACGGCGAGCAGGAAGAACAGCGGCGCGACGATGCGCAGGACCAGGGCCCTGATCGTCATCCCGTCACCCCCTCTCGGCTTTCCGTCCCCTCGACGGTACAGCGTCCGTCCACGCGGGTCTCACGGTGAGAGACGCGCGGGGAGCCCCGGGAGTTCCCGTATCCGGCATGCCGGCCGGGCTCCGCCCGACGTCAGTTCTGCTCCAGCGGGACCAGGAGGCGGCGGGGGTGGAGCAGGGCGCGGCTGACGGGGTCGGCGGGGTCCCGGTCGAGCCCGGATCCCGGCCGCATCTCGACGTCGGCGGGCGGCACGGCGACGCGGCAGGCGGGGCATTCGCCGTAGGGGCCGAGTTCGGTGCCGCAGTCGGCGTGGTGGAAGTGGCGCACGGGTACGGCCCCGGGCACCTCGGCCCTGCCCCAGGCGCCGAGGGAGCGCAGGACCGGCCAGAGGGCGAGGCCGCGCTCGGTGAGCAGGTACTCGTCGCGCGGGGGCGACTCCTGGTAGCGCCGCCGGTCGAGGACGCCGGCCTCGACGAGGGCCTGGAGGCGGGCGGCGAGGACGGCGCGGGGGGCGCCGAGGTGGACGAGGAAGTCGCTGTAGCGCCGGACGCCGTAGAAGGCGTCGCGCACGACGAGCAGGGTCCAGCGCTCCCCGATGACCTCGAGGGCGCGGGCGATGGAGCACTGCTGGTGGGCGTAGTCCTTGCCGAGAGCCATGGGATCCATCGTACCCAATCAAGGTTCATTGAACGAACTCAGCTGGTACGGTAAGTTCGTTCACCGAACCGACCGAGGGGCGGAGGTCCCTGTCATGCCCCAGCCCGCCGCCACCGAGGCCGCCCCGCGGTCACCCGGCCGCGCCGCCCGGCCCCGGGCCGCCCTCGCCGTCACCGCCGCCGCCACCGCCGTCGCGCTGATGAACTACACGGCCCCGATGCTCACGCTCCCCGACATGGCCGCCGCCTTCGCGACCCCGGCCTCGGCCCAGGCCTGGCTGCTCAACGGCACCCCGCTCGGCCTCGCCGTACTCCTCCTCGTGGCCGGCAGCCTCGCCGACGCGCACGGCCGCCGCCGGATCTTCCTCCTCGGCACCCTCACCCTCGGCCTCACCACCGCCCTCGGCGCCCTCGCGGGCTCCACGCTCACCTTCACCGCCGCCCGGATCGCCCAGGGCGCGGCGAGCGCGGCGGTCCTCGCGGGCAGCCTGGGCCTGCTCGCCCACGCGTACCCGGCGGGCCGGGACAGGATCAGGGCGACGGGCATCTGGGGGGCCTCGGTCAGCGGCGGCATCGCACTCGGCCCCCTGCTCGCGGGCGCGCTGAGCCTGGCGGACTGGCGGCTGGCGTACGGGGTGCTGGGCGCGGCGGCACTGACGACGGCAGCGGTGGGGGCGCGGACCCTGACCGCCGACGAACCGGCACCCGAGCGGTCGCGCTCGCGCCCCGACATCACCGGAGCGGTCGCCCTCGGTCTCGCCCTGGCCGCCCTGCTCACCGCCCTCACCCTCGGCAGGGACGGCTGGCTGCGGGCCCCGGTGGGCCTCCTGCTCCTGGGATCGGCCGCCCTGACGGCGCTCTTCGTGGTGGTCGAGCACCGGAGCCGGGCGCCCATGGTCGACCTGGCCCTGCTGCGCAGGCCCGCGTTCCTGGCGTCGACGCTGGGGGCGCTGTTCACGGGCCTGGCGGTGATCGGGCTGTTCAGCGTGGTGCCCGCGCTGCTCCAGGGTGGGGCCGGGATGTCGCCGCTCGGCGCGGCGTCGCTGTTCCTGCTCTGGTCGGGCACCGCGTTCATGGCGGCGCTCCAGGCCCGCCGCCTCGCGGGCCGGCTCTCCGCCGCGTACCAGCTGGCGCTGGGCTTCGCCCTGTCGGCGGCGGGGGTCCTCGCCCTGCTCGGCGGGCTCGAAGGCCCCTGGCCCCGCCTGCTCCCCGGGCTCGTGGTGGCGGGCGTGGGCAGCGGCCTCCTGAACGCCGCGCTCCCCCGGCTCGCGGTCGACTCCGTACCGCCGGAGCGGGCGGCGATGGGCTCGGGCGCCAACAACACCGCCCGCTACATCGGCTCCTCGGCCGGGGTGGCCCTGACACTGGCCCTGGTGCCGGCGGGCCCGGACACGGCGCTCCTGGTCTCGGCGGGACTGGCGCTCACGGGCGCGGCGCTCACGCTCGTACTGGGCGGATGGCGGCGCGAGGGGTGAGGGGCACGGCCGGCGCCTGATCACCCGGTCGAGACCACGGGGCGGGGGAGGGCTCCGGCCACGGGGCGGGGGGCTCCGGCCACGGGGCAGGGGAGGGCTCCGGCCACGGACCCTGCTACCGGACGAGCTTCGCCCAGACGACGAGCCGGTAGGTGCTGCTGAACTCGGGCGTACAGGTGGTGAGGGTGAGATAGGCGCCGGGGGCGTCGTACCCGTACGAGGGCTTGACGAGGGACCGGGGCACGGGCCGGATGACGCCCACGTCGCGGGGAGCGGTCTGCCGCAGGATCTGGTCGACGCGGTAGACGTACGTACGCGCGCGCGTGCGTACGGATATCTCGTCCCCCTCCTCCAGCCGGTTGATGTACCGGAAGGGTTCGCCATGGGTGTTCCGGTGCCCGGCGAGCGCGAAGTTCCCGACGCGCCCGGCGTCGCCGGTGCCCGAGTAGTGCCCGACGTACCCCTTGTCGAGGACGGAACGCTTGGAGACGCCGTGGGCGACGGGAACGGTGAGACCGAGCCGGGGGATACGGAGGACGGCGAAGGCGTCGGAGCGGGAGGTGCCGGGAGGGGCGGGCCGGCCGCCGGATCCGGCGGAGGCGCCTGCCGACGGACCGTCCGGACGGCCGTCGGCGACCGAGTCCTCGTCGGCCGGATCCGCACCAGGTGTCGGCGCGCCGACGGTCGGATCTCCCAGGGTCTGCTCGGGCAGCGGCACGGCCCACTCCTGCTCCAGGGCGCGCACCTGGTCGAGGGCCTCGGCGCGGGCCTCCAGATTGGTCCACCAGAGCTGATGGACGACGAGGAGCAGGACGAGAACCCCACAGGTGACGACGGTCTCGGCGCACACGAACAGCACGCGGGCACCCGAACGGCGCCGTCCTCGCGACTGGACGACGACCGGTATCCGCTGCCCCACCCTGGCCCGCACGCGGGGCACGATATGCGCTGGGGCGCCAACTCTCCAGGCCCGTACAGCAGTACGGTGGAGAGCATGCGCCCCGACACGCCTGCCGCCCACACCACCGAAGCCGAGCGCCTGCTGCGCACCGCCGGGCAGTACCCCGGGGACAGGGAAGCCCTGTCCCTGCGGGCCGCGGCCCACCTGGAACTGGCGGGCGACCGCCCCGCGGCGACGGCCCTCTACGACGCCCTGCTGTCCGGCACGCCGGCGAACCCGCTCCTGATCAGGGCGCTGAAGGCGGCGAACCTGTGGGAGTACGGCCATGAGGCCGAGGCCCGCGCGATCATCGACGGGGTACGGCGGGCCAGGCCGACGGACGCGCTGCCGTGGGAGATCACGGCGGAGACGCTGGAGGCCCACGACGAGCTGGAGGCGGCGGAGTCGACCCTGACGGAGGCGGCGACGCTGCTTGCCGGCTCGGCGGAACTCCCGCACGCGACGCAGTCCCTGTTGATGACCCGGCACCGGGTCCGCAGAATGCTGGCGCTCGCGCACGACGCCTGGGACGAGCTGGCGGACCGGCTGCACACGGCGGCGGTGCCCCTGGACGAACTCCACGACCCGAAGCGCCTGTGGTCACTGGGCTCCTCGGACCCGGCGGAACTCCAGGCGGAGATCGCCCGCCTCCGCTCGGAACTGGGCACGTACCGCACGGCCCTCTCCCGCCCGTTCCCGGTGGCGGTCCTCCACTGGCCCGAACGCGAACTGGACGAGCTGCTGGCGGCGTACCCGGAACTGGAAGCCGAATACCCCACGTACACGGCCCACCTCACGGACCTGGAAGCCTCCCTCCGAGAACTCGCCCAGGCAGGCACCCCGAACCTGGGCATCGTGAAAGCCACGGTCCCCTCCTACGAAGCCTTCGCAGCCTCAGAATCCACCCACCCGTCCCACCCGGACCTCCTCCCCCAGTACGCGACAACCCTGGCGGCCCGCGGCCGAGCGACGGCGTGGCCGCCGGGGTGGGGGGCGGAGTGCTGGTGCGGGGGTGCGCGGAGTTATGGGGGGTGTCACGGGGGTTCGGAGCAGTCGTAGCGACAACCGCAGAAACGTCTGACCTGACAGAAATCAAGCAGCCCGGGAACTCGGCCCGTGTCCCAGAAGTCACCAGAGGCGCGAGACCGCCCCCAATCTCCTAGGAGGAAACCGAGTTGCCCCTGTTTGACTTGCCCCACCCCGTTCGCGACGACGACTCCGAAATGGCGTCAGTTCAGCAGTATTGGTTGTCTGTAGACCCTGCGGGGAAGCGCTTCGGAAGAGTCCTGCGCGACACCATCGACCAACTGCTCGACGGGGAACACACAGGCCGCTTCGACTGGAACGGACTACACAAGACCGAGAAGACGCACGCTGGAACATTGATCGAGATCAACCTGCTTCGCGAGTTTGAGCTCAACAGCGGCCTTGACATGGACTACCTGATTCGAGGCATCGAGGTCGACTGCAAATTTTCGCAAACTCCTTACGGCTGGATGATCCCGCCGGAGGCTCTGGACGAAATCTGCCTGGTCGTCTGGGCCGACGACTGGCAGAAGAAGTGGAGTGCGGGCTTGCTACGCGCAAACCGCACCAAGCTCACCACCAGCGGAAACGTCACGAAGAAGGGGAACCGCGACGGAAAGTTCCGTCTGACCAAGCAGGACTGGAATCTCGTCCACTGGCTCTGGCGCGAGCAGCCACTCGAAGAAAACCTGCTACTCCATCTCGACAAGGACACACAAGCTGCCATCCTCACTGCAGGAGCGGGATCGAAGCGCAGTCCTGGGCAAGCCAAGGTCAACGAACTATTCCGTCGTGTGCAGAAGCGTCGCGTGAACCGCACCGTAGTCAGAACGCTTGCGCAGCAGAAGGACTACATGAAGCGGGTGCGGTACAACGGAGGCGCCCGCGAGAAACTGCGAAACGAAGGCATCCTGATCTGCGGCGACTACCCCAACCACCAGGTCGTGGCCAAGACCCTGGGCCTGCCCATACCTCAGGAGGGCGAGAGCGTCAGCATCCGTGTAGTGGAAGCCAAGCCACATCACGCATGCCGCCCGCGTGTACTCCTTGAAGGCCGCTACTGGGTGGAGGCCTCTCCGGAGGATGCCCGCGAACGGGCACCGCTGCTTCCAGAGACGAAGAAGGTCCGCTCGTCGGAGGACTAGCCTCTTGCATGGGAGGCGGTAATGGTGGAGACATCCGAGTCATGGAGGCCGCCGAAAGGTTCATGGGCCTCCTCAGAGGCTCGCCGACGGAACATGCAGGCGATCCGCAGCCGGGACACCAAGCCGGAACAGCAGGTCCGCCGGCTCCTGCACGCTCGGGGATTGCGGTATCGCGTCGCCGCGAAGCCGCTGCCCGACCTCCGCCGGACGGCAGACATCGTCTTCCGGCCGGTGAAGCTGGCCGTCTTCATCGATGGCTGTTACTGGCACGGCTGCCCCGAACACTATGTGGCACCCAAGACCAACCCCGGCTACTGGTCCGACAAGGTAGCCCGGAATATGGCTCGTGACCGGGATACAGATCAGCGTCTAAAGGAAGCGGGCTGGATGGTCCTCCGCTTCTGGGAACACGAACCTTCGGAGGAGTGCGCCACACATATCGCGGCGGAGGTGGAAAAGCACCGTGCCCTTGCGCGAGGCAAGGGCACGGTGCAAGGCGATGGAACCGCCTGATCAGGAGCTCTGAGCGTCCCGCTCGCGGGCGGCCTTCAGAACATCCATGATCGAACGGCCGACTGCCTCAGCGACCGGCGGCGGGAACGCGTTTCCGACCTGTCGGTACTGAGCCGTCTTGCCGCCATCAAAGATCCAGTCCTTCGGGAAGCCCTGGATAATCGCCGCTTGCTCAACAGTCAGCATCGGACCGTCGGGGCCGAAGAGGTCGCGGTCCTCAGACCCCTTCTTCTCGCACGTCTCGATGTCGTTGGCCACACCCAGGCCTGAGACACCCAGCTGCTTCCAGGCAGCCTTGGCCCTACTCGGACCGAGATCAGCGCCGCCGTGCTTCTTCGAGCCACCAACGAGCGTGGGGGCAATTCCGGCGCTACCCTTGGCCTTCAGTTCCTCGTGGCGTTCTGTGGCGCGGGTTTGCCACCGCGCGAGGGCCGCACGCGCTTCCCGATCGCGCGGCCCGTTGTAGTACGCCTCGTACCGCGCCTGCATCGTCTTCCCGAGAGCCTCGGCGACGCTCACGGCCTCCTCGTACGTCGACGTCGGCCACTCGTACTTCACGTCCTTGAGAACGTCGTTACGGATCGCGACGAGAATCGCCCGGGGCCGGAGCTGCGGAACACCGAACTTACTAGCCTCCAGGAGACCCCAATGGCAGACGGTGTACTTGCCCTTCGGTAGCGTGACGGGGGTGCCGTCTTCCTCTCGGTACGTGCCTCCCTCCAGCTTGGCCGTGATGTAGTCCCGGTAGTCCGTGAACTTCGGGTCAAGGATCCCGCGCACGTTCTCGATCATCACCGCGCGGGGCTTCAGCTGCGCAACGAGATCGAGCATCCGCGGAAAGAGGTCACGCTCGTCGGACTTGCCGAGCTGTTTGCCTGCATGGGAGAAGGGCGGGCACGGCACACCACCAGCCAAGAGATCCAGCTCCTCAGGCTCAAGGAGCCTCCCGGCCCACTTCACTTGCTCCAACGGCTTGAAGTCGTTCACGTCCGCGTGTCGGAGGTCACACTGCCGCTTCTCCCATGCCCAGTCCGCGCGCGTGTCGATGTTCCGCCGCAGCGTCTCCGCCGCATGCTTGTCGATCTCCACGAGCGCAAGGTGCCTGAACCCGGCGGCGTGCAGCCCAATGGCCTGCCCGCCGGCTCCAGCGCAGATCTCGATAGAAGTGAACTCCGCCTCAGTGCTGGTCATGCACCCTCCTTTGACCACGTGCCTCGCTGACGCCTTGTCCGCCAGTCATTACAGAGAGTGACAGGCCCCACTGACAGTGCCTCCCAAGTGTGCGCCATGCCGAAGCATCCCCAATCACTCCACGCCAAGGGGGAACACTTGTACGATCGACGGCATGGGGCAAATCTCGTGGGTGAGGGACGAACTGCTGCTTGCATGCGCGCTCGTCATGGAAAACGACTGGCATGAGTTGCGGCAGAACGACTTGCGCGTCCTGGAGCTCTCCGACTTGCTCCGATCGCTCCCCCTGCACGGCAACGCCGCTGCCGACTCCCGGTTCCGGTCGCAGAACAGCGTCAGCCGCAAAACGACAGACATCGCCACCGCCCACCCCGATCATGCGGGGGGCACGACCAAGGGTGGGCGCCCCACCCAAAGAGTCGTCGCGGACTTCCTGGCGGACCCCCAGCGGATGCTGGCTGCCGCTCGCGCCCTGCGCGCAGGGATCGCCAGTGGCGAGCTGCATGACACCCCCGTCCAACCAGACGAGGTAGACGAGGACGGAAAGACGAGCGCCCGCGAGGGGCGTCTGCTGGTTCGCCTGGCCCTTCACCGCGAGCGCGACCGCGGCCTCCGCAACCGCAAGATTCAGCAAGTCCGAAAGCTGAACGGGCCCATTCAGTGCGAGGCATGCAGGTTCGACTTCGGCGCCACCTACGGACCACTCGGCGCCGACTACATCGAAGTGCACCACGTCACACCTCTTCACGTCTCCGGCCCTAGCGAGACCCGACTGGAGGATCTCGCGCTCCTGTGCGCGAACTGCCATCGCATGTGCCACAGGAACTACGCAGGGGAAGCCTGGCGCACACCCGACGACCTCCGCGAGAAAATGCGCGCAGCGGCCCGTCACGCAGCTTCACCGGCCTCGTAGAGCTGCTGCGCGCGGCAGAGCGCCTCGTCGGGGTCACTGCCCTGGAGCGCGAACCACGCGAGGAGGTCTGCGATCAGCGTGACGGCAACTTCCTGGTTCACCCTGGAGCGCGAGGCCTGAAGCGGCACCCTCACCCCGAGAATCTCCGGGTAGCCATGGAGAACCTTGTACGCGCGCTGAGCTCGCGCACACAAGGTGTCAGCAACCACCGACACCTCACACCAGACAGCCTTACCCGTCCCCGTAAGCAGTGTGCCCCAGTCGACCGACATCGACGCCACAAGATGCAGCCCTCGGCCGCACTCCTGCTCGCAATCGACCACGCCATCTTGCTTCGGCACCACCGGGCTCTTGTCATGCAGCTCAACCCTGAGGCGACTCCCGCGCGGTTCGAGTACGAGGGCCGCTGACGCGCCTTCGCCCACGTGCTTCATGACGTTCGTCGCGAGCTCCGTCACGACCAGCTCGACCTCTTCGGCTGCACTCAGAACGCCCCACTGCCCCAGAGCCGAGCGGACAGCGCTGCGTAGCAGCCTGAATTCACTAGGCACCGCTTCGAACGGCAAGACGCAGCGAAGCGCCCCTCCACCGTCTCCCATGAAAGCCACGACGGGACTCCCCTTCCTCTGACCACTCCAGCGACACACCCTCCGCATCCATGCGGATGCGCTGCGTGACGTAGACGGGAACGAGTATGGCAGCGGGAATTCTCGTTGTGTAACTTCTCATGAGACTCGATCGGGTGAAATCAAGCGATGCCAACACCGCAGCCGCATAGCCTGATTGGGCCCAGAGGGCGGGCAATGAACAGCTACGAAAGGCAGCCGCCATGTCATCGAGGACGACGACACGCCGTCGCCAGCTCGGCTCGACCATGCGCAAGCTGCGAGCACGTTCGGGCATGACCTTGGAGGAAGCCGGCCGCCGTGTCGGGGTCTCCAAGGCCACGGTGAGCCGGTACGAAACCCAGTCCGGCCCCGTGAAGTGGCCCATCGTGGATGCCCTGTGCCGCGAGTACGACGCGAGTGACGCGGAGCGGACAGCGGTGATCGCCTTGGCCAAGGACGCCAGGCAAAAAGGTTGGTGGAGCACCTTCACCGACTCCATCCCAGAGAGCATGAACTTGCTCCTCACTCTGGAAGACGAGGCCGTTCGCGAAGATCACTTCTGCTGCGTGTACGTCCCTGGCCTGCTCCAAACACGGGACTACAGCACCGCCTTGCAGCAGGCGAACGAGCTGCGCCTGAACCAAGGGGAGGTCGATCGGCTTGTCGACATCCGCATGAAGCGACAGGAGATCCTGAGCCGACCCAAGCCACCCCACCTCTGGGCCATCCTCGACGAGTCCGTCCTGCGTCGGGTCGTCGGCTCCCCAGAAGTGATGCGTGCGCAGCTCGACCGCTTGCTCGAAGCAAACGAGGCCACCCAGATCACACTGCAGGTGCTGCCCTTCTCCAAGGGCGCACACGCTGCGGCGCTGGGAAGCTTCGTCATCCTCGGAGCTGCAGAGCCCACCCTCGACGTCGTCTACGTGGACCTGCACACCGGCTCACTCTTCATGGAAACGGACGGCGAACTGGATCGATACAGACTTGCGTTCGAGTACCTGCGGGCACAAGCGTTGGACATGGAAGCTTCGTCATCCCTGATCCATCGCATCCGCAAGGAGCTCTAGGTGTCCTCTCCGCAGTCCTCAGCATCGACCCGGGTTTGGTTCAAGTCCTCCTATAGTGGCGGCAATACGACCGAGTGCGTGGAGTGCGCCCGCACTCCCACGGGTTCACTCGTACGGGACTCGAAGCGTCCGGAGGGCCCCACGCTCGCCTTGAGAGCCACCGCATGGCAGAAGTTTGTTGACGGTGTCTCCGTCGGCCATGTCGCACCTCTTCCTCCAGCGTTCTGAAATGCTCGGCAACGAGGTAGCGGCAGACTTGGTCAGACGGGTCGCGGAGGCGGAACTCGGTGATGCGTTCCCTCGGCGGTGGGCGCAAAGCCAAGGAGTCGCGGTCCAGGCGGCCGAGGTTGGGCGGATCTTGGGGAAGGATGCCGCCCGATGGTCGCCGCCGGGATACTGCATGACGTGGGCTATGCACCTCGCCTGGCCGTGACGGGGTTCCACCCGCTGGACGGAGCTCGGTTCCTCCGTGACGAGCACGGGGCCGACGAACGGCTGACGCGGCTGGTCGCCAACCATTCATTCGCGCTTCTGGAAGCAGAAGAGCGGGGGCTGAGAGAGGAGCTCGCGAGCGAGTTCCCCTTGCTGGAGGAGCCGCTGTTGGTGGACGCGCTTGTCTACTGCGATATGACAACCACGCCCGACGACGGCCGGACCTCCGCCGAAGATCGTGTCGCTGAGATCCTGGGCCGTTACGGGGACGACAGCATCGTCGGGCGGTTCATCCGCCGGGCGGCGCCGGAGATCTTCGCCGCCGTGGGACGGGTGGAGGCAGCTCCGGCAGCTCAGCCCAGGTGGGGGTACGTGTCGGCCAGGTAGTCGCCGATCTGCTGGCGCATGCTGGCGTGGATGTCGTACTGGTCGAGGTCGGCCGGCTGGACGAAGCGGACGCCGTCGGCCTCGTCGTTGATCGTGGGCTCGCCGCCGATGGGACGGCCGATGTACGTGTTCTCGTACTGCTGGCGGATCTCGCCGTCGGTGTACGCCACGATGTGGCGGGGGTTCGTGTAGACGCCGACGAACCCGGTGATCTGGGCGATGATCCCCGTCTCCTCCAGGCATTCGCGCACCGCGCACTCGGCCGCCGTCTCGCCGATGTCCTGGGCGCCACCGGGCAACGCCCACTGGCTGGTGTCACGGCGGCGTTGGAGCAGGATGGCGCCGCCTTCGTCAACGACCAGCAGGTTGCTGGAGGGTGCGTTGGGGTCGTTGTAATACTCAGCCCTGCCCATGTATGGCGGTTCCTCCTGATTGGGTGACCAGTGCCGCGCGGCAGCCGGGCCAGCTGTGATCCTCTGAGCCTGGTGCCGCACCCCACCAGCGGGCTCCGTAACCGTGAGCCTCTCGGGGTCCTCAGCCTCCCAGGTGTCACCACCGCCCCAGACATGGCGCAGAACGTACACGGACCCCCCGCAGACGTCGGTCACGATGGCCTTCCTGTTGGTATCGCCATGTGGGTCGCCGGGACCCGGCCTCGGGGGCGGGCTGCCGACGTACTGCGAGAAACTCTGTCGCGGCGGTTGGGTCGTCCCCTCACGCTCGCGGAGATCGGCCTCGCCGGGAACGCCTCGGATACGTTCACCGGGTCCGAGTGGGACACCGACACGCTGACGACTCTGGTCGACCTGGGGAGAAACAGCATGGACCGCGAACGCCGCCGGCTTCTCACCGGCGCCGCCGTCTACTCCGTCGGCGGACTGGCCCTACCCCGGGGTCCTTGGTGGGACGAAGCTCCGCAGCGGGCGCGCTCCCGAGCGGTGGGCCCCAACCGCAGAGTCGGCGAGACCGAAGCGCGGGCTGTTCGCGAGATGACAGAGTTCTTCGCCCGTCGCGATCAACGCCACGGCGGCGTCGATGGTCGAACAGCCCTCTACCAGTACATCGTCGACGACGTCGCCCGGTACGTCAGCGGAGTCTTCAGCAGCGAGAACTCCCGACGTTCGCTGTACTCGGCGGCAGCCGAGGCCGTGTACGTGGCCGGCTGGATGAGTTTCGACGCCTCCCGACATGAGCCCGCGCGACGCTACTTCACCCTCGCACTCAAGCTCGCCGCCGAAGCCGACGACGCTCCCCTCGCCGGGCACATCCTGCGGGCGATGGCCCATCAGGCCATAGACCTCGGACACACCCGGGCCGCCTCGGACCTCGCCACCGCCTCCATCGAGCGCAAGCGATACGACCACGCCACCCCACGCGAACGAGCCCTGATCGGCGTCGTGCGTGCGCGGGCGCTGGCCGTGGACGGCCAGAAGGACAAGGCCATTTCCGCTATCCACCAGGCCGAATCCGACCTCGGCCAGGCCTCGGTGGGAGACGACGAGCCTCAGCGGGTCTGGTTCTTTCAAGAAGCGTCCCTCGCGCATGAGACCGCCCGCACGCTGTGGGCCCTGGGCGACCTCAACGGCGCCCTGCGCCACTTCCGTGCCAGCGTGCGACACCGCAGGGCCGATTCCTTCAGCAGAACCCACGCCGTCACGCTCGGCTATATGGGTACGGTCCAGGCTGAACAGGGCAACATCGACGCAGCCTGCCGGACTTGGAGTCAGGCCTTGGACGCCATGGACGGCGTCCAGTCCGGCAGGGTGCGAGAAGCAGCCGTGACCATGCGCACGGTCCTGTCCCCGTTTCGCAACCGTGGAATCCAGTCCGCCTCGGAAGTGAACGATCGAGCCCGGGTCGTACTCCAGCGAGTAATCTGACGCCGCCGAAGCCGTCGCACCCCACAAGTGGCTCCGCAGAGAAGGAAGAAGGGTGATCCGTGGCTGCTCAGTTCATCAAGGTGCCGGTCATCGCTGACGTGATCGGCGGCCATGCCGGACGGCTCGACGACTTCAAGGGCGGCGTGGAATCGGTCATCCGTCTGCGACCCGAATTCCCCGTGGAGACGCTGCAAGGCATCGAGCACTTCTCCCATCTCCAGGTCACGTGGTTCTTCAACCTGGGCTCCCCGGACGATGTCGCGCTTCATGCCCGCAGCCCCCGCGACAACCCCGCGTGGCCGGCGACCGGTACCTTCGTTCACCACAACCACCGGCGTCCGGCCCGGATGGCCACTTCCTTCCCGAGACTGCTCAAGGTCGACGGACGCGACCTGCACGTCGTGGACCTCGACGCCGACGACGGCACGCAGGTCGTCGATCTCGTGGCGGTGTTCGAGGAGATGCTCCCCCGTGGCCCCGTCGCACAGCCGACGTGGCCGGGCGAAATGCTCGCGGACTACTGGAGAGACGCGTCCGAGCGCTGAGTCGAGACCCGCACGCCACCCCCTCGCAGCCCTCATTACACGCGTGGCGACGCACCCCGAAGGTCACCCACACGAACAATCCTCACCCATCGTGGCCATCCAGTCGCACTAAGTGCAGTACGGTCACACAAAACGGCCCTCGCCAACGGTTGCACCCATCGGCGAGGGCCTGAACCACTAGTGGAACGGAAGTCCACCGTGATCTACCGGCACTTTAACGCGCCCTCTCGTGCCTTCAGTCAGTTCTCGCACGAGCTCATTCGGCATCCTCGGCTCAGTTCCGACGCCGTTCGCCTGCTGACCTGGCAGCTCTCCCTTCCCCGAGGCGCCCGCGAGTCGCTCTCCCGTACCGCCGAACGTGCCCGGATCGGGGCATGCGCCTTCGGGCGCGCCAAGCGGCAGCTCAAGGAGGAGGGGTTCGTGCACGAGCGGCGGGTGCAGGTCGCCGGGGGCCTCCGGGTGACCCAACAGCTCGTGTCCAGCACACCGTTGACGACCGACCAGGCCGTCAAGCTCCTCGCCCGGGGCCCCGTCGTGTCTTCGCAGGTCGCACCGAGTCCTCGGAAACCGGCCGCCGGTGAGCCGACGCCCCCGTCGACCGACGGTCATCCAGAGAAAGACCGGGTAGAAGACACCTCCAACCTTCCCCTGGAGGCCGCCGAGGCACCCGAAGTCGGCGAAGTCGCTGACGCCGTCGGCGAGTCGCCACGACTCGAAGAGGCCCGCGCCCTCATCGGCGCCCTGCCGCTCCTCTCCGCCACCCTCCGCAGCATCCCGCCCGGCATGCGCGACGAACTCGCCCGGCTCGCCGCCCGCTGGCTCGACACCGGCCACTCCTCCACCGATGTCCACGAACACATCCTGCGCGGCCTCCCCGGCTCCACCACACCCGTCCACCGCCCCGGCGGCCTCGTCCGCTACCTCCTTCGCGACGTACCGCCCCGGTCCCTGCCACCCCACCCCGCACCCTCGTCCGGCAACCGTCTGTCGCCACGACTCGAAGGCGCCCGGGAGTGTGCCGGTGACCACACCCAGCCCATGCTGTTCCGCCCGCTCGGCGGCGAGACGCACTGCGCCGAGTGCGCGCTGACCTCGCATGGCTGACCTGTCCGACCGACAGCCCTCGCCGTGGCGCCGCGCCCGCACCTCGTACGCTCGAAGGAAGACCCGACCGACCGAAAGGCCCCCACCATGCCCCGCATCCCCTCCCCCGCCATAGCCGCCGCCGGGCTCGTGGGTGGTTACGCCGTTGCCCGGTGGACCAAGAAGCGGCCCCTCGGGGGTGTCGTTCTCGCCGTCGCCGGTGGGGTGGCCGCGCGGGAGTGGCAGCAGGTCGGTGGGGCCAAGGCTTCCGTGGGGCTGACGACCGCCTACGTCGCCGCCTTCGCCGGGTCCCACCCGCTCGCCAAGAAGATCGGCGCCTGGCCCGCCGTGTTCTCCGTCGCCGGTGGCATGGCAGTCGCCTCTTGGGCCGTGACGCGCGGGAAGGCGTAACCCTCCGCCAGCGCCGCGCCGGGCCCCCTCAGCCCCCCACCCCCCTGCTCACCGTATAGATCACCAACCCCGCCAACGCGCCCACCACCGTGCCGTTGATCCTGATGAACTGAAGGTCCCGGCCGATGTTCGCCTCGATCTTCTTCGACGTCTGGTCGGCGTCCCAGCCCGCCACCGTGTCCGTGATCAGGGACGTGATCTCGTGGCGGTAGGTCGTGACGACGTATGCCGCCGCGTCCTCCGCCCAGCCTTCCACCTTCGACTGGAGGCGGGTGTCCGTCGACAGGCGGTTGCCCAGGGAGATCAGGGAGGCGCGGGCGCGGAGGCGGAGTTGGCTGCGGTCGTCCTCGGCCGCCGCGATGATCAGGTTGCGGACGGAGGACCAGGCCGAGGCGATGATGTCCTGGACCTCCGGGCGGGCCAGCAGGTCCGACTTGAGGCGCTCCACGCGCGCCCGAGTGTCCGTGTCCGCCTGGAGGTCGGCCGCGAAGTCCGTGAGGAAGCGGTCGATCGCACCGCGCGCCGGGTGGGCCGGCATGTCCCGCATCTCCGTCACGAAGCGGAGCAGCTCCTTGTAGACCCGCTCACCGATCCGGCGGTCCACGAAGCGGGGGGTCCAGCCCGGCGCCCCGCCCTGCACCGCGTCCATCACCGACTCGCCGTGGGTGACCAGCCAGTCGTGCGCGCGTGTGCAGACCAGGTCCACGGCCCGGTGGTGGGCCCCGTCCCCGACGATCCTCTCCAGGGTCTTGCCGAGGCCCGGCGCGATCTCCGCCGCCTCCGCCCGCCGGGTGATCGCCTCCCCGACGACCGCCTGGACGTCGGAGTCCCGCAGGACCGTCAGCGCCCCCCGTAGCGCCGTGGAGAGTTCCGCCGTGACCCGGTCCGCGTGCGCCGGGTCCTCCAGCCAGGTGCCGAGCCGGCCGCCGATCCCGAAGGCGTGCAGCCGGCCCCTCACCACGTCCGCGGAGAGGAAGTTCTCGCCCACGAACTGGCCCAGCGACGCTCCCAGCTGGTCCTTCTTCGTCGGGATGATCGCCGTGTGCGGAATCGGCAGACCGAGCGGCCGTCTGAAGAGCGCCGTGACCGCGAACCAGTCCGCGAGCGCACCGACCATGCCCGCCTCGGCCGCCGCCGCGACGTAGCCCGTCCAGGCGCCCCAGCCGGAGTTCCTCGCCCACGTCGCCAGGGCGTAGATCACTGCCACGACCAGCAGCAGCGCCGTCGCCAGCGTCTTCATCCGGCGGACGCCCCTGCTCTTCTCCTCGTCCGCCGCCGTGTACGAGAAACTCACCATCGACTCGACCTCCTACGTCAGAGACTCCCGGCGGTCCTCCCGAGTTCCCCCGTACATCTTCGCGATCACTGCCTCGATGTCGGGTTCCCGCACCGAGAGGTCGACCAGCGGATACGTCGCCGCCACCGCCGCGACCAGCGGAGCCGCCGACGCCGAGGCCGGGAACGCCAGCCACTGACGCGGGCCCTCCGCCCGTACGAAGCGGGCTCCCGGCACCTCGATCGGGGGCGTCTCCCGCTCCAGGTCCACCACCAGGAGCCGTTCGCTCTCCCCCATCTCGTGCAGGCCGTCCAGCTCCCCGTCGTACATCAGCCGCCCGTGGTCGATCACCATCACCCGCGAGCAGAGCTGCTCGATGTCCGTGAGGTCGTGGGTGGTCAGGAGCACCGTCGTACCGCGCGAGGCGTTCAGCTCGCGCAGGAAGTCCCGCACCCTCGCCTTCGACACCACGTCCAGGCCGATCGTCGGCTCGTCGAGGTACAGCACCTCCGGGTCGTGCAGCAGCGCCGCCGCGATGTCGCCGCGCATCCGCTGCCCCAGCGAGAGCTGGCGTACCGGCACGTCGAGCAGTTCCCCCAGCTCCAGGAGCTCCACACAGCGGTCCAGGTTCTCCCGGTAGCGGGCGTCGGGGATGCGGTACATGCGGTGCATCAGCCGGTACGAGTCCTTCAGCGGCAGGTCCCACCACAGGGTCGTCCGCTGGCCGAAGACCACCCCGATCCGCTGGGCCAGCCGGGTGCGCTCCCGCGCCGGGTCGATGCCGGCCACCCTCAGCCGCCCGCCGCTCGGGGTGAGGATGCCGGTCAGCATCTTGATCGTGGTCGACTTCCCCGCGCCGTTCGGGCCGATGTAGCCGACCATCTCGCCGCGTCCGACCCCGAAGCTGATCCCGTCGACCGCCCTGACCTCGCGCTTCTCCCGGCGGAACGGGCCCGTCTTGCGGCGGACCGTGAAGACCTTCTCCAGTGACTCCAGCTCGATGAACGGCATGGCGGACGTCAGCTCCCTGTCGATCGGTACGAACGGATTCCGGCCCGCCAGGCGATCCCCGCGATCCCGCAGCAGACCGCCGCCACGAGCGGCGCGGCGAACGCCGCCCCCTCCGGCACCCCCGCCGGTGCCGGCCGGCCGAGCACGTACAGCGCGGGCAGCCAGTTCACGAACGCCAGCGGTACGACGTACACGACACCCCGCACCAGGTCCTGTGCGAAGACCGTCGGCGGGTACCCGAGGAGGGTGTTCCCGCCGTACGTGAACGAGTTGGTCACCTCCGCGGCGTCCTGCATCCAGAACTGCGCCGACGCGCCGAGCACCATCAGCGCCGAGAAGATCACCGCCCCGCAGACCACCGTCACCGGCAGCAGCACCGCCTTCACCGGCGTCCACGCCACATCGAGCAGCAGCAGGCCCCAGACCAGCACGACAAGACCCTGGAGGACCCGGCCGAAGCGGCGCAGCGCGAACTTGTCCGCCGCGACCTGGGCCATGAGCGGTGCCGGGCGCATCAGGAAGACGTCGAGCGAACCGTCCCTGACCCGCCGCCCCATCCGCTGCACCGAACCCATCGTCAGGTCCGCGATCCCGAACGACGTGCCGGCCGTCCCGTAGAGCAGCGCGACCTCCGCGAACGAGAAGCCTCCGAGGCCCTTCACCTGGCCGAACATCAGGAGGATCGCGACGAAGTCGAAGAAGGTGACGCAGAAACTGGTGACCAGGGTCAGCGCGAAGGAGGAGCGGTAGGCCATCGTGGACCGGATCCACATGCCCGCCACCATCCGGTACGTGCTCCAGGGGCCGGGCGGGGGGTCGGGGAAGCGACCTGCCTCGGAGGCGGGATCCCTGACGGATTCCGGGGCGGGGCCGAGGCCCGCCGGGGGCCCGGCCGCGGCGCGCGGCTCACCCACCCTGCACCACCACCTTCCGCGTCGCCGCCGTCTGCGCCACCCGGCCCGCGCCGAGCAGGACGACCGCCCACGCCACCTGGAAGCCGTACGCCCCCGCCAGTTCCCAGCCCCGGTACTTCCCCAGGTACACATCCGCCGGGACCTGGAGCAGGGACGCCCACGGCAGTGTCCGGGCGATCTCGCCGAGCGCGCCGGGGAAGACGTTCAGCGGGAGCAGCATCCCGGAGAAGAACAGGCCGCTCAGCCAGGCCACCTGCGCCACTCCCTGGCCGTCCAGCAGCCAGAACGCGCTCATCGCCACCAGGTACCAGATCGCGAAGCTGACGGTGGAGCCCAGGGCCACGGCCACCAGGAAGGCGGGCCAGGTGCCGGGGCCCGGTGGCAGGGTGAAGCGGAAGACGAGCCAGCCGATCGTCATCGGGAGGACGCCCCGGCCGATCAACTGGTACGCGGACCGGCCCGCGTTGGCCGAGAACCACCAGGCCTGGAGGTCGGCCGGGCGGTAGAGGTCGACGGCGATGTCGCCGGTCCTGATGCGCTCGATCAGCTCCTCCTCGAAGCCGCCGCCCATCAGTCCGCAGACGGTGATGAGCGCCTGTCCGATCCAGACGTACGCGATGGCGTCGTCCACCGAGTAGCCGCCGAGCGCGGGGCGCTCGTCCCAGAGGGCGATGTAGGTGTACGAGAGGACCAGGCCGAAGACGCTGTTGGTGAAGACGCCCGCCGCCGTCGCCACCCGATAGGTGGCATGGCGCCGGAAGCCGCCCGCGGCCACCGTCGCGTACAGCCGCAACATGCCCTTCCCTCGTCTCTAGAGAGCTGAAATCCACCGGGAAACACCAGGAAGCGCCGGTAAACACCGGGAAGCACTGAAAAGCATCGGGAAACACCGAAGCGCACGACCCTAGCGAGGAGTCCCCGCGCCCGCGAGGGGATTTCCCGTCACCTTCAGGTCCGTTTCGGGTCGCGTCCGGGAGTTTCATCCCATTCCGGGCAATATGAGGTGCCATGCCCCCTTCCTCCGGTACGAGCGGTACGAGCGGTACGAGCGACCCCGACGCCCCCCGGCCATCCCGCACGCCGGGCTGGGAGCCGAGGGACCCATCCCTCCCCGGCCCGAAGCACGATCCCGAGCGCGGCCCGAGGCGCACCCCCGAGACCGACCCCCGGCGCACCCCCGAGCGCCCCCCGAAGCGGTCCCGTCCCCGGCGCCTCCTCCGGGGCCTCCTCGGGCTGTTCCTGCTCGGCTCGCTCCTGCTCCTCGGCGCCTTCGCCGCCGGGTACCTCCTCGTGGAGATCCCGCCCGCCAACACCGCCGCCCTCGCCCAGTCCAACGTCTACCTCTACCGCGACGGCTCCACCCTCGCCCGGGACGGCGAGGTCAACCGCGAGAACGTACGGCTCGACCGCGTCCCGCTCTCCCTCCGGCAGGCCGTCCTCGCCGCCGAGGACCGCGACTTCCACACCTCGCGCGCCGTCGACCCCAAGGCGATGCTCCGCGCCGCCTGGAACACCGTCACCGGCAAGGGCCGCCAGTCGGGTTCGACCATCACCCAGCAGTACGTCAAGAACTACTACCTGGGACAGGAGCAGACCCTCACCCGGAAGGTGAAGGAGTTCTTCATCTCGATCAAGCTGGGCCGCGAGAAGAGCAAGGAGGAGATCCTCCAGGGCTATCTGAACACCAGTTACTTCGGCCGGAACGCGTACGGCGTCCAGGCCGCCGCCCGCGCCTACTACGGCAAGGACGTCGAGCAGCTCGACACCGCCGAGGCGGCGTACCTCGCCTCCCTCCTCAAGGCCCCCAGCGCCTACGACGTCACCACCCACCCCGAGAACCGCGCCACGGCCGTCGCCCGCTGGAACTACGTGCTCGACGGCATGGTCACCGAGGGCTGGCTCAGCCGCGCCGACCGCGCCGCCGTCCGCTTCCCCGCCCCGCAGACCGCGCGCCCCGCGACCGGCCTGTCCGGGCAGCGCGGCTATCTCGTCCAGGCCGTCGAGGAGTACCTCACCGGGCACGGGATCATCGACGAGAAGACCCTCGCCGGCGGCGGCTTCCGGATCACCACCACCCTGGAACCCGCCAAGCAGGAGGCGCTCGTCCAGACCGTCGAGGAGCAGGTCATGTCCCGGCTCGACCCGGCGGTCTCCCCCGCCGACCGGAACGTGCGGGTCGGCGCGGCGGCCGTCGACCCGGCGGACGGCGAGGTCCTCGCGATGTACGGGGGCGTCGATTACACCCAGCAGTACGTCAACAACGCCACCCGGCGCGACTACCAGGTCGGATCCACCTTCAAGCCCTTCGTCTTCACGGCGGCCGTGCAGAGCGGGGCGCAGACCCAGCGGGGCGAGCCGATCACCCCGTACACGGTGTACGACGGCAGCAACCGGCGCCCTGTGGAGGGCTGGAGCGGGAGCCCGTACGACCCCGCCAACGAGGACGACGCGAGTTACGGCGAGATCGCCGTCGGCGCGGCCACCGATCTCTCGGTGAACGCGGTGTACGCCCAGATGGCGGTCGACGTCGGCCCCGGGCACGTACGGCGCACCGCGGTCGCCCTCGGACTGCCCGGCTCCACCCCCGACCTCACCGACTCCCCGTCCATCGCGCTCGGGCCGGCCACGGCCAGCGTCCTCGACATGGCCACGGCGTACGCGACGCTCGCCGCGCACGGCCGGCACGGCTCGTACACGCTGGTCGGACGGATCAGCCGGGACGGCCAGGAGCTGGCGGTGCCGGCGGCCGAGGGACGACAGGTGGTCAGCCGGGAGGCCGCGGACACGACCACGTCGATCCTGCGGAGCGTCGTGGAGGCGGGCACCGGGACGGCCGCGCAGGCCGCCGGGCGGCCGGCGGCGGGCAAGACGGGCACGGCGGAGGACGACAGGGCCGCCTGGTTCGCCGGCTACACCCCGGAGCTGGCGACGGTGGTCGCGCTGATGGGGCAGGACCCGGAGTCGGGGCGGCAGGAGTCGCTGTACGGGGCGCTGGGACTGCCCCGGATCAACGGCGGCGGGGCGCCCGCCGAGATCTGGGGCCGGTTCACCCGGGAGGCGCTGGCGGGGACGGCGCCGCGGGACTTCGAGCTCCAGCTGATGCCGGGGGCGGAGGCGATGCCGGTGGTGCCGCCGATGCCGGACGGGCCGGAGGACCCGGGCGCGTCACCGGAGTCGACCCTGACGGGCGAGGCGGGGCCGGGCGCGGCGTCGCGCGGACCCCAGCCGTCGCGTACGCCCGTACGGGGTCGGTGAACGGGGCTCGTACGGCCGTACGGAGTAGGTGAACCCGGCCCCGTACGGCCGTACGGGGCCGATGACCGATGAACGGTCTCGTACGGCCATCAGGGTCGGTGGCCGCAGGCCGGCCCCCGGGGTCAGTGACCCGAGGTCGCCTTGAGCCCGACGACGGCGACGAGCAGCAGACAGACGAAGAAGATCCGGGCGGCGGTCGCGGGCTCACCCAGCACCACCATGCCGAACACCGCCGCACCGGCCGCGCCGATGCCGACCCACACGCCGTACGCCGTGCCGATGGGCAGCGTCTTGGCGGCCTGCGACAGCAGCACCATGGACGCGACGATGCCGATACCGGTGAACACGCTGGGCCAGAGACGGGTGAAGCCCTCGGTGTACTTCATGCCGATCGACCAGCCGACTTCGAGCAGACCGGCGATGATGAGCAGAACCCAGGCCATGGCGACGAACCTCCGCGAGACGGAACAACAGGGGGTGCGTCGTCTTGTCGGAATCCCGGTACGGCGCGTCTCGTCGGGTGTCTCCAGGCTAGCAAAGAACGACGGAGGGCCCTTGGTGACCATGGTCACCAAGGGCCCTCGCGGTATGTGCCCGTAGGGTCAGAGGTAGAGCCCGGTGGAGTCCGAGGTGCCCTGGAAGCGGTCGGCGGCCACCGCGTGCAGGTCGCGCTCGCGCATCAGGATGTACGCGGTGCCCCGGACCTCGACCTCGGCGCGGTCCTCGGGGTCGTACAGGACCCGGTCACCGATCTCGACCGTGCGGACGTTCTGGCCGACCGCGACCACCTCGGCCCAGGCGAGGCGGCGGCCTACGGCAGCGGTCGCCGGGATCAGGATGCCGCCGCCGGAACGCCGCTCCCCCTCCGGGGAGTCGGTGCGGACCAGGACCCGGTCGTGGAGCATCCGGATGGGCAGCTTGTCGTGCGTGTTCTCGCTCACGGGGTGAACCTACCCGCCCGGGCGGGACGCCCGTGGCAGGGAGGGGTCATCCCTTCTTCCTGCGGGAGGACGCGGCGAGCAGCCCGACGACCGCCACCGCCAGGACGGCCACCGGCACCACGCGCTCCAGGCGGGGGGCGCCGTCCTCATAGGTGAAACGTGCCTTCACATCCGAGACGACCCGGTTGACGGCGACGAAGGCGCGTCCGGCGGTCTGGTCGACCGTCGAGGCGACCTTGGCCTTCGCGTCCCCGATGATCGTCTTCGGGTGCATCCGAATGCCGATCTCGTCGAGAGTGACGGCGAGCTGCTCGCGCCGGCGGACGATGTCCGCCTCGATCTGCGCAGGGGTCCTGGCCTCCGACACCGCGCTGCCTCCGTAGTCGTGATCCGGTCGTTGTGGACAGTCTGTCAGCTCGATCGCCATGGGGCTGTCCCCGACCCCCATTAGGCTCTGAATGCGTACGCGAACCATCCCGAGGAGAGCCATGAGCGAGCGACTGCAGCCCGGCGACACCGCCCCCGCCTTCACCCTGCCCGACGCGGACGGCAACGAGGTCTCCCTCGCGGACCACAAGGGCCGCAAGGTCATCGTCTACTTCTACCCGGCCGCGCTCACCCCCGGCTGCACGAAGCAGGCCTGCGACTTCACGGACAACCTGGACGTCCTCGCGGCGGCGGGCTACGACGTCATCGGCGTCTCGCCGGACAAGCCGGAGAAGCTGGCGAAGTTCCGCGAGAAGGAGAACCTCAAGGTCACGCTGGTCGGCGACCCGTCGAAGGAGACCCTGGCGGCGTACGGCGCCTTCGGCGAGAAGAAGCTGTACGGCAAGACGGTGACGGGCGTGATCCGCTCGACGGTCGTCGTCGACGAGAACGGCAAGATCGAGCACGCCTTCTACAACGTAAAGGCCACCGGCCACGTCGCCAAGATCATCCGAGACCTGGGCGTCGAGGGCTGACCCACCACCCCTGGAGCGGCCCGCACCCGGACTGACCGCCGGGTGCGGGCCGCTCCGTTCTTCGTACGCGATATGACGTGACCGTCCTGTATGCGGCTCGTTGCTCCGTACGGGATTCGTACTGGGGAGGGGCTCGACGGGGACGAGCGCGTACACGAGGGAGCGCCTGGAGGCGGCGGCGCAAGGGCGCGGACGCTGACGGAGGCGTTGGAGCGGCTGGGTGTGGACCCGAGGAGTGCGACGCGCCGGTACGTACGAGACCGGATGCGAAGGCTCGGGGTGAAAATCTCGCACTTCGAGCGGGAGGGAACTCGCTGGACACGCGAGGTCCTGGCACAGGCTGTCGCCGCCTCGACGAACATGTGCGAAGTACTACGGCGCCTCGGAGTGGACGTCGTCGCTGGGCAGCACACCCACATCAGCCGGCGGATCGAGGCACTCGACGACGGACACCTACCGTGGGCGCGGCAAGGGGCGGGCCTCATGACCAGTGGCCCTCGATACACCCGCGAGCGGTTGACCGAAGCCGCCGTGCGGTGCTCGACCGTGGACGAGGCCATCGCTTTCCTCGACTCGCGGGGACTGGCACGACGACCGAGGCGAGAACCTGCGGTTGCTGTGTCCCAACTGCCATGCGACAACCGACACCTGGCGCCGTGGAGGGTAGCGGTACAGTGGCCAGGATGGCGTGCGCCCGTACTCCAACGGAAGAGAGAATGGCTTTAGGTGCCATGTGTTGTCGGTTCGAATCCGACCGGGCGTACCAGTAGAGAGGGCCCATTGCCTTGGAAACGAAGGCAACGGGCCCTGTCGTTGGTTCCTCAGCCCAGCAGCTCCCGCACCACCGGTACCAGCGCCCTGAACGCCTTGCCCCGGTGGCTGATCGCGTTCTTCTCCGCCGGGGTCAGTTCCGCGCAGGTCACGTCGTGGCCTTCCGGCTGGAGGATCGGGTCGTAGCCGAAGCCGTTCGTGCCCTTCGGGGTGTGGCGGAGGGTTCCCGGCATGCGGCCCTCGACCACGCGTTCCGTGCCGTCCGGCAGGGCCAGGGCGGCCGCGCAGGCGAAGTGGGCGGCCCGGTGTCCGTCCGCGATGTCGGAGAGCTGGGCGAGCAGCAGGTTCAGGTTGGCGCGGTCGTCGCCGTGGGTGCCGGCCCAGCGGGCGGAGAAGATACCGGGGGCGCCGCCCAGGACGTCGACGCAGAGGCCGGAGTCGTCGGCCACGGCCGGCAGGCCGGTGGCCCGGGCCAGGGCGTGGGCCTTGAGGAGGGCGTTCTCGGCGAAGGTGACGCCGGTTTCCTTGACGTCGGGGATCTCCGGGTACGCGTCCGCGCCGACGAGTTCCAGGTCGAGACCTGCGTCGGCGAGGATCGCGTGGAGTTCGGTGATCTTGCCCGGGTTGCGGGTGGCGAGGATCAGACGGGTCATGCCCTCGATTATCCGGGCCGCGGGGCCCGGCCCGGTCAGCCCGGGGTGCAGACCTTGGCGACCTCGCCGGCCGCGTCGGTGATCGGGGTGATGTCCGGGGTCGTGTCGCCGTTCTTGACCGCCGTGCGGACGGAGTCGACGCCCTTGGTGAGGTCGTCGACCGCCTTGGAGAGGTCGGCGTTGTCCGTGGTGTTCTTGAGGTTGCCCAGCTCGGTGGATATGGAGTCCAGGGACTCCTCGATCTGCGTGGCGTCGTTCGAGGCGTTGGAGACCGCCTGCTGGAGGTTGCTGACCGAGGTGGCTATCGCGTCGGCGGTCTTGACGCAGTCCATCGCGGTGTCGAGGGCTCCGCAGCCGCTCAGGGCGGTGGTGAGCGCGGCGGCCGTGGCCATGGCGAGTGCGAGACGGCGCTTCAAGGCGGGTCCTCCCCCAGATACGTACGAACATGCGGACGGGCGGGCGCACGGATCGTACCCGTGTGCCCGCCCGTCAGGACGCAGCCGACCGTCAGAGGGTTCCTTCGAGCGCCTTGCGCTGGATCTCGGCGAGTTCGGCGCAGCCGCCGGACGCGAGGTCGAGGAGGGCGTTGAGCTCCTTGCGGTCGAAGGGCTCGGCCTCGGCGGTGCCCTGGACCTCGACGAAGCGGCCGTCGCCGGTGCAGACGACGTTCATGTCGGTGTCGGCGCGCACGTCCTCCTCGTAACAGAGGTCGAGGAGCGGGACGCCGTCGACGATGCCGACGGAGACGGCGGCGACGGTGCCGGTGAGCGGCTTGCGGCCGGCCTTGACGAGCTTCTTGCCCTGGGCCCAGGTGACCGCGTCGGCGAGGGCGACGTACGCGCCGGTGATGGCGGCGGTGCGGGTGCCGCCGTCGGCCTGGAGGACGTCGCAGTCGAGGACGATGGTGTTCTCGCCGAGCGCCTTGTAGTCGATGACCGCGCGCAGCGAGCGGCCGATGAGGCGGGAGATCTCGTGGGTGCGGCCGCCGATCTTGCCGCGGACGGACTCGCGGTCGCCGCGGGTGTTGGTGGCGCGCGGGAGCATGGAGTACTCGCCGGTGACCCAGCCCTCGCCGCTGCCCTTGCGCCAGCGCGGGACGCCTTCGGTGACGGAGGCGGTGCAGAAGACCTTGGTGTCGCCGAAGGAGACGAGGACGGAGCCCTCGGCGTGCTTGCTCCATCCGCGCTCGATGGTCACGGGGCGGAGCTGTTCGGGGGTACGGCCGTCGATACGAGACATGGGACGAGCCTAGCGGGATACGGGGAAGGGGCCGTCCCCGTCGCGGGAAGGGCCCGGGTGCGGGACCGGGCGAAGGGCCCGCGGACAGGGCGAAGGGCCCGTTCCCCTGCCGGAACGGGCCCTTCGCCGACGCGAGTCGACCGACGTGCGTCAGTCGCTCACATCATGTCTTCGATGTCGGCGGCGATCGGGTCGGCGTCGGTGCCGATGACGACCTGGATCGCGGTGCCCATCTTGACGACGCCGTGGGCGCCGGCGGCCTTCAGGGCGGCTTCGTCGACCAGGCCGGGGTCCACGACTTCGGTGCGCAGGCGGGTGATGCAGCCTTCGACCTCTTCGATGTTCTTGATGCCGCCGAGCCCGGCGACGATCTTCTCAGCCTTGCTGGCCATGTGTTTCTCCCTGTCCGTTCCGTTCGCGAGGGCGCGAATCCCGGCGCACCTGCGGTCCGCTTTGTCACGGTAACCCACGGTTGGCCCAACTTCGCGAGCGAGTGCCGCCGTTCTGCCGAATGATGACGATCACCGGCGGCCTGTCCTCAGCGGGCTCCCGGAGCTTATCGCAACTGGTCTACACCAGTCTGCAACAAGACGCGGACCCGGCTTGCACCGGGCAGGGAGGACGCCGATGAGTACGGACAGCGCCGCCGCGGCGCGGCCGAAGAAGTCCTTGTGGGGCGGACTCTTCCAGGGCCTCCAGAAGATGGGCCGCAGCCTCCAGCTGCCCATCGCCGTCCTCCCGGCCGCGGGCATCATCAACCGCCTCGGCCAGCCGGACGTCTTCGGCGCGGACGGCCTCGGCTGGGACAACGTCGCCAAGGTGATGGCGGGCGCGGGCGGCGCCCTCCTCGACGGCAGCCTCGGCCTGCCGATCCTCTTCTGCATCGGTGTCGCGATCGGCATGGCGAAGAAGTCGGACGGCTCGACCGCGCTCGCGGCCGTCGTCGGCTTCCTCGTCTACTACACGGTGCTGCGGCAGTTCCCGAAGGACTGCCCGACCGGCACGAAGGACATCGGCGGCGGCTGCCTCGGCGTCGACGACTCCTTCGCGGGCTACACGTACCAGAACCCCGGTGTCTTCGGCGGCATCGTCATGGGTCTGCTCACCGCGTACCTGTGGCAGCGCTACCACCGGACGAAGCTGGTCGACTGGCTGGGCTTCTTCAACGGCCGCCGCCTCGTCCCGATCATCATGACCTTCGTGGCGATCGCGTTCGCCTCGATCTGCCTGTGGATCTGGCCGCCGATCGGCGACGCCCTGGAGAACTTCAGCGACTGGCTGGTCGGCCTCGGCGCCTGGGGCTCGGGCATCTTCGGGGTGGCGAACCGGGCGCTGCTCGTCATCGGCCTGCACCAGTTCCTGAACGTGCCGATCTGGTTCCAGTTCGGCTCGTACACGAAGCCGGACGGCAGCGTCGTCCACGGCGACATCCCCATGTTCCTGGCGGGCGACCCGAACGCCGGCCAGTTCCTGACGGGCTTCTTCCCCATCATGATGTTCGCGCTGCCGGCGGCGGCGCTCGCGATCACCCACTGCGCGAAGCCGCACCGCCGGAAGGAGATCGGCGGTCTGATGCTCTCGGTGGCGCTGACCTCGTTCGTCACCGGCATCACGGAGCCGCTGGAGTACTCGTTCCTCTTCATCGCGCCGGTGCTGTTCGCGATCCACGCGGTGCTCACGGGTGTCTCGATGGCGGTGACCTGGGCGCTCGGCGTGAAGGACGGCTTCAGCTTCTCGGCCGGCCTGATCGACTACGTGATCAACTGGAACCTGGCGACGAAGCCCTGGCTGATCATTCCGATCGGCCTCGGCTTCGCGGTCGCGTACTACGCGATCTTCCGGTTCGCGATCACCAAGTTCAACCTCCAGACCCCCGGCCGCGAGCCGGACGAGGTGGGGGACGAGATGGAGCGGGAGAACGTCAAGTGACCCCGCGCGCACCCTCCGAGGCCTGACCGGTACGGGGCTTTCGTCCCTCCCGTAAGGCCCGCACAAGGCCCCTGGACCTGACGGCCCGGGGGCCTTATGTCGTGCATTTCCAGCTATGGCCGAGCACACAAAATTCGCAGGTTCCTTATCTAAGTCTCACGTGCTACAACTGGTCTACACCACTCATTGGTGTAGACCACGCGGTCCAGACCACCGCGTTCCACGAGACGTCGCCGTCCCCCCTTTCACTGTCCTCTGGCGGCGCCTTGCCTTACTGGAGGAAGTTGATGAGTACGGCCACCGCCCAGGCCGCCGCTCCCGCGAAGAAGCGCGGATCCGGCCTGTTCCAGGGCCTGCAGAAGGTCGGTCGCAGCCTGCAGCTGCCGATCGCCGTTCTGCCGGCCGCGGGTATCTTGCTCCGTCTCGGCCAGGCCGACGTCTTCGGCAAGGACGGGCTCGGTTGGGACAAGGTCGCCTCCGTGTTCGCCACGGCCGGCGGCGCGGTCTTCGACAACCTGCCCCTGCTCTTCTGCATCGGTGTCGCCATCGGCTTCGCCAAGAAGGCGGACGGCTCCACCGCCCTGGCCGCGCTCGTCGGCTTCCTGGTCTACAGCAACGTGCTGAAGGCCTTCCCGATCACCGAGGCCGTCGTCAACACGACCGCCAACAAGGGTGTCGACGTCGCCGCGACGTTCAACAACCCCGGTGTCCTCGGCGGCATCCTGATGGGCCTGATCTCGGCCGTCCTGTGGCAGCGCTTCCACCGCACCAAGCTGGTGGACTGGCTCGGCTTCTTCAACGGCCGCCGTCTCGTCCCGATCATCATGGCCTTCGTCGGCACCGCCGTCGGTGTCATCTTCGGTCTGGTCTGGGAGCCCATCGGTGAGGGCATCTCCAGCTTCGGCGAGTGGATGACCGGCCTCGGCGCCGGTGGCGCCGGCCTCTTCGGCCTCATCAACCGCGCGCTGATCCCGGTCGGCATGCACCAGTTCGTGAACACCGTCTCCTGGTTCCAGATCGGTGACTTCACCAACGCCGCAGGCGAGGTCGTCCACGGCGACCTCAACCGCTTCTTCGCCGGTGACCCGAGCGCCGGAATCTTCATGTCGGGCTTCTTCCCGATCATGATGTTCGGCCTCCCGGCCGCCGCCATCGCCATCGCCCACGCCGCTCGCCCCGAGCGCCGCAAGGCCGTGATGGGCATGATGGTCTCCCTCGCGCTGACCTCCTTCGTCACCGGCATCACGGAGCCGATCGAGTTCACGTTCATGTTCATCGCGCCGGTCCTGTACGCGATCCACGCGGTCCTGACCGCCATCTCGATGGCCGTCACCTGGGCCTTCGGCGTCCACGCGGGCTTCACGTTCTCCGCGGGTCTGATCGACTACGGACTCAACTGGAACCTCGCGACCAAGCCCTGGCTGATCATCCCGATCGGTCTCGTCTTCGCGGCGATCTACTACGTGGTCTTCCGCTTCGCGATCACCAAGTTCAACCTCCCGACGCCGGGCCGCGAGTCCGACGAGGAGCTCGAGGACCTCACCAAGGCGTGAGCTTCACCCCTCGACAGAGGAAGGCCCCGGAACCACCCCCGAGCTCCAGAGGAGCAGGGGGGACCCCATGGTTCCGGGGCCTTCCCCGTACGCGTACGAAAGCTCAGATCTCGTAGACCGCACCCGGCCGCGCCAGCTCCGACGGCCCCGCGTACACCTCGCGCGCGTCCGCCAGGTTCCGTTCGGCGTCGGTCCACGGCGGGATGTGGGTGAGGACGAGCCGGCCCACCGAGGAGCGGGCCGCCTCGGCACCCGCCTCCCTGCCGTTGAGGTGGAGGGCCGGGACGTCCTCCTTGCCGTGGGTGAAGGAGGCCTCGCAGAGGAAGAGGTCGGTCCCCTCGGCCAGCTCGTGCAGCGCCTCGCAGGTCCCGGTGTCCCCGGAGTACGTGAGCGAGCGGCCCTCGTGCTCGACGCGGATGCCGTACGCCTCGACCGGATGGCACACCTTCTCCGTACGCACGGAGAACGGGCCGATCTCGAAGGCGCCCGACTTCAGGGTGTGGAAGTCGAAGACCTCGCTCATCGAGGTGGGCGAAGGGGTGTCCGCGTACGCCGTGGTCAGCCGCTGCTCGGCACCCTCCGGCGCGTAGACGGGGATCGCGTCGCAGCGCCCGCCCTCGTGCCGGTAGTAGCGGGCGACGAAGTACCCGCACATGTCGATGCAGTGGTCGGCGTGCAGATGGCTGAGGAAGATCGCGTCGAGGTCGTACAGACCGATGTGCCGCTGCAGCTCGCCGAGGGCGCCGTTGCCCATGTCGAGGAGCAGCCGGAAGCCGTCGGCCTCGACGAGGTAGCTCGAACAGGCCGAATCCGCGGACGGGAACGACCCGGAGCAGCCGACGACGGTGAGCTTCATGGAGCGTGAACCTCCGTGGACGGATACGGAAAGCGCGCTGAGGAAGGGGGAGGCTGTGCGGTCAGTCGAGCGTAAGGCGCACCCGGGCCTGTCGGTCCTTCGTGGTGGCCCGTTGTGGGCGAACTCACGGGCTCTGTCACCGGTTCGGATGGATGGCGGGGCGCGTCGGCGCGGTCGGCGGGGCGCCGGTACCGTCTTGAGGTATGGACACGTCATGGTGGCCCGCGCTGGCCGCGGTCGTGGTGATCGCGCTGGTCGTGGCGCTCGCCGACGGACGGAAGCGTTCGTCGCGCCGGCCGGAGGCGCGGCGGCCGGAACGGCGGCCCTCGGGGCGGACCCGGCCGCCGGGCCGTCCCCCGCGCGCGCCTTCGGGGCCGCGGAAGGCTCCGGCGCGGCTGCCGAGGCCGACGGAGATCTGGTGGGCCGAGGTGCCGTTCGAGGACGGCCCGGGTTCGAAGGACCGGCCGTGTCTGGTGCTGTCGCTGCGCGGGGACCGGGCGCTGGTCGCCAAGATCACCAGCAAGTACCACGACGAGCGGCCCGGGGTGATCGCGCTGCCGCCGGGGGCGGTGGGCGACGCGCAGGGGCGGCCGAGCTTCCTGGAGACGGACGAGCTGCGGGAGGTGCCGGTGACGGACTTCCGCCGCAGAGTGGGAACGGCGGACCCGGTCGTGTGGGACCAGGTCCGCCATCTGGCGCACTGACGCTCTACGGGCACATGGGCGGCTACGCCCAGAGCTGGCCCTGGACCGCCGCGATCGCCTCTTCCGTGGTCGCCGCCGTGTAGAGGCCGGTCGACAGGTACTTCCAGCCGCCGTCGGCGACGACGAAGGCGATGTCCGCGCTCTCGCCCGCCTTCAGGGCCTTGTTGCCCATGCCGATGGCCGCGTGCAGGGCCGCGCCCGTGGACACGCCCGCGAAGATGCCCTCCTGCTGGAGGAGTTCGCGGGTGCGGGTGACGGCGTCGGCGGAGCCGACGGAGAAGCGGGTGGTGAGGACGGAGGCGTCGTACAGCTCCGGTACGAAGCCCTCGTCGAGGTTCCGCAGGCCGTAGACGAGATCGTCGTAGCGCGGCTCGGCGGCGACGATCTTGACATCGGGCTTGTGCTCGCGCAGATAGCGGCCGACGCCCATGAGGGTGCCGGTGGTGCCGAGGCCGGCCACGAAGTGGGTGATGGAGGGCAGGTCGGCGAGGATCTCCGGGCCCGTGGTGGCGTAGTGGGCGCCGGCGTTGTGCGGGTTGCCGTACTGGTAGAGCATCACCCAGGACGGGTTCTCGGCGGCGAGCTCCTTGGCGACGCGCACCGCCGTGTTGGAGCCGCCCGCCGCGGGGGACGAGACGATCTCCGCGCCCCACATGGCGAGCAGTTGGCGGCGCTCCTCGCTGGTGTTCTCGGGCATGACGCAGACGATGCGGTAGCCCTTGAGCTTGGCGGCCATGGCGAGGGAGATGCCGGTGTTGCCGCTGGTCGGCTCCAGGATGGTGCAGCCGGGGGTGAGGCGGCCGTCCTTCTCCGCCTGCTCGATCATGTGGAGCGCGGGGCGGTCCTTGACCGAGCCGGTCGGGTTGCGGTCCTCCAGCTTCGCCCAGATGCGGACGTCGTCCGAGGGCGAGAGCCGGGGGAGGCGGACCAGCGGGGTGTTGCCGACCGCCGCCAGCGAGGAGTCGTAGCGCATGTGGATCAGACCATGCCGCCGGCGACGGCCGGCAGGATCGTGACGTTGTCGCCGTCGGTGAGCTTGGTGTCGATGCCGTCGAGGAAGCGGACGTCCTCGTCGTTGAGGTAGACGTTGACGAAGCGGCGGAGCTTGCCGTCGTCGACGATGCGGGCCTCGATCCCGGGGTGGCGCGTCTCCAGGTCGGTGAAGAGCTTGGCGAGGGTCTCGCCGCTGCCCTCGACGGCCTTGGCACCGTCGGTGTAGGTGCGGAGGATGGTCGGGATGCGGACCTCGATGGCCATGGCGTGGGCTCCTGTCGGAAGTGGCGTGATGGGCGCGCTGCTGGGGCCCCCGCGCGGAGGGGGGTCGTGCGGAAGTGCGCTCGGCCGGTTGCTCAGAGCGCGGCGCGGGCAGGACAGATCGCGCTGGCGAGGCGGCACAGGTCGACGTGCAGGCGGCCGACGAGCATGACCGTGCCCGGGGTCTCTTCGCTCACGTCGTGGGAAACCATGGGCTCATCGTATCGATTCCCGGTCCGGGTTCCGGAATGTGATCTCACATGGTGGATAGTTTGTGACCATCTGCCGGACGGTGCTGGTAGAGGACGGTCGGGCTGCCGGTCCTGGGATGCGGGATGACCTCGGCGTCCACCCCGTAGACGGCCTCCAGCAGGGCCGGGGTGAGGACCTCGGCGGGGGTGCCGCCGGTGACCACCCGGCCGCGCTCAAGCACGTAGAGCCGGTCGCAGTACGCCCCCGCGAGGTTGAGGTCGTGCAGCGCGAGCAGGTTGGTGGTGCCCAGGCCCCGGACCAGGGCGAGGATGTCGAGCTGGTGCCGGATGTCCAGGTGGTTGGTGGGTTCGTCGAGGACGAGCAGGGCCGGGTCCTGGACGAGGGCGCGGGCGACCAGGGCGCGTTGGCGTTCGCCGCCGGACAGGGTGGGGTACGGGCGGTCGGCGAGCTCCACGAGGCCGACACGGGCGAGCGCGGCCCCGGCGCGCTCGCGGTCGGCGCCGGTGTCCCCCTCCCAGAACCGTTTGTGCGGGGAGCGGCCGAGGGCGACCAGCTCGCGGACGGTCAGTTCGAACTCGGTGGCGCTGTCCTGCGGGACGGTGGCGACGCGGCGGGCACGGGCCTTGGGCCCGATGGCGTGGAGGTCGTCGCCGTCCAGGAGGGCGCGGCCGGAGGTGGGGACGAGGGTGCCGTAGACGCAGCGCAGAAGGGTGGTCTTGCCGCTGCCGTTGGGGCCGATGAGGCCGACGGTCTCGCCGGGGCGGACGGTGAGGTCGGCGGCGCGGAGCCGGTCCTCGTACGAGAGCCCGTGCAGGCGCAGTTCGGTCACGGGGCGGCTCCGTCCGGGCGGCGGCGCATCAGCCAGAGGAAGAACGGTCCTCCGGTGAGCGCGGTGAGGACGCCGACCGGGATGTCCTGGGGCGCGGCGACGGTCCGGGCGGCGAGGTCGGCGAGGACCAGGGCGAGCGCGCCGCCGAGCGCGGCGACCGGGAGGAGGCGGCGGTGCGGGGCGCCGACCGCGAGCCGGGCGGCGTGCGGGGCCATCAGGCCGACGAAGCCGACGGCGCCGCTCGCGGCGACCATGACGGCGGTGACGAGGGAGGCGAGGACGAAGACGGCGGCGCGGAAGCGGGCGGTGTCCAGGCCCAGGACGGTGGCGCCCTCCTCGCCGACGAGGAGCAGGTCGAGCGGGCGGGCGAGGGTGAGGAGGACGCCGACGCCGAGGACGAGGACGGCGGTGGGCAGGGCGAGGGTGTCCCAGCGGGCGCTGCCGAGGCCGCCGAGGGACCAGAACATGGCCTCCTGGAACTGCTCGGGGCGTCCGGCGACGACCAGGAGCAGGGTGGCCAGCGCGGACAGGACGTAGGAGACGGCGACCCCGGCGAGGACGAGCCGGGTGCCGGTCATGGTGCCGCCGTGGCGGGCGAGCCCGTAGACGAGGACGAGGGCGAGCAGGGCGCCGGCGAAGGCCCCGGCGGGCAGCGCGACGGCGGTGGTCACCCCGCCGACGAGGCCCGCTCCCCCGCCCAGGACCAGGACGAGGACGGCGCCGGCGGAGGCGCCGGAGGAGATCCCGAGGAGGAAGGGGTCGGCGAGCCGGTTGCGGACGAGGGCCTGGAGGACGGCACCGACGACGGCGAGCCCGGCGCCGACGACCGCGCCGAGCAGGACCCGGGGCAGCCGTACGTCGAGGACGATCGTCCGGTACGGGGAGGGCCCGGCGCGCCCGGTGAGGGCGTCGAGCACCTGGCCGGGCGGGATGCGGACGGAGCCGAGGGCCAGTGAGGCGAGCGCGGCGAGGGCCAGGGCGACGAGGAGTCCGGTGGCGACGAGGGCGTACCGGAGGGGGCGGGCGGGGGCCGGGGCCCGGACGCGCGCCGGGGTCCCGGGCTCGCGGACGGCCGTGCTCATCGCGCGGGGTGGAGCTGGGCGGCCAGCTTGCCGACGGCCGCGGGGACGCGGACTCCGAGGACGGTGTCCGAGAGGGGCATGACGGCGAAGCGGCGGTTCCTGATCGCGGGGACGTCCTTCAGGGCCGGGTCGTCGAGGAGCCGCTTCTTCTTCTGTTCGACGGTGGTGGAGCCGTAGTCGTAGAGGACGACGACCTCGGGCGCGCGGGCCACGACCTGTTCCCAGGTGGCGTCGCCGAAGGGCTTGTCGAGGTCGGCGACGACGTTCCGGCCGCCGGCGCGGGTGATGATCTCGTTGCCGATGCCCTTGCCGCCCGCGGTGAACGCGGTCTTGTCGCCGCTGTCGTAGACGAGGACGGAGACCGGCTCGACGCCCTCGACGCGCTTCCCGGTGGCGTCGAGGGTCGCGCGGGCCTCGCGGATCCAGGCCTCGGCCCGGTCGGGGACGCCGAAGGTCCGGCCGGTCTCGCGGACTTCGCGGTAGAGGTCGTCGACGGAGGTCGACCCGGAGGGGCAGTACTCGGTGTCGAGCCGGGTGTCGATGCCGGCGCGCGCGAGGTCGTCCCGGCTCCGGCCGTCCTCGGCGGCGAAGGCGGAGGAGTAACCGCCGTACACGAAGTCGGGGTTCGCGGCGAGCAGGGCCTCCTTGGAGGGGTACTCCTTCGCGAGGGCCGGGACGGAGTCGTAGGCCTTCTTGTACGCGGGGAGGATCGCGTCGTCGAGGTAGGCGGTGCCGACGAGGGACTTCTCCAGGCCGAGGGCGAGCATGATCTCGGTGACGTGCTGGTTCATGGTGACCGCGCGCGTCGGCGGGGCCTGGTAGGTCGTCTGCACACCGCAGTTGGTGACGGTGTACGGGAATCCCGGGGCGGCCTTCGCGGCGGGGGTCTGCGCCGCGGGGGCCGAGCAGGCGGCGAGCAGCGGGAGCAGGGCGGCGGCGGACAGCAGGGGGCGGCGGGACCGAGGACTACGGAGCTGGGCGCGGCGGGGCCGGGACATGACGGAACGTGCCTCCTCCGGGGATTTCCACGTCCCCGATCGGTGCTGAGAAGGCGGCAGGCCAGTTCCTGGCTTCCGCCTCCCGGAGGAGGCGGTCACAGTGGCGGGACCGTGCCGGATTCGCACCGGCTTCCTGGGCCCTGCCGCCCGTTGGTCCGGTCAGTCTCTCAGGCGTCGTACTCCTCGACGACCTTCACGTCCTCCTCGGTCACGACGCCTTCGACGATGCTGAAGGAGCGGAACTGGAAGGGCCCGGCGCCGTCGGCGTCGGCGGTGGAGACGAGGACGTAGTGGGCCTGCGGCTCGTTCGCGTAGGAGATGTCCGTACGGGACGGGTAGGCCTCGGTCGCGGTGTGCGAGTGGTAGACGATGACGGGCTCCTCGTCCCGGTCGTCCATGTCGCGGTAGAGCTTGAGCAGGTCCGCGGAGTCGAACTCGTAGAACGTGGGCGAGCGGGCGGCGTTCAGCATCGGGATGAACCGCTCGGGACGGCCGCTGCCGACCGGTCCCGCGACCACGCCGCAGGCCTCGTCGGGGTGGTCCGCGCGGGAGTGTTCCACGATCTGGTCGTACAGGGCACGGGTGATGGTCAGCATGCCGACAGGATAAGCAGACGGGCCGTTCCGTACCGAGAACTGGTACAGAACGGCCCGGATGCTGAGACCTCGCAGGTCAGGAGCGCTTGGCGAAGGCCGCGCCCTCGGGGTCGCGGGCCTTGAGGACCAGATAGGCGACGGCGAGGAGCAGGCCCCACACGGGGGCGCCGTACAGCGCCACGCGGTTGTCCTTGTCCATGCCCATCGTCACCACGACCATGCCGATGAAGGAGAGCGAGAAGACGCTGAACCAGATGCCGCCGGGCGCCTTGAAGGAGGAGTGGGGCAGCTCGCCCCGGTCGGCCTTGAGGCGGTAGCGGATCTGGCAGATCAGGATGACGATCCAGGCCCACATGCCGGAGATGGTGGCGAAGGAGACGACGTAGTTGAACGCCTCGCCGGGCCACTGGTAGTTGATCCAGACGCCCACCGTCATCAGTGCGGCGGAGACCGTGGTGCCGACCAGCGGGGTGCCGCTCCTCGTCAGCCTGGTGAAGGCCTTCGGGCCCTGGCCGTTGAGCGCGAGGTCGCGCAGCATGCGGCCGGTGGAGTACATGCCGGAGTTGCAGGAGGAGAGCGCGGCGGTCAGCACGACGAAGTTCACGATCGCGGCGCCGACGCCGAGGCCCATCTTCTCGAAGGCGGCGACGAACGGGGAGACGCCCGGCTGGAACTCGGTCCACGGCACCACCGACAGGATCATGATCAGCGCGCCGACGTAGAAGACGGCGATGCGCCACGGCACGGTGTTGATCGCCTTCGGCAGGACCGCCTTCGGGTCCTTGGACTCGCCCGCGGTGACGCCGACCAGCTCGACGGCGAGGAAGGCGAACATGACCATCTGGAGGGTCATCAGGGTCGAGCCGATGCCGTCCTTGCCGGCGAAGAAGCCGCCGAGGTCCCACAGGTGGGTCACGGACGCGGTGTCGCCGGCGTCGGAGAAGCCCAGGGTGAGGATGCCGGCGCAGATCAGGATCATGCCGACGATGGCGGTGACCTTGACCATGGAGAACCAGAACTCCAGCTCACCGAAGAGCTTCACGGAGATCAGGTTGGCGCCGTAGAGGATCACGGTGAAGGCCAGGGCGGAGAGCCACTGGGGGATGTCCCACCAGTACGTCATGTAGGTGGCCGCGGCGGTGACCTCGGTGATGCCGGTGACGACCCAGAAGAGCCAGTACGTCCAGCCGGTCACGAAGCCCGCGAAGGGGCCGATGAACTCGCGTGCGTACTCCGAGAAGGAGCCCGAGACCGGGCGGTACATGAGGAGTTCGCCGAGCGCCCGCATGATGAAGAAGATGACCAGGCCCGCGATCGCGTACGCGAGGATCAGGCTCGGTCCCGCGATGGAGATGCCCTTGCCGGCGCCGAGGAAGAGACCGGTGCCGATGGCGCCGCCGATCGCGATCATCTGGATCTGACGGGCGCCGAGTGCCCGGTGGTAGCCCTCGCCCGGTGCGGAGTCCGCGGCCTCGTCGCCGTCGTGCTGCTTGTCGACCTGCACAGAGGTCATGGTGGTGCGCCTTTCTCCATGCCGATCCGCGCGACTGCGAGTGCGTCTGCCGCGGACCAGTTCCTGATCCCCCCGGATATGGATGGAGTGCCACCGGCGGTCAGCCGGCCAAAGCGCCCTCGGGAACAGGGGTGGCGTCCCCGAGCGGTCGTGAAGATTTATCACGGGGTGGGGTGTGATCGACGGAGTTGCGTGTGGCGCACGCCACAAAAAACGGCGGGGAAAAGGGATGCAAGACGACAAAGCGGACGCTCTGATAACTCATTCGTTATCCGGATTTGAGCGTCCGCTGAGCGAACATGTCGCCGGGTGCGGCTGGTGCTACGACAGCAGCGTCGCGACGAGCGACTCCTGCAGCGCCCCCAGCCAGAGGTACGCCATCACCATCGGCTTGCGGGGGTCGGAGTCGGGCAGCCGGTAGAGCTGCTCGCTCTCCTCGTCGTCCGTGACGTCCAGACGGGTGCCGATGGTCAGCCTGAGGTCGTTGAGCGCGCCGAGCCAGGACCGGGACTCGTCCGGGGTCAGCTTGAGGACCGCGCCGCCCTCGCCCGCCGCGTCGGCGGAGAGGGAGTCCAGGGCGCGCACCACGACGAGGGCGTCCTCACGCTTGCGGGCCCGCAGGTCGTTCTCGGTGTAGCGGCGGAAGTCGGAGGCGGCGGCCCGCAGCTCCTCGCTGTCGTCCCCGTACGCGTCGGGGAAGAGGCGCTTGAGCGCCGGGTCGGACGGCGGCTCACTCGGCCCCTCGGCGAAGAGCGCGGCCAGCGGGTCCGCGTCCGGCGCGGGTTCGTCGCCGGGACCGATCAGCTCCATGAGCTGGACGGCGAGGGAGCGGAGGATGGAGATCTCGACGTCGTCGAGGGCGACGGCCGCACCGCCGCCGGGCAGCGTCTCGAAGTGCCCGGCCATCAGAAGCGGTCCTGGGAGAGAGTGGCCCACAGGCCGTAGCCGTGCATCGCCTGCACGTCGCGCTCCATCTCCTCGCGGGTGCCGCTGGACACCACCGCGCGGCCCTTGTTGTGCACGTCAAGCATCAGCTTGTGCGCCTTGTCCTTGGAGTATCCGAAGTACGACTGGAAGACGTACTCCACGTAGCTCATCAGGTTGACCGGATCGTTGTGCACAAGGGTCACCCAGGGCACATCCGGTTCGACGACCGCGGAGACCTCCTCGGCCGATTCCGTACGTTCGATCTCAATAGGCGCGACGCTCACTCACCCCATGTTGTCACCCCTGGGCCCCCGTCGCACAAACGGGGCGCGCCCACGGCGGAACGCGTACGGCGAGAGAAATCGTCACTCTGACGATTTCTGCGCTAGCATCGCTGCCATGAACGCTGCGGACCTTGGGCTGCCGGATGAAGAAGCGCGCGAAGCGCATCCACCGAAGGGCGGTGGCGGGCGACGGGTGGGCGTGCCGTCGACCGCGCTCTTCACCGATCAGTACGAGCTGACCATGCTCCAGGGCGCCCTCAGGGCCGGCACCGCCGACCGGCACTCCGTCTTCGAGGTCTTCACCCGACGGCTGCCCGAGGGCAGGCGCTACGGCGTCCTCGCGGGTGTCGGCCGGGTCCTGGACGCCGTCGAGAACTTCCGTTTCGACCCCGCCGTCCTCGGCTTCCTGCGCGAGCGCGGCATCGTCGACGAGCCGACCCTGGAGTGGCTGGCGCGCTACCGCTTCTCCGGCGACATCTGGGGCTACCCCGAGGGCGAGGTGTACTTCCCCGGCTCGCCCGTGCTGCGCGTCGAGGGCTCCTTCGCGGAGTGCGTGCTCCTGGAGACGGTGATCCTCTCGATCCTCAACCACGACTCGGCCATCGCCGCCGCGGCCTCCCGCATGTCGGCGGCGGCCGGCGGGCGCCGGCTGATCGAGATGGGCGCCCGGCGCACCCACGAGCTGGCGGCCGTCGCCGCCTCCCGCGCCGCGTACGTCGGCGGCTTCGGGGCCACCTCGGACCTCGCGGCCGGCTTCCGGTACGGCATCCCGACCGTCGGCACCTCCGCCCACGCCTTCACCCTCCTCCACGACAGCGAGCGGGACGCCTTCCGCGCGCAGGTCGAGACCCTCGGACGCGGCACGACCCTGCTCGTCGACACCTACGACGTGGCCGAGGCCGTCCGGACCGCCGTGGAGGTCGCCGGGCCCGAGCTCGGGGCCGTCCGGATCGACTCCGGCGACCTGCTGCTCGTCGCGCACCGGGTGCGGGCGCAGCTCGACGAGCTGGGCGCCACGGACACCCGGATCGTCGTCACCTCGGACCTCGACGAGTACGCCATCGCCTCGCTGGCCGCGGCCCCGGTCGACGCGTACGGGGTGGGGACGCAGCTGGTCACCGGGAGCGGCCACCCGACCTGCTCGATGGTCTACAAGCTGGTCGCGCGGGCCGGCTCGGCCGACCCCCGGGCGCCGCTCACCGCGGTGGCCAAGAAGTCGCTGGGCGGCAAGGCCTCGGTCGGCGGGCGCAAGTGGGCGGCGCGCCGTCCCGACGCGGCCGGGATCGCCGAGGCGGAGGTGGTCGGCACCGGGCCGGTGCCGCCGGAGCTCGCCGACCACCAGCTGCTCGTCGAGCTGGTCAAGGGCGGTGACGTGGTGGCCAGGGAGCCTCTCGACGCGGCCAGGGCCCGGCACATCACGGCCCGCGCCGGGCTGCCGATGTCGGCCATCCAGCTCTCTCGGGGTGAGCCGGTCCTGCCGACGGAGTACGTATAAGACGCGTGCCGACGCCCCCTCCCGGTGGGCGGGGCCAGAGCCTAGGCTCGAACCCGCCCCTCCCCGACGCGCTAAGGACACCCGCCATGCACCGCGCATTGATCGTTGTGGACGTTCAGAACGACTTCTGCGAGGGCGGCAGCCTCGCGGTGGCCGGGGGCGCGGACGTCGCCGCCGCGATCACCGACCTGGTCGGCCAGACGGCGGGCACCTCCTACCAGCATGTGGTCGCCACCCGTGACCACCACGTCGATCCGGGCGCGCACTTCGCCGCGCCCGGCCAGGAGCCGGACTACGTCACCTCCTGGCCGGTGCACTGCGTGGCCGGGACGGAGGGGGTCGGCTTCCATCCGAACTTCGCGCCGGCGGTCGCCAGCGGGGCGATCGACGCCGTCTTCGACAAGGGCGCCTACGACGCCGCGTACAGCGGTTTCGAGGGGCGCGACGAGAACGGGCGGACGCTCGCGGAGTGGCTGCGGGAGCACGAGGTCACCGAGGTCGACGTCGTGGGCATCGCGACCGACCACTGTGTGCGGGCGACGGCCCTGGACGCGGCCCGGGAGGGGTTCCGGACCCATGTGCTGCTCGATCTGACGGCGGGCGTCGCGAAGGAGGCGACGGACCGGGCCCTGGAGGAGCTGCGGACGGCGGGCGTGCAACTGACCGGGAAGCCCGCGGTGGCTTAGCGGGGGCCTTGCGCCACGGGTTCCCTGGGGAGGGACCGTACGGGGTGCCAGAGCTCCTGGGCGGCGCCCGGGGTGGATCTCCACAGCAGCCCGTCCGGGTGGTGCAGGACGGCCGTGACCTCGTCGGGCGTGGGCGGCTCGCTGTTGCCCCTGAGGTAGACCGCACGCAGCCCGAGGTTCCGCAGCCGGGTCAGGGCGCGGGCGCGGTTCGCGGCATGGACGAGGAAGCGGACGGTGGCCCCGTCGCGGGCCGGGCTCGGCAGCCCTATGGCGACGACGACACTGCCTCCCGGCAGTTTGCAGAACCCTCCGTTGGGCATGCGGAACCACTCCCCCGTGGATCGACTGTCAATAAGAACTGCTTCGAGAACTGTCAGACGCACCTAAACACGATCGGCCGCCGCCCGCTAGGGGGCGACGGCCGATCATGATTTGACCTGCAGTTTTACCGATTACTTGGTGGACGGGCCCACGCGGACCGTGATCGTCTCGCCGTTCTTCGGCTCCTTGACGACCTGGATCTTCGTGTTGGTGTCAGTTACCTGGACACCGGCACGCGCCGTCTCGGGGTACCAGTAGGTGCCCTTGCGGTCGTCGAAGACCGGGTTGCCCGGCTGCGACGCGACCCACGTCGGGACGTCCTGGTTGTGGAGCAGCAGACCGTCGGTGCGGTAGGTGCCGAAGGTGGAGTCGTACGCCTGGACGCGGTTGCGCATCAGGGTGCCGTTCGACCACTTCAGCGGGGTGGGGTGGGCGTCGACCGGAAGGATGAGGCCGCTGCCCGGGTGGGTCGCGGTGTTGTTGTCCTTCTGGGAGAGGTCCCACTTCCAGACCAGCAGACCGTTCTGGTACGGGTAGTGCTCGACCCAGCCGGCCTTGTCACCCTTGAACCCGAAGTTGTACGGGCCCGTCTTGAGGGTGGAGTCGTACGACACGTACTGGCGGTTCTCCGCGATGTAGTACTGCTCGTACTCCTTCGTGAAGCCCTTGCCGATCCGCGAGAAGCCCTTCGCGGCCCAGCCGTTGTCGCCGTTCTCGACGTTGTCGGAGAACAGGGCGGCACCGTCGGCGGTCAGCGCGAAGGCGTCGGCCGTGAAGCCCTTGCCGCCCGCGCCGCCGTCCGTCTGGTAACGGAGACGGAGGTCGAACTTCTTGCCCGCGTAGGCGTCGAGGCCGTAGACGAGCTTCTTCTGCGCACCCGAGACACCGGTCAGCGCCGGGGCGCCGCTCGCGTCACGCGGGAGGGCCACGCCGTCGGCGGTGCCGTCCAGGGCCGTCCAGCTCGCGCCGCCGTCGGTCGACACCTCGGCGTAGAGGTAGTCGTAGTCGGCCTCGATGTCGTACCAGCCCTGGAGCGCCAGGGAGGCGGACGTCTTGCCCGTCAGGTCGACGGAACGGGTGAGGGTGTTCTTGAGGTCGTCACCCATCCCGCTCCACCACTGCGTCGCACCCTCGGCGGGGGCGACGACCTCGGTGGTGACCGGCTTCTTCGGCAGCTCGACGAGGAGCGCCTGCGGGTTCTTGGTGTTGTACTCCGAGACGCCCAGCTTGTGCGTGGAGTTCCAGGCGCGGGCCTCGTTGGCGACCTTGGTGTAGTTCAGCCAGCCGAGCTGCAGCTTGTCCCAGGCGTTCATGTCGCCGGGCATGTCGCCGATGGCGTCCTTGCCGCGGCCGAGCCAGGAACCGGAGGACATGAGCGTCCAGAAGCCCGTCGAGTTCTCGGCGCCCTTGAGGCCCGAGGTGTCGTACAGGTCCGGGAGGCCGAGGTCGTGGCCGTACTCGTGCGCGAAGACGCCGAGTCCGCCGTTCTCCGGCTGCATCGTGTAGTCGCCGACCCAGATGCCGGAGTCACCGATCTGCGTGCCGCCGGCCTTGTTGCCGGCCGGGCCGGTCTTGCCCGCGTTGGTGCCGTAGGCGTACCAGCGGTGGGCCCACAGGGCGTTGGTGCCCTCGGCGCCGCCGCCGGCCGACTCGTCCTCGCCCGCGTGGACGATCTGGAAGTGGTCGATGTAGCCGTCGGGCTCGTTGAAGTTGCCGTCACCGTCGAAGTCGTAACGGTCCCACTGGTCGTACTGCGCCAGGTCGGCCTTGATCTGGGCGTCGGTGCGGCCCTTGGCCTTCTGGTCCGCGGTCCACGCCGTGACACCGTCACGGACGGCGTCCCAGACGTTGGCGCAGTTGCTGTTGCCGCAGTAGTTCGAGCCGTAACGGGCCTCGTTGTACTCGACCTTGACCCAGTCGGAGACGCCGCCGTCGACCGAGTATCGGCCGGACGAGGTCTTCTCGTAGTAGGTCTTCAGCGACTGCTTGGGCTGTCCCTTGGCGTCCGTGCCGGTGCCGAAGTACAGGTCCTGGAAGTGCTGCTGGTTGTAGTCGGCCTGCCATTCCGTGGAGTTGTCGTTCGCACGGTCGGGCTTGGCTATCCGGTTGTGCAGCGGGCCGGGCGTGCCGCCGAACTTCGGCTTCAGCTCGTCCGTGTCGTCGTCGGCGCGGTTGACGAGGGTGGTGTTGTCCACCTTGTCACCGAACTCGACGAGGATCGTGAAGATCTTGTCGGTCTTCTCACGGCCCAGCTCGACGTACTTCTTGCTGTCGAGCTTGACGACCTGGGAGCCGTTACGGCGCTCCACCTTGGACTCGCCGCTCAGCACCTGCTCCAGGGCAGCCTGTCGCTGCTGCGCCTGCTGCTTGCTGAACGGACCGTCGAGGTCGTGGTCGACCGCCGTCTTGTCGACCTCGGCGCCAGGCGCCGGATCGTGACGCACATCGGCCGCGTTCACGCTGCCGTGATTGTCGGCCCAGGCGGTGGTGAAGGTCGAGGCGGTGGCGGCGGTAGCCGCGAGCGCCACAACCACTGCGGACGCTCTGATCGCCCGTCGTCTGTTGGTCACTTGAAGTTGTCCTCCCCGGCGCCCGCGCCCTGGGACCGAAGGTGGGGTGTCCGTCCGGCGGGGTCGCGCGTCACAAGTGACGACATTCGACCGGAGTGAGACAAGAAAAGACAGATCTTGACTTGCACATACCAACTGCACTATGCGGGAGATGAATTCCGATTATCGGACGGTCGACGGGCACCTGAAGACGAAGATCACGTGGCCCGTGACTCCGTGCGCCCCCCGTGCACCCGCGCTCCGGGTGAGGTGACGCTTACTTAGGTTCCGCCCGGGCATCCACCCGTCATACAGTCGAACCGTTGTCCTGAGAAGGCGGTACGTGTCATGCAGCGTCCGAACGCCGCGCAGCTCGCCTACGGTTCGGCCACCGTCGTCCTCGCGACCGTCGCCCTGCTGTTGCTCTCCCGCACGACGACCACGCTGGGCATCACGGTGATCAGCCTCGCCGGACTGCTGCTCGGACTGCTCGTGGCGGTGACGATGCCGGTGCGGACGACGGCCGTCAAGACCCCCGCGCGCGTCACCCCGCCCACCGCGGACGAACCGGTCCGGGTACCGGCCGCGCGCGTGGGCGCCGGGGCCGATACCCGGACCGGTTCATGATGCTTCGTCCGTGACGCTTCGTCCGTGACGCTTCGTCCGTGACGCTTCGTCCGTGACGCTGTCCGGGGCTCTTCGTCCGGGGTGCTCCGTCCGGGGCTCTTCGTCCGGGGTGCTCCGTCCGGGGCGTGAGCACACGTCCCTCGCTACGGGACGGAGACCACCACCGTCTTCGCCGCCTTGTCGTGCAGACCCTGCTTGTAGGGCTTGTCGACCAGGATCAGGATCAGGATCAGCAGCGGCCACAGGCAGGCGCAGCAGATCAGCGCAGGCAGCCACAGCACGACGGCGCGCAGCAGCGACTGGTTCATCGGGGGCGTCGAGCCGTCGTTGAGCATCGCGACCCGCAGCTTCATCCACTTCTTGCCGAGGGTCTGGCCGTTCTTGGCCGTCATCACCGTGTCGTACGCGACGTACGCGACGATCGTGATCAGCTGGAAGGCCAGCTGGCTCCCGCCGTTGAGGCTGTTGAACGTGGCACCGAAGTCGTTGCCCTTCTCGGTCGCCCGCGAGTAGACGTGGAACGGGATGCCGATGATCGCCAGCGGGATCGCGATGAGCAGCCAGTCGATGAACCGGGCGAGGAAGCGCTTGCCGGACGCGGCGAGCGGCGGCATCCCGGAGAGCGGATCCGACCCGCCGTAACCGGCGCCGTAGCCACCGCCGTACGGGGGCGGGGGCGGCATGCCGCCCCCGTCGTACGGGGAACCGCCGGAGGATCCGTACGGAGAGCCGCCCGTCGGGCCGTACGGATCGCCCGGCGGCGGACCTCCCGGCGGGGGCCCCTCCGGCGGCGGCTCCGGCGGAGGCCCGGACGGCGGAGGCTGGCCGGCGGAGGGCGGCGGGGGCTCCTGCGGCCTCTTGAGGAACGGGTCCTCCTCGGGCGGCTGGCCGGGCGGCGGCTGGTCGGTGCTCATGGGGGCAGTGCATCCCGGGCACGACGGCCCCGCAAGGAATCACCCCCCGTTCGGGGGACGCTCGCCCGCGCGGAGTCACGCGCGGGCGTGTCGCCGCCCCGTCAGCGCGCCACGAAGGTACGGGCGGCCTTGTCGTGCCAGCACTGGCGCCACGGGCGGTCGACGAGGCACCACAGCACGTTGAGGACACCGACGACCAGGAGGTTGAGGACGCCGTAGACCAGCCAGCGGCGCAGCGACGCGCCGAACGCCGGCGGCTGGTGCGCCTCGATGTCCCGCACCTCGATCCCGCACAGCTTCTTGCCCAGGGTCCGGCCCCACCGGGCGGTGGGAAGCACCTCGTACAGGACGCCGAGGAGGACCAGCGCGGCCAGCGCGATGCCGAACTGCACCGAGGTGGTCGAATCCACCAGCCAGACCTGGACGGTGACGCCGGACTGCTTGGCCTCCTCGATCTTGCCGTCGATGTGGTCGAGGGCCGCCGTCACGAAGGGGTACGCGGCGGCGCCGGAGAGCGCGCCCAGGACGACCGTGTCGATCACTCGGGCGAGCAACCGCCTGCCGAGCCCGGCGGGGCGCGCGGAGGACTGCTCGCGGGCCGCCCGCACGAACACGTCGTCGACGGGCGGCTTCCAGGGCGCGACCGGCTGCTGCTGTTCCTGCGGCGGCTGCTGGGCCCAGGAAGGGGTGGCGGGGGCCGCCTGGACGTGCGGCGCGGGGGCCGCCTGGGCCTGCGGTACGGGGGCGGGCGCCGGGGCGGCGGCGGTCGGCACGGGCTCGGGGGCCGGGCGGGGCTGCGGTTCGGGCCGGAGTCGCTGCGGTGCCGGGGCGGGCGTGGGGATCGGCGTGACGGGCATGCCGCCGAGTCGCGCGGCTCCCGCGGCGGTTCGCGGGTCCGCGGGCCGCGCGGGCGCCGCCTCGGCGGGCTCTCCGCCACCGGCGACCGGCCAGTCCGCCGGGGTGCGCGGGTCGGGCGCGGGGCTCACGGGGGTCTGGGGGCTCACGGGGGCCGCGGGGTCCTGGGGTGCGCCCCAGGAGACCTTCTGGTCACGGTCGCCGCCGAACCCGGTCTGCCGTGAGGTGTCGGCCTGCCAGGCGGAGGCGGGCTCGGGGGCCACGGGCTCCGGGGCGAGGGGCTCCTCGTCGAAGAAGACGGGGCCGGTCTCCTCGACGGCGGGTACGGGGGCGGGTGCGGGGGCCGGGGCGGGTGCAGGTGCCGGGCTCTGCGCGGGGACCTCGGCGCGCGCCGGTGCCTCGGTCCACGCCTGGACCGGTGCCTGGACCGGCGCCTGATCCGGTGTCTGTGCCTGGGCCGGTACGTGTGCGGGGGCCTGGACCCGGGTCGGGACCGTGGTGGAGGACTGCGCGGGCGCCACGACCGGCGCGGGCGCCGGGCCCGAGGCCAGGATCGGGCCGGCCGGGGCCGACGAGGCCGGCGGAGGGGACGGAGCGGCACCGTCCGTGGGCGCGGGCCGGCTCGTACCGGGAACCCAGGCGCCCCCGTTCCAGTACCGGATGTATCCGGGAATCGAGGGGTCCGGGTAGTACCCCGCCTGCGGAACCTCTCCGCCGCCTCCGGGTGGAGTAGCCACTGCCCCGACTCCGTTCAGTCACAACGCCCTTGAACCGCGCGGCCGCGTGCCGGGCGTGCCGCGCCCAAGGAGGACAGTAACGAAGAACGTCCCCGAGGGAACAAAGAGCCCGCGAGAAAGGACGCCTTCGGGGAGACACGTACCGGAATCAGTCACTCCCCGTGATGTTCGGGCCGGTACATCAGGCGCTCGTACCGTCCGCGTGACCGATCCGCGCCCGTCCCGCGCCCCGCCCACGCCCGGCTCGTGACCTACCCATGGGACCCCCGGGAAAAAACTTCCCGAAAAAACTTCCCGAAGTCGCGTAATGAGTCGCGGGTACCCCGCTCTCTCCCTGTGAAGGCCCGTCCGGGGCCCGTCCACGCGAGGGAGTACGGCCATGCAGAACACCGACAACACCACCGTCGAACGCGAGCTGGAACTGAAGCTGGTCCTCTCCCCCGAGCGGGCCATCCCGGTCCCCGCCCGGCTCGCCTACCGCACCGACGACCCGTACGCCGTGCACATCACCTTCCACATCGGCACGGAGTACCCGGTCAACTGGACCTTCGCGCGCGAACTGCTCGTCGAGGGCGTGTTCCGGGCCTGCGGGCACGGTGACGTCCGCATCTGGCCGACGAAGGTCGACGGCCGCAGCGTCATCCTGATGGCACTCTCCTCCCCCGACGGCGAAGCCCTGCTGGAAGCCCCGTCGGCGCAGGTGTCCGCCTGGCTGGAGCGGACCCTGCGCGCGGTGCCGCCGGGCACCGAGTCCGAGCGCCTCGGCATCGACGACGGGCTCGCCGAACTCCTGGCGACCACCGTGATCGCCGACGACCTGTGGCTGCGCGACCCGTGGCCGTCGGACGAGTCGCAGGACGGCGAGCTGTGACCCCTCCACGCGTACGCGTGGAGGCGGATTCAGAAGAGCTTTCCGGGGTTGAGCAGCCCCAGCGGGTCGAAGGTCGCCTTGATCCCGCGCTGGAGTTCCAGACCGACCGGCCCGAGCTCCCGTGCCAGCCACTCCTTCTTGAGGACGCCGACGCCGTGTTCGCCGGTGATCGTGCCGCCGAGCGCGAGCCCGAGCGCCATGATCTCGTCGAAGGACTCCCGCGCGCGCCGCGACTCGTCCTCGTCGGTGTGGTCGAAGCAGACCACGGGGTGGGTGTTGCCGTCACCGGCGTGCGCGCAGACGCCGATGGTCAGGCCGTACTTCTCCGCGACCGCCGCCGTGCCGTCCAGCATCTCGGCGAGCCGCGTCCGCGGCACGCACACGTCGTCGATCATCGTCGCGGACTTGATCGTCTCCAGGGCGGTGAGGGAGAGCCGGCGTGCCTGGAGGAGCAGTTCGGACTCCGCCGCGTCGGCGGCCGGGACGACCTCGGTGGCGCCCGCCGCCGTGCACAGCTCCCCGACGGCGGCCAGGTCGGCGGCCGGGTCCGGGGTGTCGAAGGCGCACAGGAGCAGCGCCTCGGTGGTGTCCGGCAGACCCATGCGCGCCAGCTTGTTGACCGCCTGGACGGTGGTGCGGTCCATGAGTTCGAGCAGCGACGGGGTGTGGCCGCGCTCCATGATCGCGCAGACGGCCTCGCAGGCGGCGGCTGCGGAGGGGAACTCGGCGGCGAGCGCGAGCTGCACCGGGGGCTGCGGCCTGAGCGCGAGCACCGCCCCGACGACGACACCGAGGCTGCCCTCGGAACCGACGAAGAGCCGGGTCAGGTCATAGCCGGCGACGCCCTTGGCGGTGCGGCGCCCGGTGCGCAGGAGGCGGCCGTCGGCGAGGACGACGTCGAGGCCGAGGACGTACTCGGCGGTCACCCCGTACTTCACGCAGCACAGGCCCCCCGAGGCGGTGCCGATGTTCCCGCCGATGGTGCACGTCTCCCAGCTGGACGGGTCCGGCGGGTAGTACAGGCCGTGTTCGGCGACGGCCCGTGACAGCACGGCGTTGATCACGCCCGGTTCGACGACGGCGATCCGGTCGACCGGGTTGATCTCCAGGATGCGGTCCATCTTGACCAGGGAGAGCACGATGCAGCCCTCGGAGGCGTTCGCGCCGCCGGACAGGCCGGTACGGGCCCCCTGGGGGACGACGGGGACGCGGAGTTCGGTCGCGGTGCGCATGACGTGCTGGACCTGTTCGACCGTGCGCGGGAGCACGACGACGGCGGGGGTGCCCGCCGCGCAGAAGCTCGCCATGTCGCGGGAGTAGGAGTCCGTCACGTCCGGATCGGTGAGCAGCGCCTCGGCGGGAAGCCCGGCGCGCAGCCGCGTCAGAAGATCGTCCATGCCTCCAGCGTGGCACCCGGGGCCATCGGTGTGAACCCGCCGGAGCAGGCGCATCGTGTGCTCTTCGTACAGGTGCGCACGGGCGCAGAGTGAGCGCCATGAAGACCCAGAACGTGTCGAGGACGGTCCTGGCGGCCGGAGTGGGCGCGGTGCTCGCGGCGACGGCACTGCTGTACGTCCCCGAGCTCGTCGGCCAGGGTCCGCCGCCCCCGCCCGGACCGGCGGAGCGTGCGACGATCGCGGCCCACGCGGGCGCGCAGGCGGCGCTCCCGGACCTGGCCGCGCTGATCACCGACCGTGAGACGTGGCTGCGCGCCCACCCGGACGACGACGCCTCCTGGGCGGCGCTCGGGACGGCGTACACGGAGCGGGGCACCCGCCTGGGGGACGTACGGGACTATCCGCGGGCCGAGCGGGCGCTGCGCCGGTCCCTCGCGGAACGGCCGGCGGCGAGCGGGAACCTGGACGCGCAGCTGGGGCTCGGGGCGCTCGCGGGGGCGCGCGGCGACTGGCGGGCGGCGAAGCAGTGGGGCGAGCGGGTGCGGAAGGCGGATCCGAAGCGCTGGCCGGTCTATCCGGTGCTGATCGACGCGTACAACGGCCTCGGGGAGTACGGGGCGGCCCAGAAGGCCATGGAGGGTCTGGAAGGGCTCCACGCGGGCGCGTTGACGCGTTCCCGGGCCGCGCGGTCCTTCCGGGACCGGGGCTGGCGCGAGGACGCGGACGCGGCGGCGCTGGACGCGGCGGCGCTCGCGGAGACGGACGCGGAGAAGGCGGCGTCGCTGGCCCGGCTCGGGGACCTGGCGTGGGAGCGGGGCGAGCCGGAGGAGGCGCTGGCGCAGTTCGGGGCGGCGCTGCGGCTCGTACCGGACCACGGGCCCTCGCTGGCCGGGCGGGCGCGGGCGCTGGCGGCGCTCGGCCGTCCGGACGAGGCGCTGCGGGACTGGCGGGCGGCGCTGGCCCGGCTGCCGCTGCCGGAGTACGTCCTGGAGGCGGGCGAGCTGCACGAGGCGGTCGGCCTGGACGGGGACGCGCGGGCGCTGTACGAGCGGCTGCGGACGGGCACGTGGGCGCGCGGGGAGGTAGCCCTCGGGCTGCTCGACGCGGACCACGGCGACCCGGCGGCGGCAGTGCGGCGGATGCGGGCGGAGTGGGCGCGCGGGCACCGTTCGGTGGCGGTGGCGGACGCGCTGGGCTGGGCGCTGCACCGGTCGGGTGAGTCCCAGGAGGCGCTGGAGTACGCGAAGCGGGCCACGGACGAGGGGCTGCGGAGTGCGCTGTTCGCGTACCACCGGGGCGAGATCGAACGGACCCTGGAGCTGACCGGCCCGGCCCGCCGCCATCTGGCGCAGGCGCTGCGGATCAATCCGGCCTTCTCGCCGCTGCTTGCGCCGAGGGCGGCGGAGGCGGTGGCGGCGCTCGGCGAGCCCTCGGACGAACTCCCGAAGGAACTGCGGCCGAGGGAGGTCCCGCCGGAGGAGCCGGTGAGGCCGCGGGCGCGGCAGGAGAAGCGGGCGGAGAAGCCCGACACGAAGCCGGCTCCGGAGCCCGCGCCGAAGCCCGCCGCGAAGCCCGCCGGGGTCTAGGGACGGGCGGTACGCGCGTGTGGGCCCGGGGCGACAGCGCCCCGGGCCCACGGCGTACACGTGCCTGAAGGGCGACTAGAGGTTGCCGCGCTTCTCCTGCTCGCGCTCGATCGCCTCGAACAGGGCCTTGAAGTTGCCCTTGCCGAAGCCCATCGAGCCGTGGCGCTCGATCATCTCGAAGAAGACGGTCGGGCGGTCCTGGACCGGCTTGGTGAAGATCTGCAGCAGGTAGCCGTCCTCGTCGCGGTCGACGAGGATCTTCAGCTCGCGCAGGGTCTCGACGGGCACCCGGGTCTCGCCGGCCCACTCGCCGAGGGTGTCGTAGTACGAGTCGGGGGTGTCGAGGAACCGCACGCCCGCCGCCCGCATCGCCCGCACCGAGGCGACGATGTCGTTGGTGGCGAGGGCGATGTGCTGGACGCCGGCGCCGCCGTAGAACTCCAGGTACTCGTCGATCTGCGACTTCTTCTTCGCGATCGCCGGCTCGTTGATCGGGAACTTCACCTTGAGGGTGCCGTCCGCGACGACCTTCGACATCAGGGCCGAGTACTCGGTCGCGATGTCGTCGCCCACGAACTCCTTCATGTTCGTGAAGCCCATGACCTTGTTGTAGAAGCCGACCCACTCGTTCATCTTGCCGAGCTCGACGTTGCCGACGCAGTGGTCGATGGCCTGGAAGGTGCGCTTGGCCGGCGGCTCGACGATCGGGTCGGCGGCGACGTACCCGGGGAGGTACGGGCCGTCGTAGCCGGAGCGCTCGACGAGGGTGTGGCGGGTCTTGCCGTAGGTGGCGATGGCGGCGAGGACGACGGTGCCGTTCTCGTCCTTGACCTCGTGGGGCTCGGTGAGGCCGGTGGCGCCGTGCTCGACGGCGTAGGCGTACGCGGCGCGGGCGTCCGGCACCTCGATCGCCAGGTCGACGACGCCGTCACCGTGCTCGGCGACGTGGTCGGCGAGGAAGCGGCCGTGGTCGGTGGAGACCTTGATGACGGAGGTGAACACGAAACGGGCGGAGCCGTTGGTGAGGACGTAACTGGCGGTCTCGCGGCTGCCGTTCTCCGGTCCGGAGTAGGCGACCAGCTTCATGCCGAAGGCCGTGGAGTAGTAGTGCGCGGCCTGCTTGGCATTGCCGACGGCGAAGACGACCGCGTCCATTCCCTTGACCGGGAAGGGATCGGCCTCACGCGCGGTGGAAGGGGTGTGATCGATGGTCTCAGTCATGGGAGAAGCGTCCCGCCGCTTCGCAAGGTGCGCAATAGTTCGCTGATCTGCTGGTCATTGTGCACAGCAACCGGCGAGTATGGCCGTGCGACTTGTACATCCTGACCATGGAGAGGCCGCTGTGGCGATCGATCATCTGGACGGACGGCTGCTCGGGCTCCTCGCGCGCGAGCCGCGCATCGGGGTCCTGGAGGCCTCCCGGCGCCTCGGCGTGGCCCGGGGCACGGTGCAGGCGCGGCTCGACCGGCTCCAGGCCACCGGGGTGATCCGGGGCTTCGGACCGCAGGTGGACCCGGCGGCGCTCGGCTATCCGGTCACGGCCTTCGCGACCCTGGAGATCAAGCAGGGGCAGGGCGCGGACGTTCGGGAACACCTGGCGACGGTGCCGGAGGTGCTGGAGCTGCACACGACGACGGGCCACGGCGACATGCTCTGCCGGCTGGTCGCCCGCTCCAACGCGGACCTCCAGCGGGTGATCGACAAGGTGGTCGCCTTCGAGGGGATCGTGCGGGCGTCGACGGCGATCGTGATGGAGAACCCGGTGCCGCTGCGGATCATCCCGCTGGTGGAACAGGCGGCGAGCGGGGAGCCGCTGTAGCCCGGCGTCGCTCGGCGCGAAGGCGCGTCACACGGGCAGCACCGCGGGGCGGTGAGCGCAAAGGAGTGAATGCAAAGGATGAGTTGCAAAAAAGGGGTTGCAACTCATCCTTTGCAACTCTACGGTTGAGTCATGTCCGAGCCCGAGGAATTCCTGAGCCGCAGCCTGGACCCGCGCTCCCTGCGCGGGCTCGCCCACCCGCTGCGCATCCAGCTGCTGCGCGCCCTGCGCCGCCACGGACCCGCCACCGCCTCCCAGCTCGCGGACCGGCTCGGCGAGTCCAGCGGCGCCACCAGCTACCACCTGCGCCAGCTCGCCGCCCACGGCTTCGTCGAGGACGACCCGACGCGCGGCAAGGGGCGGGAGCGGTGGTGGAAGGCGGCGCAGCAGGGGACGACCTTCGACGAGTCGCTGTACTCGAACCCGGACCCCGAGGTCCAGGGGGCCGTCGAGGTCTACGTGCACGAGATCGCGTCCATACACGCCCAGGAGATGTCGACCTGGCTCGGCACCCGCCACACCTGGGACGAGGCCTGGTACGGCGCCTCGAACATGAGCGACTTCACGCTCGCCCTGCCTCCCGAGCAACTGCGCGAGCTCAACATGAAGATCCACACGCTGATCAACGAATACCGCGACACCGCCGACGCGGACGCCCCCGGCGTCGAGCGCGTCCGGATGCACCTGCACGCGTTCCCGCAGCACGAGAACTGACGGAAGGAACCACGCGACCATGCATGCCGACATCCACCTCCAGCTGCACCACCTGAGCGCCGCCGAACTGCACCGCACCGCCGACCGGGCCGTCGAGGTCCCGAGCGTGGCCTCGCCGCCCCTCCGCGTCCAGCTCGGCTGGACGCTCGTCGAGCTGGGGCTCCGTATGGTCACGCCCGCCGGTCGACCGGCCACTCTGGCCGCGTGACCGGGGCGGGGGGGGACCGGGGGGACACGACGTGACGACGAAGCGGAACGACCGGGCACCGCTGGCCACCGTACTGGCCGCCAACGCCATCTCCATCAGCGGCAATTCACTCACTCTCATCGCCGTCCCCTGGTTCGCCCTGGAGACCACGGGCAGCCCCGGCAAGGCCGGCCTCGTCGCCTTCTGCGCCGCCCTGCCGGTCATACTCTCCGCGATCGTCGGCGGCCCCGTCATCGACCGGATCGGCCGCCGCCGGGTCTCCATCGCCTCCGACCTCGTCTGCGCCCTCGCGCTCGCCGCCATCCCGCTGCTCAACCACGCGGGCGTGCTCCGGTTCTGGATGCTGTGCGCGCTGATGGCCGTCACCGGCCTCTTCCACGCCCCCGGCGAGACCGCCCGCAACGTCCTCACGCCCGACCTGGCCGAGCGGGCCGGCACCCCGCTCTCCCGCGCCACCAGCTTCTACGACGCCGTCTCGCGCGGTGCCAGAATGACCGGCGCCGCCCTCGCCGGCCTGCTCGTGGCCTTCCTCGGCGCCGACACCGTGCTGTACGTCGACGCCGCGACCTTCGCCGTCTCCGCGCTCCTCGTCCTCATAGGCCTGCGCGGGGTCCCGTCCGCCGAACCGGCGCGCGGAGCACCGCCGTTGTCGCCGGCCGTGTACCGGGCCGACCTGCGCGAGGGCTACTCGTTCATGCTGCGCACCCGGCTGCTCCTCGGCGTCAACCTCATGGTGATGGTCACCAACGGCCTCGCACAGAGCTGGAGTTCGGTCCTGCTGCCGGTGCACGCCCGGGAGGAGCTGGGCGGTTCGGCGGCGCTCGGCCTGCTCGTCGCCGTGTTCGGCGGCTGCGCCCTCGCCGGCGCCCTGCTGTACGCGGCGGTCGGTCATCGCTTCCCCCGCCGTCCGGTCCTGGCGGTCGGCTTCCTCCTCTGCGGCGCCCCCGTGTACGTGACGGCGGCCGTCACCGACACCACCCCGCCGCTGCTGGTGGTGATGGCGCTCGGCGGTCTCGGGGCCGGGGTGCTCAACCCGATCCTCGGCGCCGTCTTCTACGAGATAGTCCCCGAGGGGCTGCGCAGCCGGGTCGGCAGCGCCAGTACGGCCAGCGTGCTGCTCACGACCCCGCTCGGCGGGCTCGCGGCCGGTTACCTGGTGGAGCGGGTGGGGATCACCACCACGCTGCTCAGCCTCGCCGGGGTGTACTTCCTGGCGACGCTCTGCCCGCTGGTCTTCCCCTCCTGGCGGGCGATGGACGCACCGCACGCCGTGCCGACGGACGCCAAGGCCGAAGTGGAGCCCGCGAGCGAGGGCAGCGGGGACGGCGAAGGCGGCGTCAGCAGGACGGAACCTTCGACTCCTGTCCCTGTTCCAGGTTCCGGAGGGACGACACCGCGTCGCTGAGCGCGGTGACGGGGACGAGCCGCAGCCCCTTGGGCAGCTCCGCCCGCGCGTCCGAGCACTCGGCCTTCGGTACGAGGAAGACGGTGGCCCCGTCGCGGGCGGCGGCCTGCGTCTTGAGGGAGACGCCGCCGACGGCGCCGACCGTGCCGTCCGGTTCGATCGTGCCCGTACCGGCGACGGTCCGGCCACCGGTGAGGTCACCGCCGTTCCCGTCGCCGTCGAGCTTGTCGACGATGCCGAGGGAGAAGAGCAGTCCGGCACTGGGCCCGCCGATGTCGGCGAGGTGCAGGGTCACCTTCACCTTCTCGGGGTCCTTCTTGAGGTACCCGAGGGCGGCGAGGGTGGCCGCGTCCTGCGACTCCTGCATCTGCCCGAGGTTGTGCTTCTCGATCTCGGCGTCGGACTTCCCCGAGGGGTAGACGGAGTCGTGCGGCAGGACGGCCCGGTCGGTACGGAACCAGGCGTCGGTCACGTCCGCGAGATCCACCTCGGTGGACGGCCCGGTCGCGAGGATGGTCGTCATCCGCAGCTGCCCCTTGGTGGGGCGGACCGGGGCGCCCGTGATCGTGATGACCTCCCGCCCCTGGTCCTCGCCGAGCACATCGGCGGTGGTGCCGGGCTGCGCGATGGCGTACGGCAGCGGCGCGAGCGCGACGACGGCGAAGAGCGCGGCGACGGGCAGGGCGCACACCGCGAGCGCACGAGGACGGGAGAGGCGGGAGAGACCGGAGAGCACGCCCCCAATCTACTGGGACACGCGCCGGTGCCGGGCCGGGGGCGCGGGGACCGGCAGATGCCGGGCGAAGAAGGACCGCAGCCCGCGCCGTACGCGAGCGACGGCCGCCGCCGGGTCGGCGGGTCCGATCAGCGCGGTCCTGGTCTCCGCGGTGACGAGCCCGGCGGCCGTTAGCTGCGGGACGAGGAAGGCGTAGTCGCCGAAGACCCAGTGGTTGGCGCCGGTCAGCGTGATCCGTGGGGCCGGGATCCCCACCCAGGAGGATGTGAGGCGGGCGGCCTCCTCGAATCCGTCGGTACGGAACATGAGCAGCGGCCGGTCGAGGCCGTCCAGGGCGGCCGGGTCGAGGTCGAGAAAGCCCTCCAGGTTCACGCCCGCGCCGATCCGGTCGTCGGCGGCCAGCGCGTGGACGGCGGCGGTGCCGCCCGCCGAGTGCCCGTAGACACCGGTCCGGCGGAGGTCCATGACCGGGGCGAGGGGCAGGCTCCCGAGCCGGTCGAGGACGAGGCGGAGGTCGGCCACCCTGGTGTCGACCATGGTGCGGAAGGTCGCCGGGTCCGGGTTCCCGCGCAGCACGGTGAGCCGCATCCCGGTGGGCAGCTCCACCTGGCTCGCGTCGCCGGGATGGTCGACGAGGACCACGACGTGGCCGTGGCTCGCCAGGTCCTCGGCGAGGCTCGTGCCCAGGGTGCGGGAGTCGCCGCCGCCGGGGCCGTAGAGGAGTACGGGGCGGCGCCCGGGGAGGGCGGGTGCGTTCAGGTGGCCGTGGGTGAGGGCAGCGCCCCAGTCGACGCCCCCGGCCGGGAGCCCGGGGTGCACCCAGGGCGCGAGATCGGCGAACTCCGCCGCCTCGGCGGGAGTGAGCTGCGGGACGCGCGGGCAGCCGCGGACGGTGCGGGCCGGGTACAGGACGCTGATCTTGACCTCGCGTACGCCGCTCGCCGGCTCCCAGGGGTCGAACCGGGAGGTGTCGGTGAGGGCGTAGGTACGGAGGCCGACGGGGTGGGGCCCGGTCGGCGCGGGCAGCCGGGGGGCGACGGGCCCGGCCGCCGCCGCCCGCGCGGGGGCGGGGCCGAGGAGGACGGCGGCGGCGCCGAGGAGAGCGCCCCTGGCGACGGTACGGCGGCTGGGCGCGCTGCGGTGGACGGCTGCGATGGCGGGCGCGCTGCTGTGGACGGACGCAAGGCCAGATGCTCTGCGCTCGGGCGCGCTGCGGTGGTCGAGTGGGATGCGGTGGGCGGATGCCATGTGGTCGGTCATGGACGGCATCCTGGGGTGGGGCCGGGGGCGTGCGCGAAGGTTCAGGCTCGGCCCGAAAGGCTTGCGGAACGCCGGCGGAGGGGGACGGACGGGGTGCTGCGCATCCACTTCACGGCGGAGGACCTCACCCGGGTGCGGTTCGCGCCCCGGCCATCGCCCCTCCCCGAGCTGCACGCGGCCCTGATGATGCTCGGCGCCCCGCACGAGGGGCTGCTCTTCGGGGGCTGGCGGAGCAGGCTGCTGCGCGCGCTGCCGGGCGCGGCCGAGCCCCTCGCGGAGCTGGTGCCGGGCGGGGCGGCCCCGTACTTCCTCGACGTCCTCGGGGAGACCCGGGAGGAGGGCTTCGCGCTGATCCGCGAGGCACGGCCGGAGTTCGTCCGTTCCGAGCTGGCGCGGGTGTACGCGGGCGGGGGCCGCGTACCTCCGTGGGTCCGCGCCCTGCACGACGGGGAGGCCGGCGCCTGGCGCACGCTCGACCGCGCGCAGCGGGCGGCGTACGAGGCGGTGCTCGCCCCGGTGTGGCCGCTGGTGCAGGACCTGCACCGGGCGGAGTTCACCCGGCACGCGCTGACGGCCGCCGAGCGGGGTCTCGCCGCCGCCCTGAAGGCCGTGGCACCGGGCTCGCGGCTGCGGGACGGGGTGTGGGAGTGTCCGGGCGCGCCTCGCGAGGTCCGGCTCGACGGCCGGGGTCTCGTACTGCTGCCGACCTTCCACTGGCGGGGCGGCCCGCTGGTCCAGGACCTGCCGGGGCGCCCGGCGGTCCTCACCTACCCGGCGGGCGCGGGCCTGCCGCCGGTGCCGGGCACCGCCGCCCCGGCCGAAGCCCTGGCGGCGGTCCTCGGCCGCACGCGTACGGAACTGCTGTACGCGCTGGACGATGGCCGTACGACGACGGACCTGGCCCGCCGACTGGGCGTCAGCAACGCGACGGCCTCGGCCCACGCGGCGGCGCTCCGCGCGGCGGGCCTGATCACGACCACCCGTACGGGGAGATCGGTCCACCACGCACGGACGGCCCTGGGCACGCTGCTGGCGGCGCCGTAGCCGTGGCGACGGCCGCAGCCGCCCCGCGGCCTATCTCAGCGCGTCCGCGACCTCTCGGGCCGCGTCCACCACCCTCGGGCCGACCCGCTCCGGTACCGCGTCCGCGAGCATCACGACACCGACGCTGCCCTCCACACCCGTCACGCCGACCAGTGGTGCGGCCGCGCCGCTGGCGCCGGCCTCCAGTTCGCCGTGGGTGAGGGTGAAGCCCGGTTCGATCAGGCCGCCCTGGCGGGCGGCGAGGATGGCCCGGCCGGCCGCGCCCCGGTCGAGCGGGTGGCGGAACCCGGCCCGGTAGGCGACGTGGTAGTCGGTCCAGGTCGGTTCGACGACCGCGACCGCGAGCGCCTCCGCCCCGTCCACCAGCGTCAGATGGGCCGTCGCCCCGATGTCCTCGGCGAGCGAGCGGAGCGCGGGCAGCGCGGCCTCCCGCACCAGGGGGTGGACCTGGCGGCCGAGCCGCAGCACTCCGAGGCCGACGCGGGCGCGCCCGCCGAGGTCGCGGCGGACGAGGGCGTGCTGTTCGAGAGTGGCGAGCAGACGGTAGACCACGGTCCGGTTGACACCGAGTTTGTTGGACAACTCGGTGACGGTCAGGCCGTGGTCGGTGTCGGCGAGCAGTTTGAGGACTCTGAGTCCCCGGTCGAGCGTCTGGGAGGTCTCCGCGGTCACGACGCCCTCTCCTTCGGAGTGAGTGGCGGCGGGCTCTCACGGGATCGCGTCGCCGGTCCCGTCGGCGACACACGTCAGAGGCCGCCGGCAGGAAGGGGTACACCGGCTGCGCTCCGCGGCGGCGCTGCCACGGGGCGATTGCTTTTGAGCCGGGACAGTAGCGACCCGCTCCGCTCAGCGGAAGACCTCGTCCAGAATCCGGGCGTCGGCGACCGGATAGAGAGGGTTCGGGACTTTCGTCGCTCGCACGCGGGACTTTGGCGGACAAGATCGGCTTTATCGTGCACGTAGCGTGGAAGGCGCCCGGAGGCCGACCGTGGGGGCCGGTCTCCGATGCCGGTCCCGCAGGCCGGTCCCGCACATGCCGGTTCCGCCGCGGTGGGACGAGTGAGGCCCGTACGAACGCCGTCGTACGGGCCTCAGCCCTGTGCTCCACGGGGAGGGGCCTCAGCCGCATCCCCCACTGGGACGGGTCACCGCATCCGGGTGGCCCATTCCTGCACCTTCTTGATCCGCTCGCGGATCTGGCCGGCGGTGGCCTCCGCGCTCGGCGGACCGCCGCAGACCCGGCGCAGCTCGGTGTGGATCACACCGTGCGGCTTGCCGGTCTGGTGGACGTACGCGCCGACCATCGTGTTGAGCTGCTTGCGCAGTTCGAGCAGTTCCTTGTGGGAGACGACAGGGCGCCGCTCGGCGGGAAGTTCGAGCAGGTCCGCCTCGTCGTCCGGCTTCCTGCGGCTGTGCGCGATCTGCCGGGCCTGGCGCTTCTGCAGCAGCAGCTGGACCTGGTCGGGTTCGAGGAGGCCAGGGATGCCGAGGTAGTCCTGCTCCTCCTCGCTGCCGGGGTGGGCCTGCATGCCGAACTCGGCGCTGTTGTAGAGGACGCGGTCGAAGACGGCGTCGGACTCCAGCGCCTCGAAGGGCAGCATGTCCTGCTCGCCGGTGTCCTCGTCCTGCTGTCGCTCGGCCTCCGCGAGCTCCTTCTCGGACTCGGCGTACGGGTCCTCCTCGCCCTGCTTCTTGGGCTTGTCGAGGACGTGGTCGCGCTCGACCTCCATCTCGTTGGCGAAACCGAGGAGGCTGGGAATCGTCGGAAGGAACACGGAGGCGGTCTCGCCGCGCCTGCGCGAACGCACGAAGCGCCCGACGGCCTGCGCGAAGAACAGCGGGGTCGAGATCGTCGTCGCGTACACGCCGACGGAGAGACGGGGTACGTCGACGCCCTCGGACACCATGCGGACGGCGACCATCCAGCGGTCGTTGTTCTCGCTGAACTCGTCGATGCGGTTCGAGGCGCCGGTGTCGTCGGAGAGGACGACGGTGGCCTTGGCGCCGGTGATCTCGCGGATCAGCTTGGCGTAGGAGCGGGCCGAGTCCTGGTCGGAGGCGATGACCAGGCCGCCCGCGTCGGGGATCGACTTCCGGACCTCGGTGAGCCGCTGGTCGGCGGCGCGCAGCACGTTCGGCATCCAGTCGCCCTTGGCGTCCAGCGCGGTGCGCCAGGCCTGCGAGACGGCGTCCTTCGTCATCGGCTCGCCCAGGCGGGCGGCGATCTCGTCGCCGGCCTTGGTGCGCCAGCGCATGTTGCCGCTGTAGGAGAGGAAGATGACGGGCCGGACGACGCCGTCGCCGAGGGCGTTGCCGTAGCCGTACGTGTAGTCCGCCGACGACCGCCGGATGCCGTCGTTCCCCTCCTCGTACGTGACGAAGGGGATCGGGTTGGTGTCGGAGCGGAAGGGGGTGCCGGTGAGGGCGAGCCGCCGGGTGGCGGGCTCGAAGGCCTCCAGGCAGGCCTCGCCCCAGGATTTGGAGTCTCCGGCGTGGTGGATCTCGTCGAGGATGACGAGGGTCTTGCGCTGTTCGCAGCGGTTGCGGTGGAGCATGGGCCGGACTCCGACGCCGGCGTAGGTGATGGCGACCCCGTCGTACTCCTTGCTGAGCGGCCCGGCGCTGTAGTCCGGGTCCAGCTTGATCCCTATGCGCGCGGCGGCGGCGGCCCACTGCTTCTTGAGGTGCTCGGTGGGCGCGACGACGGTGATCTGCTGCACCACGTGGTGGTGCAGCAGCCAGGACGCCAGGGTCAGCGCGAAGGTCGTCTTGCCGGCGCCGGGGGTGGCGACGGCGAGGAAGTCACGGGGCTGCTCCTGGAGGTACCGCTCCATCGCGCCCTGCTGCCAGGCACGCAGCTTGCCGGCGGTACCCCAGGGGGCCCGTCCGGGGAAGGCGGGAGAGAGGTGATGGGAGGAGGTGGTGGTAGTAGTCACGATCTCCGGGTTCGACGCTCGTCCAGATATGACAACCGGGCCACCTTACCGGTGCCGATGCCTCGGGGCGGGCCGGACGAGGCCGTGACCTCGTCCGGTGCGGCACGTCTCACACATCGCGGATCAGCGCGCGAACCTCGGCAGCAGCGCCGCGATCTTGGGCACGTCGAGAGCCCCTTGGCAGACGTCCAGAACGAACGTCTCGGCCTCGTCGACGTCGAATCCCGGGTCCAGCGGATGCCCGTTCACGTGCAGGAAGACCCAGGTCGCGTACCAGGCGATGCGCTTGTTGCCGTCGACGAGGCCGTGGTTCCGGGCCAGCGACTCCATCAGCGCCGCGGCCTTCTCCCAGATGCCCGGATAGGCGTCCTGACCGAACACGCTCGACTGCGGGCGCGCCAGGGCGGAGTCGAGCAGACCGTAGTCGCGCACCTCGCTCGCCCCGAGCCGCTCCGCGAGACCGAGGAGCTGCGGGAGCGTGAGGAAGTACGTCACGCAAGCCTCCGGTTGAGCTCCTCGCTGGCCTTCAGCACGTGCTCGGCCGCCTCTTCGAACAGGCGGGAGTGCTGGTCCAGGGCGCTCATCACCGCGTCGTGCGCGAAGGACTGCATGCTGCGCCCCTCCGCCTCCGCGCGCTCGCGCAGCGCCTTGAGCTCTTCTTCGGTGAACCTCACGTTGAGACCGGCCATGTACCGCATGGTACCGCGTGGTACCATGCGGTGTCAGAGGCTTTTCGCGTCCCCCAGCCGCGTAGCGACCCACGCTCCCGCCGCCGCCACCCCCGCCATCGGCAGGAAGACCGCCACGAAGGCCCCCGGGTGGGAGCCCGTGCCCGTCGCGGTCGTGACCGCGTGGCCGACCGCCCCGCCGCCCAGCGCCGCGAACGCCGCGCCGCCCGCCGCGAGCAGCAGCACGTTGGAGAGGCCGTCCGAGATCTGGAGGGCGGCCGAGTTCGCGCCGACCTCCTCCGGCGCGGACAGCTTCATCAGCAGCACGCTCGTGGAGGCGATCACCGCGCCCATGCCGAGGCAGCCGAGCGCCCAGGCCACCGCGAGCACCCACACCGGCACCGCCGTGATCAGCACGCTCGGGGCGGCGGCGATGGCGAGCGCGACCAGGACCATGCCGAGGACGACGATCCGCTCCCGGTACGGTTCCGTCCATGGCCGGGCCTGGATCCAGGAGCCCAGCGCCCAGGTGAGGCCGCCCATGGCGAGGGAGAGCCCGGCCAGGGTGGGGCTCAGGCCACGCTGGGTGACCAGCATCAGCGGTACGAAGGACTCGGCCGCGATGAACGCGCCGGCGGCGATGCCCCGCAGCAGCACGACGGACGGCAGGCCGCGCGCGGCCCGGCAGGTGCCCTGCGGGAGCAGCCCCCGGACGGCGGGCACGAGGAGGGCGACACCGGCGGCGGCCGGGACCAGCGCGAGCCAGCGCAGCTCCTGGCCCGCGTACTGGAGGAGGGCCGCGCCCGCCGAGATGCCGAGCGCGAGCCGGATGCGGCGCCGGTCCCAGGGGGCGACGGGCACGGTCGGGTCGGCGGGCCCCGAGGCGGTGCGGCGGATCGCGGGGAGCGCGAGGGCCAGCGGGAAGACGACGAGGACGGGGATGCCGAGGAAGACCCAGCGCCAGCCGAGGTGCTCGGTGACGGTTCCGGAGGCGAGGGGGCCGACGACGGAGGGGACGACCCAGCTCGCGGCGAAGGCGGCCATGATCGCGGGCCTGAGGTGTTCGGCGTAGGCCCGGCCGACGATCACGTACAGGGCGACGATGACGAGCCCGCCGCCGAGGCCCTGCACGGCCCTGCCGAGGATGAACAGCCACATGGTGCCCGCGGTCCCGGAGAGCAGCAGTCCGGCGGCGAAGGCGCTGATGCCGACGGTGAGGGGCGCGAGCGGCCCGCTCCGGTCGGACCACTGCCCGGCCAGGACCATGGCGAAGAGGCTGGTGGTGAAGTACGCGGAGAAGGCGAAGGCGTAGACGGACACGCCGTTCAGCTCGCGGGCGGCGACGGGCATGGCGGTGCCGACGGCGGTCGCCTCGAAGGCGATGAGCAGGACGACGGAGACGATGCCGATACTGAGCGCCCGGTGGGCGGAGTCGAGGACGGAGTCCTTGGCCCCGTCGCCGTCGGGTAGGTCGGCCCTGGGGCCGGGGCGGGGGGCGACGTCGGTGGCGACGGCTTCGTCGGGGTCGGCCGCGGCGTCGCGGGGTTCGAGGGCGCTCATTCCCCCAGGGTAAGAGGTCAATGACCTGGTGACCCCTGTCAGGAGTCCCGGTCGGCCTCAGCCCTTGGCCGTACGACTGTGAACGGGGTGTGGCAGCGCCGTTGCAGTCGCATGGCACGCCCCCGGGAACCCTTGAGCCTCTCCAGGCCGCCGATCTACGGTTCTGCTCATGCACCGCACGACCGTGTGCCCGAGTGGTTGAGGGGCTCGCCTGCAAAGCGAGTTACGTGGGTTCGAATCCCGCCACGGTCTCTGAATGAAGATCCTCGAGGGGCGCCGCCTTGATCGGCACCCCTGCCGGGCGCCCTCGACGGGCACCCTTGATGATCTTCCTTATGGAACCTTCACATCCGGCGTTCGGGTGTGCCACAGTCCGCGCATGAGCGATCAAGGCAGACGCAAGCTGGGCGTCCTCGTGGGCGTCTCCCTCGCCGGGGCCCTGCTGCCCGGCATCACACTGGGTCCGGAGACCGTCGACGCGGCCTTCTCCGTCCTCTTCGCCACCGTGGTCCTGGCCGTCCTCACCCAGCTGATCCTCATCGGCCCGTCCGGCCGCGTCCCGCTCCCCGCACTGCTCGCCTTCGGCCTGGCGGGCTTCGTCCAGGACGCCCTGATCTGGTGGCTGATCTCCTGGCTGGCCCCGAAGATGTCCGACCTCCGCGTCGAGGGCCTGGGCACGATCCTCCTCGCGGCGCTGATCACCCGCGCGACGGTGGTGCTGCTGTCGCAGCTGTCGCCGGCGGCGGAGGACTGACGGGGGGGAGGGCCTACGGCTCGCCGCGCCACCCCTTCACGGCGAAGAGCCCGGCTCGGGGGCGACCTGATTGAGCCTCATGTCCACGGGGCCGCGGACATGGACCGTGCCGACGCCCATGCCCGCTCGAACGGCACACCCTCCCCCGCGCGATGATCGTTTCGACTTCGCCTCAGCAAGTTCCCTGCCCCGGAAACACAGCGATCGTAGCGTCATAAGCACCTGTTGAAGCTTGTCCCCACTGGGATCAACATCGCCCCGGACGTCTTCACGACCTCCGCACACATGGTTCACCATCGCAACTCGGACACCTCGGGCTTCCCGGGCCCGCCGTCGCTCCGCCCCCACCGCCGGACCCCCCTCCGGCCACGGCCACCGCCCCCGCCTCGATAGGCTCGACCCCGCCCCCGTCACCACGGGGTGCACGGACGACGGGGGCAGGAACGGTGGAACGGGCGCGCACGCAGCAGGAGTCCGCGCGGCGGATCGGCCCGTACCGGCTGATCACCCGCCTCGATCCGTCCCGTCCCGGATCCCCGCTCCCCTGCCGCCGATTCGTCGCCCGCAGCGAGGACGGCGAGCAGACCGTGCTCCTCAACGCCCCCCTCCCGGGCGCCGATCCGAGCCGCTTCGCCGTCGAGGCCGACGCAGGCCGCCGGCTCATCGGCCCCTGGATCGCGCCGGTGACGGTCATGGCGGGCCCCGGCGAGACGCCCTGGTACGCCGGCCCCTACGTCCCCGCCCTCCCGCTCCCCGTCGCCCTCGCCGTCCACGGCGGCACGCTGCCCGAGGCCACCGTCCGAGCCGTCGGCGCCACCCTCGCCGAGGCACTCGCCGCCGCCCACGGGCAGGGCGTCACACACGCCGGGGTCTCCCCCGCCGCCGTCCTGCTCACCGCCGACGGACCCCGCCTGACCTGCTACGGAGCCGTACGAGCCGCCTCCGCCGACGGCGAGCCCCGCACCGGCCTGCCCGGCCTCGACCCGGGCGCGCTCGCCCCCGAACAGGCCTCGGGCGGACGCCCCCGCCCGCCGGGCGACATCTTCGCGCTGGGCGCCGTCCTCGCGTACGCCGCCACCGGGCACACCGTGCCCGAACGTGACGAACTCCCGCCCGCACTGCGCCCGGTGATCGCCTCCTGCCTGGCCCGCGACCCGGCCGACCGGCCGACGGCCGCCGCCCTGATGACCGCCCTCGCCCCGCCGACGACCCACGGGACGGTACTGAACTCGGCCGGCTCCCTCCTCGCCCCGGGCTGGCTCCCCGGCCGGGTGGTGGCGGCGCTGGCCCGGCAGTCCTCGGAACTGCTGGCCGCCGAACTCCCTCAGCCGGTACGGGCGTGACCCCGACTACCGCACGCCTCCTCCCCCCCTTCCCCCGGACCTGACGGACCTCATCCCATGCTGTCGCCCCTGACCCACGACGACCCGGTCGCCGTCGCCACCTACCGTCTCCTCGCCCGCCTCGGCTCCGGCGGCATGGGCACGGTCTATCTGGCGCGCACCCCCGGCGGCCGTACCGTCGCGCTCAAGACCGTGCACGCGCGGCTCGCCACCGACCCGGCGTTCCGGGCCCGCTTCCGCCTCGAGACCGACGCCGCCCGGATCATCGGCGCCCGCCACGGCGCGGCCGTCGTGGACGCCGACCCGCTGGCCGGGACGCCGTGGCTGGCCACCGAGTACGTCCTCGGCCCGCCGCTCGACGACGCCGTCGCGCTCGGCGGCCCGCTCCCCGAACCGACCGTCCGCGCCCTCGGCGCCGCGCTCGCCGGGGCCCTCGCGCAGCTGCACTCCTCGGACGTGGTCCACCGCGACCTCAAGCCGTCGAACGTCCTCGTCACCGCGTACGGCCCGAAGATCATCGACTTCGGCATCGCGCGCGCGGCCGGCGACGACCACCTCACACGGACGGGGGCTGCGGCCGGCACGCCCGCGTACATGTCGCCGGAGCAGGCGAGCGGGCAGGAACACCCGCCTGCGGGTGATGTGTTCGCGCTCGCGGGTGTCCTGGTCTTCGCCGCGACGGGCCACGGCCCCTTCGGTACGGGCTCCGCCGCCGACCTCCTCTACCGCGTCCGGTACGCCGAGCCGGACCTCACCGGTGTACCGGAAGCGCTGCTGCCGCTCCTGACGGCCTGCCTCGCCAAGGACCCGGCGGCCCGGCCCACCACGGCAGCACTGGTGGACCACCTCCACGACGGCCACGGCGAGTTCGCCGACCACCTCCCGCCGCTCGTCCTCACGGACATCGCCCGCCGCGCGACGGACGTCTGGCTGCACGCCCCCCACCGCCTCCCGGCTCCGGCGGGCTCGGCCACGGCGGAAACGGTCCCGGACACCCCGCTGTCCCGCCGCCGCCTCCTGACGACGGCGGGGGCGGCGGCGCTGGGGCTGGCGGGGGTGGGGGGCGGGGTGTGGGCGTGGCTGGGGTCGCGGGACACCCCCGAAGCCACCAACGGCGCCCAGGCTTCCACGGGTCCCACCGCCCTGCCGGCCCCGACGGCCGCCGACGGGTCACCGGTGGCGCTGTGGCAGGGCAGCTCGCTCGACCGCGAGGAGGAGACCACGCAGCTCCTCGCGGGTGATGTCGTCGGCTTCGCGGAGACCGTCTCCTTCCGGGCCCTCGACCTGAAGGACGGCCGCGTGCTCTGGTCCGACAGCGCGGTCATGGAGCCCCAGCAGATCACCACCGACGGCACCTCCTTCTACGTGTCGGACGGCCCCTCCGAAGGCCCGGGGGCCCTGCAGATCCGTACGCTCGACCCGCGCACCGGCAAGGAGACGGCCCCGCAGATCGTCCTCAAGGGCTTCGACGGATCGGGCCTGGGCACCGAACTCCTCACCGCTTCCGGCGGCATGCTCTTCGCGTCCTCGCGGCGGGGCAAGAAGGAGACCGCCCCGGACGCGAACGAGAGGGGCTGGCACCTGATCGCGGTCGACCTCCGTACGGGAAAGGAGGCATGGCGCCTGCCGTACGAGTGGGACGGGGTCCGCCCCTGGCTCTCCCAGGTCGTCGGCGACCGGCTGATCCTCGGCAAGAACAGCGGTGATCTGGAGTTCTTCGTCGTCCAGGCCCGGGACGTGCGCACCGGGCGCCGGCTCTGGCAGCGCCGTATCGCGCTCAGGGACTCCCAGTCCTACAAGCCCGGCCAGCTCGCGATCGACGAACTGCACGTGTACATCGGCGGCGACCGGCTCCGCGCCCTGCGTCTCACCGACGGCGCGACCGCCTGGGAGTACGGCTCCGGGTCCACCTACTTCGGACTGCCGGCCGTCGGGCGGAACGACATCGTCTACGCGCAGGAGCGGAGGGAGTCCCCGGGTCTCGTGGCCGTCGTGGGCAAGAAGGGCACGTTGTTCTGGGCGGAGCACCCCTCGGGCCGCGCCCTGACTCCCGACTATCTCACCGCCCCCGTGGCAGGGGACAGATTCGTGTACGCCCCCGTCCACGGCGGGCTGAGCGCGGTCGGGATGACGTCGAAACGCTCGACGTGGGTCTTCCCGACGGACGCCAGCCGCTACGTCGTCGACAAGGAACGGACCAGGATCATCGGGGCCGGAGCGACGTCCGTGATGGCCATCCCGTACGCGTGACGGACACTCACCCGCCGTGTCCTCCCGCCCGTAGCCTCCCCGCCCCTCCCCTCCCGACCCGGAGAGCACCCCGTGACCACTCAGTCCCTCGCCACCGGCGACCCGCTCCGGCTCGGCCCGTACCGCCTGCTCGGCGTCCTCGGCGAGGGCGGCATGGGCAAGGTGTACGTCGGCCGGGACGCCGACGGGGTGCCCGCCGCCGTCAAGGTCCTCCGTCCCGAACTCGCCCACGACCAGCACCTCGCCCAGCGGTTCGTCCGCGAGGCCGACATGGCACGGGCCGTCACCAGCAAGGGCGTGGCCCGGGTCCTCGGCGCGCGGACCGAGGGCGGACGGCCGTGGATCGCCGCCGAGTTCCTCGCCGGTCCGACGCTCGACGAGGCCGTCCGCGCGTACGGTCCGATGGAGGTGCAGGCGGTCCGCGCCCTCGCCGCCCAGCTCGCCCGCACCCTGCACGACATCCACGCGGCCGGTCTGATCCACCGCGACCTCAAGCCCGCGAACATCGTGCTCACCTCCACCGGCCCCCGGATCATCGACTTCGGCATCGCCCGCCCCGAGCACGGCCTCACCCTCACGACGACGGGCCAGATCCCGGTGACCCCCGGGTACGGGGCGCCGGAGCAGGTCCTCGGACAGCGGGTCGGTCCGGCCTCGGACGTCTTCTCGCTCGGCGCGGTCCTCGCGTACGCGGCGAGCGGGCGGCGCACCTTCGACGGCGCGCATGTGGCGGCGGTCCAGTACGAGGTCGTGCACGGGACCCCGGACCTGAGCCTGGTGCCGCCGGAGCTCCAGGAGCTGATCGGGACGTGTCTGGCGAAGGACCCGGCGTACCGTCCGCAGCCGCCCCGGATCGTGGAGGCCTTCGCGCCGCCGAAGGGCGCTGACCGGGCGTGGCGCAAGGGGCCGCTGGCCGAGGACATCAAGCGGCGCGAGGCCGCCACGAAGCGCCTGACGGCGCCCGCCGACACCGCCGTGACGTCCGCGTCGCCGTCCCGGCGCCGCTTCCTCACCGGTGCGGCGGTGAGCGTGGCGGTGCTGGGGGCGGGGGGCGGGGCGGGCGCCTGGTGGCTGAGCCGGGGAGAGGGGAAGTCGCCGACGGCCGATGTGCCGCCCGCTGTGCCGACCCCGGAGGCCGCGTTCGTCTCGGCCATCGACACCGGGCCGGGTCAGTCCCCGGACCCCTTGTGGGGGCCGCTCGACGTGGTGGCGCCGGAGGGTGAACTCCCCCTCCCCGTAAGGGATGTGGTCGTCGTCCAGGCGAAGACGGGCGGCCTGCTCGCCCTCTCCGTGACCAACGGCAAGGAGCGGTGGCGGGCCAAGGACATCGACGCCGACGCGGGCTTCGTCTCGGTCGCCGACCGGCTGGTCGTGGCCGTCGACAAGAAGGGCGTCCTGAACGCCTTCGTCGCCTCCACCGGGGCTCCCGTCTGGCAGACGGGCGAGAACGTCGACGACGTGCTCGCCGCCGACGACACCCATGTCTACCTGGCGACCAAGGACAACGAACTCCACGCCGTCAACGCCTGGACCCTGGCCACGACCTGGTCACGGCCGATGCACTCGCCCCGCTCCCAGAACGGCCCCGCGAAGGCCGCCGTGGGCAGGCAGCGGCTCGTGGTCCACGGCCGGGACGGCCGCGTCGCCGGGCTCTACACCGAGAACGGCGAGACGGACTGGCAGATCACCAACCAGGGCACCGCCGGCCAGGCCCCGGCGATCGGCGGCAACACCGTCTACCTCGGCGGCCACACCCTCACGGCCCGACGCCTCGACCGCGGCGACTTCCTGTGGAAGGACGAGACCCTCCGCGACGCCGCGTACCACGGCTACGGCAGCCCGGCCGCGGACGGCGAACTGGTCGTCGCGGTCGACACGTACACCGTCTCCCGCCTCGGCACCATCCCGGACGTCGACCTCCCGAATTCGATGTGGTCCACGGTGCTGGACGGCTACGGCGAGGGCAGCGTCAGCCCGCCGGCCGTGGAGGGCACGACGGTCTGGGTCCACTCCCCCGACAACAAGTCCGTCGAGGTCATCCACAAGGTGTCGGGCGAGAACCTCTTCACCGTGACGATGCAGCGCACGGGCTCCTACCAGCTCTCCAGCGACGCCAACCGCGTCTTCATCGCCCGGGGCGGACGGATCGCGGCGATGCCGGTGTTCGGGGTGTAGGAGCCCGGGCGGGCGGTCTCGGCTACGGAGCCGTCGTAGGGTTCGGGACGGTCTTCAGCGTGCCCGTCGCGAGGCCGTCCTCCTGGCAGCCCAGTTCCTTCGAGATCTTCCGGGCCGCCGTGTTCGTGAGGGTCATCAGGCGGTCGCGCTGCTTCAGGTCCGTCTCCGGGGTGCCGGGCGGCCCCCACACCTTCACTTCGACGACGGTCTTGTGGGCAGGTGCCGCAAGGCCGCAGGAGAAGTAGAGGTAGCCGACCGCCGAGGAGGAGAACGCCTGGAGACCCGTGGCGTAGGACGTCACCTTCTTCGCGTGCTCCGCGTTCAGTCCCGGGGCTCCGTGGGCAGGGGCGAGCTGGACGGAGAGGTCGGTCTCCACGCTTCCGGCTGCGTGGAGACCGCAGTACTTCACCGGCTGCGGCCGGTAGGAGTCCGCCAGCGGCGCGCGGCTCGCGTCGCGCAGCAGGTCGAGCGCCTTCTCCGGCTTCGTCGAACCCTCCTCGAACCGCTCGGCCCCCATCGCCCCCTCCAGCGCCGCCGTCGCCGCGTCCCCGGCGAAGACGCCGCCGCAGATCCCGGCCGCCGAGACGCCGCCCGACTTCTCCGTACCGTCGCCGCCGCTCCCGTTCCCGCTTCCGGTCCCGCCGGAGCAGCTCGTGAGTACGACGGCGACGGCGACCGCCGCACCGATCCTGGTCAGCGCAGACCGCATGTCAGTCCTTCTCGTACGGGTCGGGCAGCGAGTTGTCCCGCGCGTGCAGACGCGAGGTCCGGACGTAGTTGACCAGCTCCTCGTCAAGATAGTTGCGGTCCTTCTCGCTCCAGCCCTCGGCGTTCGCGTAGGCGATGCCCGGCCTGAGCGAGTTCTCCTTGCCCATGGCCAGCGCCTCGTCGCTCAGGTCGTCGGACTTCTTCTTGAGCAGCTCGTCCTTCTCGTACTTCTCGCCGATGTCGTCGGCCTCCATGCCGATGAAGGTCACCACGGCGCCACCCACCGTCTCGGCGGCCAGCGGTACGAGTACGCCACCCGCGCCGCCGGTCAGCGCGACGACACCGCCCGCGGCGACCGCGCCCACACCGAACTTGACCCATTCGGTCGTCTTGCCGACGGCCTTCTTGTGCTCCTCGGAGTCCTTCTCGTAGTCCTTGTCGATCTGCGCCATGCGGGTCTCGTCCAGGATTCCCTGCGCCTCGGACCCGATCCGCAGAGTGGTCCGCGCGTCGGTGAGGTCCCGGTCGTCGAAGGGGGTTCCGGGCTTGGGGCCCACCTGGTCGAGGACGCTCGTCGTGTACAGCGACTCGGCCGCCGACAGGGTGGAGTGGCCGGTCTCGCTCTGCGACACGATGCCCATGAAGTTGACGGCGTCGCCGCGGTTCCAGAGCAGCTTGGTGTCGAACTCCGGGCCGAACCGGGACTTGCCCTTGTCGTCATTGAAGCCGAACGGGGAGTTCTTCTTCTCGTGCGTCGCCGTGTCGCTGTCCGTCTCCAGGGAGCGGTTCAGCTCGTCGATGTACGCGGCGCCCATCTTGCCGAGGCTGTCGTCGATGCCCGGCTGCTTGTGCATGACCTTGGGATCGCTGCCGTAGCGCTCGACGACCTTCTGCATGACCTCCGCGTTCTCCTTGGTCCGTACGTCCTTGAGGCCCTCGGTATCGGCGTCGTACGGGTGGCCGGTGGTCGCGGACTCCAGGGCGTGGCCGAGAGCGTTGTAGCCGGGCTCCTTGGTGCGGTCGCCCTTGTCGTTCAGCTCCTCGGGCCAGTCGCGGTCCTTGGTGAAGTAGTCGAACGGGTCGAGCTTCTTGTCGCCCTTGCCGTTCTCGGGCGTGAGGTCGATGGAGCCGCTGAAGAAGTCCGTCGACGCCTTCGGGTTGTGCCCGAGCCCCTCCATGAAGCCGACCATGGGGTCGGTGCCGAGGTCGCCGCCCTGCCAGTTGAGGTGGTTGGGCATGCCACCCAGCTGCTGCCAGGCGCGGTCGGGGGGCAGCCGGCCGTCGTGCGTCATCTTCCGCTCGGTGACGACGAGGGCGTTGCCGTAGTCCTTGAGGAACTTGTCGTCGTAGTCGCCGACCCGCATCAGGTTGCTCATGACCTGGAAGCCGTACGGGTTGCTGCCACGCGTCTGGATCGGCTCGCTGCCGGCCTTGATGACGTCGGCCTTCCACTGCTCCATGTCGGAGCTCGTGGAATGGGTCGCGGTGGCGAGCGTCAGACTCCAGTTCTTCTGGAGTTCCTTCAGCTTGTCCTGGTGGTCGGCGCCCAGGCGGGAGCCGTCGCTCGGATCGCCCATGTCCGCCCAGTACTCCATGCTGCCCTTCGGCCCGACCTCCAGGGCGAACCGCTCGGCGAAGAACGGGTCCTTCTGGTTGGCCTTGAAGAGGGCGTTGAGCTTGTCGATCTCCTCGGGAGTGGCGTCGTCGCCCTTCTTGTACAGCTCGTAGGCGGCGTGCGCGTCCTCGGCGTCCTGGGCCTTCGAGGCGGCCGTGAGGGAGTCGTAGCTCGTGTCGGAGAAGTTGTTCTTGTCGTTGCCGACGAGTCCGCGCAGGGCGCGGGAGGCCACGTCGTCGGCCTCGTCGGCGCGGGTGATCGCGGCCTTGATCGCGGCGCGCATCGCCTCGAAGTCGGCCTGCTCCGGCTTGGGTCCGTCGTAGTCCTTGGCCCGGCGGTCGGGGTGGATCAGATAGCTGACGACGCCGTCGGGGTCGATGCGTATGCCCTTGCCGGGCGCCTCCCCGACCAGCTTCTCCAGTTCGCTCTTCGCCGCCTGGAACTCACTCTGCGCGTCCCGCAGGATGTTGCGGATGCTGGTCGCCTCGGTCAGGGCGTCGCCGAACTCCTTGGCCGTCTTCCGGACGAACGCCTGCGTCACGCCGGCGTTCTCGCCCTTCCAGTCGGCCTTGTCGGCCTTGTTCCGGAGGCCGGTCTCCGCCTTCTCCTTGGTCTTCTCCAGCTTGGTCACCGTCTCCGACCACACGGTGACCGCCTCCTTGAGGCTGCCGAGCCGGGCGTGGAGGACCTGGTCGAACTTCAGCATCTGTATCCCTCGTCAGCCGCTGTTACCGGCGTCGGCTCACTTGAAGTGCTTGTCGATCGTGGACATGGAGAAGTTCGTCACCAGCACCTCTTCGTGGTTGGTGTGGCTGATGACGGTGTCTTCGAGGTGGTTGTGGATGTGCGCGCAGGCGCTGAGGAGCGTCTCGGCCTGGCCGCGCCAGGTGTCCCACATGGTCCACATCGCCGACCCTGTCCGGAAGCCGTCGCCGTCCAGGCTCGTGGAGGCGGTGTCGGTCTGGGCGCCTGCGTGGAAGGCGTCCCGCTCGAACCAGTGGAACAGCTCCTGGGCCTCGTTGCCGATGGCCTTGAGGTCGGCGGAGGTCACCTTGTAGTCGCTGGGACCACCACCGCCCCCGCCGGGGTCGGTGGGCACGCTGTTGAGCCTCATCGCCACGCTTTCGCTGCGGGCTTGGCTCCACTCCTCGTCGAACGACATGTGTTTCCCCATGGGTGAGTGACGTACGGCCTGGCGGCAGGCGGGTGGGCGGACTCGGCGGCGGGCGGGCTCAGCTACGCCGCGAGCGGAGGAAGGGAACGGCGACGGCGGCACCGATGAGCACGGCAGCGCCGATACCGAGACCGATCCAGAGACCGGCGTTGCCGCCGTCTTCGGAGGCGGCGGCCTGGGGGGCCGGGGCGGGGCCGGGGGCGGACTCCGAGGGGGCCGGGTCGGCCGACGGCAGGTCGGTCGGAGTGGCGGTCGGGGTCTCGGGGGCGGCCTCGGTGAGGTCGTCGATGGGCCGGATGTCGGCGGGGCCGGGGTCGCCGGGGGTCTTCAGGGTGCGCAGGGGACGGATGGCTCCGAAGCCGATGTAGTCGCTGCGCTTCTCGCCGCCCTCGGGCCGGGCGATGGTGTTGAGCATGACCTTGAGGACCTGGTTGTTGGTCCAGTCGGGGTGCTTGGCCCAGAGCAGCGCGGCGGCGGCGGAGGCGAGGGCGGTGGCGTCGCTGGTACCGGTGGACTGGCAAAGTCCGGTGCCTCCGCCACAGGCGTGGACGGTGTCCTTGCCCGGAGCCACGAGATCGACCTGGGGGCCGAACTGGGACACCGTGATGCGCTTGCCCTTTTCGTCCGAGGCACCGACCCCGACGACGCCGGGGGTCGCTGCCGGGTACTCGGTTTCGTTGCCCTTGTCGGCGCTGTTCCCGACGGCCGCGAAGACGAGTGATCCCTTGTCCAGGGCGTATTTCACGGCTTCGGTGAGCTGCTTCGACCCCTCCGTGGCGCCCTGCGAGATGTTGATGACCTTCGCACCGGCGTCAGCGGCGTAGCGGATGGCCTGCGGCATGACCCGGTTGAACTCTTCGTTGGCTGCGGCCTGACTGACCTTGCCCGTGTCCGCCCCGGGCACGCGGACGGGAAGGATCTTGGCCCCCGGGGCCAGTCCGTAGGCGCCGTTGCCGCCGTCCCGTGCCCCGGTGCCCGCGATGAGGCCCGCCATTCCCGTGCCGTGCCCGGTGTAGTCGGTGTACTCGTCTCCGGGCTGATCGGGGGCGAAGTCCTTGCCCTTGAGGATCCGGCCCCGCAGATCCGGATTCTGCTTCTCCACGCCACTGTCGAGAACGGCGACGGTCACGCCTTCACCCGTGCTGAGCTGCCAGATCTTCTCGGCGCCGAAGGCGTCCAAGTGCCACTGCCGGTCCCGGACACCTTCCGCGTGGGCAGGGACGGAAGCGATGCCCACCAGCAGCATCCCCAAGGCGGCCGAGGCGGTGACTCGGGCACGGCTCCGACGAATACTGCTGGTACGCATCTGCTTCCTCGCGCTGATCAGTCGATGACGGGCGGCGCCACGCGGCGGCCCTGCTGCCAGGTCTCCTCGTCCTCGACGAGGTAGTCGGGACGCTCTCCGTTCTGCTCCTCGCGGTCGCCGGGCTTCGTGGCGCCTCCGCGCACGAGACCGGAACCGCCCGGCGTGAACGGACGCCCGGTGCCACCGGCGGCGCCGGCGCGCTGCGCCTTGCCGCCGACGACCCCGCCGGTCTCACCGGCGAGGCGGCGTCCGCCGCTGATGCCGCTCTGCCCGGCGCCCGTGCCGCCCATGTGGCCGCCCATACCGCCGCCGCCCATGCCGCGGCCCATGCCCGTGCCGTTGCGGCCGCCGCTCTGTTCGTTGCCGATGACGGGGCTCCGAGGGAGGCCGGTCTGCGGGCGGCCCTGAGTGTGGGGCACAGGACGGCCGCCGCTGATGCCCTCGCGGGTGCCGCCCAGCGGGCCCGGGAGGCCGCGGCCGGTGTTCATCGGGTTGCGCGTGCCGCCGGTGACGGGGCCGGTGGGGGCCAGCGGCCCGGGGCCGCCCTTCCCGGTGAAGGGAGGGACGCCGTTGGGCGTCACGAACGGGGGCGTGCCGCCGTCCGGCTTGGTGAGCGGCGGCTGACCGCCCGGGGTGTGCGTGGTCGGGTGGGTCGTGGTCGTCTGCGGCAGCGTGTCCACGCTGTCGATGCCGAGGTCGACGGGGGCTTCGGGCCGGACCTCGGGGCGGATGATGTGCGTCGGCCCGGTGGTGTCGCCCTTCGGCGGGATCGTGCTGGTGTCGGACGTGGAGCGGATCTCCTGCTGCGGACGCGTGGTGTCCGACGTCGTCGTCCCCGCGTCCGTACCCGTGGAACGCCTGTTGCTCCGCGTCGCGGGGTCGATATGGGTGCCCGTGCTGAGATCACCGGTGCGGTCGGGAACGAACGCCCCCGGCGGCGGCGGGAAGGTCGGCGCCTCGTTGCTCTTCATGTAGAACGACGACCACTTGTACGCGTCCGAGAGGCGGTACATCTCGGCCGCCGCCGCCTGCTTGTTCTCCAGCTCCTTGGCCGCGATGGCCGCGGCGTCGTCGCTCTTCGCCATCGAGCCCCGCGCGTTCCGCGCGACGGTCTGCGAGTCCGGGTCGTTGTGGTACTTCAGGGCGGCTTCCAGGTTCTCCTTCGCGTTCGCGTGGGAGACGTACCGGGGCATGGCGCTCTGCGCCGAGGCGATGGCCGCGGCGTTCTCCGCCATGTGCTTGGCCCCGCGCTCGCTGTAGTCCGAGAGCAGCGTGGTCGAGTTGGCCACTTCCGTGGCCCACTCGACGAAGGCCTTCTCGGCCTCGCCCTCCCAGTCCATGTTCCTCATGCTGGCACGCAAGTCGGAGGCGATCGCCTCCATTTGGTCCGAGACCGACTTCAGCCGGTCCGCCGCGTCCCTGACGTAGTAGCTGCTCGCCTCGTCCAGCCACGCCAGCATCTTCTGGTGGTCCATGCCGGCGAAGTTGGTTCCGCCGCCTCCGCCGCCCTCTGCAGGCCTCATCCCTCGCCTCTTCCCCGTGCCGCTGAAATTCTGTCCGCGCCCGCCTACTGGTAGGGGCCGTCACCCTCGGGCTTGTCGCCGTGTCCGCCCGCCGAGGTTTCGCGGCCCGCTTCCTTGTCCGCCTTGTCCTTGGCGTCCTGCGTCCGCTGGTGGATCTCGATCATCTTGCGCTTGATGTCGTCGTCCATCTCCTCGAAGCCCTGCTTCGAGGCGACGACGGCGATCCCGAGACCTTCGAGGCAGTCCTTGAGCAGACCGGAGAGCGCCACCAGGCGCCCGAGGGTCTCGTCGTACGCGGCGTAGGCCCCCTGGGCCTCGGCCCAGGCCGCGCCGCCTCCGCCGAACTGCGCGCGGGACACCGGGGCCGTCTTCAGCTTCCCGGAGCTCGCGTCCGAGCCGTTGAGCTCCAGGATGAGCTCGTCGACACGCTGCTTGAACTTCTGCATGGAGTCGGCGCTGTACTTCACGGCCTGCGTTCGCATGCCCCCGCCCACGTAGGCTTCCATGCCCGCGCTCCTCCCCCGTGAACCGTCATGACCATGACGGGACGTCCGCTGCGTGACGCCTACCACCAAGTCTAGAAGTTCACTGTAGTCAGGAACGACGACAGTGCGCATCTCCCGGTTGCACAAGCAACGGACATCACATGGTTACGAATTGGGCACGGCGACGGCCGCCTGGGGGCGGATCGGGAGGCGGTTGACCGGGCGGCCCGTTGCGGCGCGTACCGCTGAGGCCACTGCGGCGGGTGAGGTGACGACCGGGATCGCGCTCGCCGCCTTCGCGCCGAAGGGCGCGACCACGTCGCGTTCCTCGACCAGTTTCACGATGCGAATGTCCGGGGCATCCAAGGATGTCGGGAGTGCGTACCCCGTGAAGTCGGGGTGCCGCACCACGCCGCGGGTCGTGCGCAGGTTCTCCGTGAGCGCCGCGCCCACGCCCTGTGTGACACCCGCCTCGATGCGGGCGGTCAGCTGCGCCGGGTTCAGGATGCGGCCGACGTCCTGCGCGACGGCCATCTCCACGACCCGTACGGCGCCGAGTTCGATGTCCACGTCGACCACCGCGCGGATCGCGCAGAACGCCAGGCCGACGAACGCGTCGCCCTGGCCCGCCTCGTCGAGCGGCTCCGTCGGATGCGGGCGGCACTGGGCCGTGGCCCAGAGTTCCTTGCCGTCCATCGCCTCGGTGACCGTCGTCGAGAGCACCCCGTCGTAGGACGTGATCTTGCCGTCGGTGATCTGGAGGAGTTCCGTCGACATCCCGAACTGGTGCGCCAGCGGCTGGAGAAGCTGCGTACGGACCATCTTCGCGGCCCGTTCGACCGCCCCGCCCGAGACCCAGGTGTGGCGGCCGTGCGCCGCCGGTCCGGCCGGCGGCTGGTCGGTGTCGACGGGCGCCACGTGCACCTCGTCGAGTCCCAGCGTGTCCTGCACGATCTGCCGGGCGAGCGTCGAGAAGCCCGAACCGGTGTCCACCGCCGAGCAGATGACCGTGGCCACGCCGTCCAGGACCCGTACAGTCGCCGTCGAGACCTCGTCGGCGCCCTCCGCGCCCAGCATGTGCACCATGCCCAGCGCGTAGCCCACGCCCCGCCGCACCGCGCCGGGTTCGCCCGCGCCCTCCGGGCCGCCGGGCAGCAGCCAGTCACCCTCCGGGGTGTCCTTCGGGAGGGCCGGCAGCGGGAAGTCCCTTACGGCCGCCAGGAGTTCGGCCACCGGCGCCGGGCACGTCACCGTCTGGCCGGTGGGCAGGATGTCACCCGTCGCCATGACGTTCCGCATGCGCAGCTCCGCCGGGTCCACGCCCAGTTTCGCCGCCAGTTTGTCCATCTGCGCCTCGTACGCCGCGCACACCTGCATCGCGCCCTCGCCCCGTACATGGCCGGACGGCGGGTTGTTCGTGCGGACCGCCCAGCCTTCGACGAAGGCGTGCGGGACGACGTACGGGCCGCACGCGAAGGCCACGGCCGCCGCGAGCGACTCGGACGAGGAGTCCGCGTACGCGCCCGCGTCGAGCAGGATCTGCGCCTCCACCTTCACGAGGCGTCCTTCCGCGTCCGCGTGGTGGCGGTAGCGCAGCAGGGTCGGGTGCCGGTGGGCGTGGCCGAGGAAGGACTCCTCGCGCGTGGCGGTGAGCTTGACCGGGCAGCCGGTACGCAGCGCCAGCAGGCCCAGCGGGATCTGGAAGCCCGGGTCCTCACGGTCCCCGGTGGCACCAGGGACACCCGTGACGACCAGCTTGACCTGGTCGGTCGGCAGCCCGAAGCAGGCCGCCGCCAGGTCCCGGTCGGTGTGCGGGTCCGTCGACGCGGTGTACAGCTCCACCCCGCCGTCCGGGCGCGGCACGGCCAGGCCCGCCTCGGCGCCGATCGGCGCCGGGTCCTGCCGTCCGATCCGGTACAGGCCCTCCACCACGACCTCACCGGTCGCGTCCGGGTCCCCGAAGCGCAGCGGGATGTGCCGGATCAGGTTCCCGTCGGGGTGCAGCGCCTCGGCCGCGAACGCCTTCTCCGGGTCGGTCACCGGGTCGAGCACCTCGTACTCGACGGTGATCGCGGCGGCGGCCAGCCGGGCCGTGTCGGGGTGGTCGGCGGCGACGGCGGCCAGCGCCTCGCCGTGGTGCCGGACCAGGTCGGAGGCGAAGACCGGCCGGTCGGCGACCTGCCGCCCGTACGTCGCCGCGCCCGGTACGTCCGCGGCCGTCACCACCGCCCGTACGCCCGGCATCGCCGTCGCGGCGCTCGTGTCGACCGAGACCACGCGCGCGTGCGGGTGCGGGGAGCGCAGGATCGCCGCCCACAGCAGGCCCTCGGCCCACAGGTCGGAGGCATACGGGAAGGTGCCCTCGGTCTTCGCCCGCGCCTCGGCCTGCGGGAGCGAGGTGCCGAGGCCGTGCGCGGGCTGCTCCTGGCCCAGGGGCCCCGCCCCCGACAGCTCGGGGACCGGGACCGGGGCCGTGGGAACGGCGGTGGTCGCGTCGCTGCTCACGCCATGCCTCCGTCGTGCGCGTGGGGAATCTGGTGCGGGACACGGGGCTCGTCGGAGCCCTCGTGCGCGGTGGCCGCCGCGCTCGCCTCGCGCTCGGAGACGACGTCCCGTACGGCTTCGAGTACGCCCCGGTAGCCGGAGCAGCGGCACAGGTTGCCCGCGAGCGCCTGGCGCGCCTCCAGCTCGGTGGGGGCGTGGTTGCCCTCCAGGAGGTCATGCACCGTCATGCACATGCCGGGGATGCAGAAGCCGCACTGGACCGTGCCGCACTTCGTCATCGCCCGCTGCACGTCGGAGGGTTCGCCGTCGACCGCGAGGCCCTCGACCGTCCGCACCTCGCTCCCGGCCGCGGTCGCCGCCGGCACCAGGCAGGAGGCGACGAGCCGGCCGTCGACCTGCACGTTGCACGCGCCGCACTCGCCCTGCGAGCAGCCATCCTTGGCCCCGGCGAGGCCGAGCCGCTCGCGCAGCACGTAGAGCAGGGACTCACCGATCCAGGAACCGGTGACGGGCCGGTCGGCACCGTTGACCCGGAGGGTGTACGAGGTGTGGGGGTGCTCGTCGCTGTCGGTGGACGCGAAGGCGCCCGCGGCGGGCTCGACGACGTCCTCGGGAGGAGCGGGCTCGGGATCGGGGGCAGGGGCAGGGGCGGAGTCGGGACCGGGGCCGCGGTCGGCGTCGGGCGCGCCCGGCTCATCGGCCGTCTCGCCGCCGTCCGCGACATCCGCAACATCCGCGTCGCCGTCGGCCTGAGCCGCATCAACGAGATCCGCGGCTTCCACCGGCCCGGCCGGTTCCTCACCCGATGCGGCGAGGGCCTCCGCCACCGGCTCCTCCGGCAGCGCCCACGGCGCCGGGGCGCCGCCCGGCAGCGTCGCCGGGGCCTCGGCGTACGGCCTGACGGGCGGGGCGGCGAACTCGCCCTGCTCCGCACCCGCCTCGGGCACTCCCACCGTGTCCGGTACGACCGTCTCCGGCACGGCCATGTCCGGTACGGGCGGAATCGACCACTGTCCGGTGGAGCCGGGGTCGACGGCGGGCGCCGCCACCTCCGTGAAGCGCCACTCGGCCGTCGCGTGCGGGTCCTGCGCCAGGTACTCGGCGTGCCCGGTCTGATCGGCCTCCCCGACCCGGCCGACTTCCCCGACGTGACCGACGTGACCGACCTGGCCGGCGTGACCGACCTGGCCGACCTGGCCGACCTGTTCCACGTACGCGGGCGGCCTGAACCGCTCCGCGCCCCCGAACCCCCGCTCCGCCCCCTCGACGTACTCGTTCCCGTCCAAGTACTGCGTCTGCTCCGCCTGCGCCGGCGGGTGGACCGTCCAGGTGCCCGTCGCCGCCGGGTCCGTCGCCGCCTGCGGGGCGAGGGGCTGGAGCGGGGTGATCATCGGCGGTACGTAGCCGTGGCCCGGCGCCTCCAGCGGGACGCCGTCCAGCATGAAGTCGGGCGGCAGCTGGACGAACGCCGTCGCGTCGCCGTCGTACCCCTCGCTCTGCGGGATCGGCTCCCAGCCGCCCGGGTTCCGGTGCTGCTCTTCGTTGTTGCTCACGACAGTGCCCTCCCCAGTGCCCGTCGGGCGAGTGCGGCGACGGTGCGCCGCAGGTGCTGTACGGCCGGGGGCAACGCCTCGCCGCCCGGCGGGTCCGGGATGCAGGCGGCGGCGACGTACTCGCCGAAGGCCGCCAGCGCCTCCGGGGCGAGGCCCCGGTCGTTGTCCCAGTCCACCAGCGAGGCGATCCAGCGCTCCGCCTCCAGCGGGCGCAGCGGCATCGGCGCCACCGCGCCGACCGCGCAGCGCACCCCGCGCCTGGCCGGGTCGAGGACGACGGCGACGGAGGCGGTGGCGCGGGCCGGGCCGGTGCGGCCGGTGGCCTTGACGAAGACCTGGGGGGCGTGGAGGAGCGGGACACGGACGAAGGCGACGAGTTCGCCGGGGGCCAGCAGGTCGCGTCCCGCGAGCAGGTGGGAGACGGGGATCTCGCGGCTGCCGAGCGGCCCGAGGACGACGAGGTCGGCCTCCAGGGCGGCGAGGACGGGCAGCGAGTCGCCGGTGGGCGCGGCGGTGACGACGTTGCCGCCGAGGGTGCCGGCGTTGCGGATCTGGGGCGGCCCCGCGGCGCGGGAGGCGGCGGCGAGGGCCGGGATGAGGGCGGCGAAGTCGGGGCGGCCCATCCGGGCGTGGGTGAGGCCCGCGCCGAGGAGGGCGTGACCGTCCTGGTACTGCCAGCCGCGGATCTCGTTGATGCGGCTCAGGCCGACGAGTCCGGCGGGGCGGAGCTGCCCCTTGTTGACGGCGGCCATCAGGTCGGTGCCGCCGGCGACGGGGACGGCGGCCGGCATCGCCGTGAGCGCCGCCACGGCCTCGTCGAGCGAGGCGGGCAGCGTCACGGACTGCGCCGTCTGTGGTGCGTGCGTGGTCAACCCGCTGCCCCTTCCCGGTGTCCCGGTGGTCCCCGACTGTGCCCGGCGGTCGCGCCTGCGTGTGGGCGTACCGTACGTGCTCACAGGCCGGACGTGGCAACTCTGGCACATCTTCCGAGCGGTCCGGCGCGAGGGCCCGCGAAGGACTGTTCCGTCCGGGACGCCCCGAGGAGCGACGGTAACTTCCGTTTCGCCGCTCTTGGGTGAAGGGGGATGTCGGGTCCCTCACACGATCGGGGGCTTCCCTTCGAGGGGGCGTCCGAGGACCCCGGGGCGCTGCTGCCGGGGGTGGGGTCCGGCGGGCGGCCGGTAGTCGACGCCGAGGGCGTCCAGACGGCGGTAGTGGGTGTGCATCCGGCGCTCGAAGGCCGGGTAGTCGCGCGCCTCCGGCGCGGGGAGCGCGGACCAGGCGACCTCGGCGAAGGCGGCGAGGCGGGGGAAGACCTGGTAGTCGACGCGGGAGCGGTTCTCCATCACCTCGGTCCAGGCGTTGGCCTGGGTTCCCAGGATGCGGGCGGCGGCCTCGGGAGAGAGGCCCGGTGGTACGGGCTCGAAGCGGTAGACGTCCTCCAGGGTGCGGACGTACCCGATGGGCATCGGCTCGTCCTCGCCCGGTGCCTGACGGTGGTCCAGGTAGACCTGCTGCTCGGGGCACATGACGACGTCGTGCCCGGCCTCGGCGGCGGCGATGCCGCCTCCGTAGCCCCGCCAGGACGAGACGGCGGCGCCGTCCGCGAGGCCGCCCTCCAGGATCTCGTCCCAGCCGATGAGGCGGCGTCCGCGCGCGGTCAGCCAGCGGTCGAAGTGGCGGATGAACCAGGACTGGAGGCCGTCCTCGTCCCCCACTCCCAGTTCCTCGATGCGGGCCTGGGCGGCCGGGGAGGCCTTCCACTGGTCCTTGGGGCACTCGTCGCCGCCGACGTGGACGAAGGTCGAGGGGAAGAGGTCGAGGACCTCCTCGAAGACGCCCTCGTAGAAGCGCAGGACGGTCTCGGTGGGGGCGAGGACGTTGGGGTTGACGCCCCAGGTGTCCCAGACGGTGAGGGCGGCGGTGTCGACGACGTCGGTGTTGCCGAGTTCGGGGTACGCGGAGATGGCGGCCTGCGAGTGGCCGGGAAGGTCGATCTCGGGGACGACGGTGATGTGCCGCTCGGCGGCGTGGGCGACGATCTCGCGGATGTCGTCCTGGGTGTAGAACCCGCCGTGCGGGGTGTCGTCCCAGAGCGGCGAGGCCCGGTGCCCCCACTTGCTGCGGGCCCGCCAGGAGCCGGCCTCGGTGAGCCGGGGGTGGCGCTTGATCTCGATGCGCCAGCCCTGGTCGTCGGTGAGGTGGAAGTGGAAGACGTTGAGCTTGTGGGCGGCGAGGAGGTCGAGGTAGCGCAGGACATCGTCCTTGGGCAGGAAGTGCCGGGAGACGTCGAGCATGAGGCCGCGCCAGCCGAAGCGGGGCCGGTCGGCGACGGTGACGTACGGGAGGTCCGGGTGCCCGGCTCCGACGGGCGCCCGGCGGTACGCCTCCGGGCCGAGGAGCTGACGGAGGGTCTGGGCGCCCCAGAACACCCCGGCGGGGCCGCCGCCCTCGATGACGACGGCGGCGTCGGGGCCCTCCGTGGTGAGGCGGTAGCCCTCGGGCCCGTACTCCCGCTCCACGTCCTCGCTGATCCGCAGGCTTACGGCGTGCTCGCCGGCCCCGTCGGGGAGGGGCAGCCCGGTGGCGGCACCGAGGACGGTACGGAGCCAGCGGGCGGTGGACCCGGTGCCGGGTCCGGCGTCGAGGGTGGTCCGCTCGTCGAGCGGGAAACGGCCCGGGGAGTCCCCGCGCACCTCCTGGAGGAGCGGCGCCGGGATCAGGTCCATGGGGTGGGCAGTGGTCATCGCGTCAGTCCTTCACCGCCCCGCCCAGTCCCGAGACCAGGCGGCGCTGTACGAGTACGAAGAAGACGAGCACCGGGACCGTCATCACGGTCGACCCGGCCATGATTCCTCCCCAGTCGTTCTCGTCGGGCTTGAAGAAGACGAGCAGGGCCATCGGGAGGGTCGACTGCGAGGTGTCGCTGATGAGGAAGGACTTCGCGAAGAGGAAGTCGTTCCAGGTGGAGATGAACGAGAAGACGCTCGTCGCCACGAGGCCGGGGAAGACCAGCGGGAAGAGGATCTGCCAGAGGAAGCGGGTGCGGCTCGCGCCGTCGATCTGGGCCTGTTCCTCCAGTGCCTCGGGGACCGCCTTCACGAAGCCGCGGAGCATCCAGATCGCGAAGGGCAGCGAGAAGGCGATGTGCGGCAGGATCAGCGAGCCGAGGGTGTTGAGCTGGCCGAAGTCCCGCATGAGGAAGAACAGCGGGATGGTCAGCGCCTCGACCGGCACCATCTGGGCGACGAGGAACATGACGAGCAGCGTCGTCCGGAACCGGAAGCGGAACCGGGTGACGGCCGTCGCCGCCAGGAAGGCGATGAGGGCGGAGGCGAGGACGACCGTGACCGCCACGATCAGCGAGTTGAGGAAGTAGCGGCCGAACTCCTGCTGCTCGAAGACCCGCCGGAAGGAGTCGAGCGAAGGGGAGAGCGTCCACGGCCGGGGTTCGGTGGACTGGATCTCGCCGGCCGGCTTGAAGGCCGAGAGGACCATCCAGTAGAGCGGGAAGGCGACGGCGGCGGCGACGAGCAGGGTGACCGCCTCGGCGGCGAGCCGTCCGGGGCGGCGGATGCGGAACCGGGTGACCGTCGCGCTCACAGTTCTTCTCCCTGGCGTCGCAGCAGCCGCAGGTGGAGGAGCGTCACGGCCAGCAGGAGCAGCAGCATGACGACGCCGATCGCCGAGCCCAGGCTGTACTGGGACGAGGCGAAGGCCTTCTGGTAGGCGTACACGTTGAGGACGAGGTTCTGGCCGGCGATGCCGCCGCCGTTCGTCATCACGTAGATCTGGGTGAAGAGCTTGAAGTCCCAGATGATCGACTGGATGGTGACGACGACCAGGATCGGCCGGAGCACCGGTGCCATGACCGAGCGCCAGATCCGCCACTGCGAGGCGCCGTCGAGGGCGGCGGCCTCCAGGACCTCGCCGGGGATGGCCCTGATGCCCGCGTAGACGGTGACCATCACGAACGGGAACGAGCACCAGACGACTTCGAGGAGGACCAGCGCGAAGGCGCTGTACCGCCCGTACGTCCAGGAGAAGTCGCCCAGCCCGAGCAGTCGGTTGACGGGGCCGAAGTCGGGGTCGAAGAGGAAGACCCAGACCGTGGAGCCGGTGATCGCGGGTGTGGCCCAGGCGCCGAGCGCGGCCACCATCAGGACCAGCCGGGGCAGGGCACGCACGCGCGTGAGGAGTACGGCGAGGGCGCAGCCGACGGCGAGCGTGCTGACGACGCAGGCGGCGGCGAACAGGACGGTGGCGAGGAGGACCTGCCGGAACTGGGGGTCGGAGAAGAGGGCGGTGTAGTTGTCGAAGCCCTTGAAGGAGGTGGGTTCGCCGCCGCTGACCTGGGCCTGGGTGTACTCCAGGAAGGAGATCAGGCCGAGTTGGTAGACGGGGTAGACGAGGAGTCCGCCGAGGACGACGAGGGCGGGCAGGAGGTACAGCCAGGGGGTCCACGGGCGGTGGCCCCTGGGGCCGCCGGGCCGTGCGGGCCCGGGGGCCGGGGTCGCGGTCGCGGTCGCGACCGGCCGCTTCTCCGGGGCGGTGAGCTGGGTCGTCATCCGGCTCAGCCCGCCGGGGCGAAGGCCGCGTCCATCTTCTTCGCGGCGTCGTCGGCCGCCGCCTTGACGTCCTTACGGCCGCTGACGACCTCCTGGAACATCGTGGGCAGCACGAGGGAGGCGTCGATCTGGCCCCAGCCGGGGGAAGCGGGGACGAATTTGGTGCCGGCGCCGAGGGTGTCGATGAAGGGCTTCACGAAGGGCTGGCGCCGGGCGGCGGCGGCCCGGACGTCGGTGTACGTGGGCAGGAAGCCCATGGCGTCGAAGAGCTCGCCCTGGGTCTCCTTGCCGGTGAGGGACTTGAGGAGGTCGACGGCGAGGCCGCGGTGCGAGGTGCTCCTGAGGACGCCGATGTTGTTGCCGCCCGCGAAGGCGGGGGCGATGGATCCGGGGGTGGTGCCGGGCAGCGGGACGACCGCGTACCTGCCCTTGACGGTGCCGGCTTCGACGGCGGCGTGGCTGAAGTCGCCGCCGATGGCCATGGCGGCCTTGCCGGAGGCGAAGGCGGTGACGGTGGCGTTGCCGCCCATCTGGGCGCACTTGGCGGCGGGGCAGTTGTCGTCGCCGAAGAGCGAGGTGTACGTGCCGATGCCCTTGAGGGCGGCCTCGCTGTTGACGGCGGCCTTGTACGAGTCGCCGTTCGCGGTGGCGAGTTCGCCGCCGGCGGCCCAGACGAAGGGCATGGCGCCGTAGGTGTAGGCGCCGCCGACGGCGAGGCCGTACAGCTCGGGCTTCGCCTTGCGGATCTTCTTGGCGGTGGTGACCAGTTCGGCCTGGCTCTCGGGTGCGGTGAGGCCGAGTTCCCTGAACACGTCGGTGCGGTAGTAGAGGGCGCGGACGCCGACGAAGAGCGGGGCGCCGTAGACCTTGCCGCCGACGGTGACGGACTGCCTGGCGGTGGGGTCGGTGTCCTTCGCCTCGTCCCAGGCGGTGAACTCGGCGCTGATGTCGGCGAGTCCGCCGTCCTTGACGTATCCGGCGGTGTCGGTGTTGCCGTACTCGATGAGGTCGGGGGCGGACCCGGGGTCGTTGAAGGCGGCCTTGACGCGCTGGGCGCGGGTCTCGACGGGGATGTACTCGATCTCGACCTTCGCGCCCCGGTGGCTCTTCTCGAAGGCGGCGACGGCCCGGTCGACGACCTGTTCCTTGGGCTTGTTGCTCACCTCCTGGAAGAGCCAGACGCGCAGGGTGCCGGTCTTCTCGTCCGTCGTGGCCCTGCCGTCGGACGTCTGGGGCGCGCAGGCGGTGGCGGTGAGGCCGGCCAGCAGGAGTGCGGCGGCGGTGAGGCAAACGGAAAGCTTCATGAAACGGTTCCCCTCCGAGCATGTGTTGCAACATGCGCAACGAGCGTTTCGTGCTGCACAACACGCGTGAGGTTAGGCGTGCCTCCGGCGGCCCGACAAGAGGTCTCGACCACTTCAACCACTCCGTGACCGCCGGAAGCACCCCGTGCAACGGAACCGGACGGCGAACGGGAGGCGGAACCGGAGGGGCGGAACCGGAAAAGGAACGGCCCCCGCCGCGCATGCCGAAGCACGCACGGCGGGGGCCGTCACCGACTACCCCGACGCCAGGACCGCTTACTTGTCCTTGCCGCCCTTGTCCTTGTCGCCGCCGGCGCCCATGGAGTCGTAGATCTCCTTGCACATCGGACAGACCGGGTACTTCTTGGGGTCGCGCCCCGGCACCCAGACCTTTCCGCACAGCGCCACGACGGGCGTGCCTTCGAGGGCGCTCGCCATGATCTTGTCCTTCTGGACGTAATGGGCGTAGCGCTCGTGGTCGCCGTCACCGTGGGACACCTGCGGCGTCGGCTCGACGAGGGTTCCCGTACCTGCCCCGCGCTCGGGCTCGAGAGTGCTCATAACCGCCAAGGGTACTGAAAGCCGGGGCCCCGGGTTGACCGAAGGCGGCGACCCCGGACCGGGGGGCGGGCCGCCCTCAGTTGAGGGACGGGTCGTCGGGGTAGGTCGCGATCATCGCGAGTTCGCCGCGTTGCCGCCGGAGGACCTGCCGCCAGAGGCTCTCGGGGCGGGGCGAGGAGACGTCGCCGGGCTCCGACTCGACCACGTACCAGGCTCCGTCGCCGAGCTCGGACTCCAGCTGGCCGGGGCCCCAGCCCGCGTACCCGGCGAAGATCCGCAGCGAGCCGAGGGCGGGTCCGAGCAGTTCGGGCGGGGTCTCCAGGTCGACGAGTCCGATCGCCCCGTACACCCGCCGCCAGCCGAGCGGGCCCTCGTCGCCGGGGATCACGGCGACGCCGAGGGCGGCGTCGAGGGAGACGGGGCCGCCCTGGAAGACGACGCCGGGTTCGCCGGCGAGTCCGGCCCAGGGCGCGAGGATGTCGCCGACGGTCACGGGCGTCGGCCGGTTGAGGACCACGCCGAGCGAGCCCTCGTCGTCGTGGTCGAGCAGCAGTACCACCGCGCGGTCGAAATTCGGGTCCGCCAGCGCGGGGGTGGCGACAAGCAGCCGTCCTGTGAGCGAGGACACCTCGGTCATGCGACACATGATCTCGCATCTTCGGCGTTCGCGTGGGCTGTCGGGCACGACGGCGGCGCGGCGGCGGGAAGTCGACGGCCTTCGCAGATCAGGGGGGCGCGGGCGGCCGTCCGGCCCTGACGGACCGACCCAAGCGGACGGTGACGCTCCGCAAGATCACGGGAACAGAGGGTGTTGTGCCGAATTCATTACATCTGACAGACCCCCCGGGGCACCCGATCGGGGTCTCATGGACCTTTACCCTTTTCTCTGGCCACCCGACCGACCCCACCGGAACGCGAGATTCATGACCGGCACAGACGATGTCCTGCTTGTCCACGGCGGAACCCCGCTGGAGGGCGAGATCCGCGTCCGCGGCGCGAAGAACCTCGTGCCCAAGGCGATGGTCGCCGCCCTGCTCGGCAGCGGCCCAAGCCGGCTGCGCAATGTGCCCGACATCCGTGACGTCCGGGTGGTCCGCGGGCTGCTCCAGCTGCACGGGGTGACGGTCCGTCCGGGCGAGGAGCCCGGTGAACTCCTCCTCGACCCGACGCACGTCGAGTCCGCGAACGTCGCCGACATCGATGCCCACGCCGGCTCGTCCCGCATCCCGATCCTCTTCTGCGGCCCGCTGCTGCACCGCCTCGGCCACGCCTTCATCCCGGGCCTGGGCGGCTGCGACATCGGCGGCCGGCCCATCGACTTCCACTTCGACGTGCTGCGCCGGTTCGGCGCCACCATCGAGAAGCGGGAGGGCGGGCAGTACCTGGAGGCCCCCCAGCGCCTTCGCGGCTGCAAGATCCGGCTGCCGTACCCCTCGGTCGGCTCGACCGAGCAGGTGCTGCTCACGGCGGTGCTCGCCGAGGGCGTCACCGAGCTGTCGAACGCCGCCGTGGAGCCCGAGATCGAGGACCTCATCTGCGTACTGCAGAAGATGGGCGCGATCATCTCCATGGACACCGACCGGACCATCCGGATCACCGGTGTCGACCGCCTCGACGGCTACACCCACCGGGCGCTCCCGGACCGCCTGGAGGCGGCCTCCTGGGCGTCCGCGGCGCTGGCGACCGAGGGCGACATCTACGTGCGCGGCGCCCAGCAGCGCTCGATGATGACCTTCCTCAACACCTTCCGCCGGGTCGGCGGCGCCTTCGAGATCGACGACGAGGGCATCCGCTTCTGGCACCCGGGCGGCTCGCTCAACGCGATCGCCCTGGAGACGGACGTGCACCCCGGCTTCCAGACGGACTGGCAGCAGCCGCTGGTGGTGGCCCTGACGCAGGCCTCCGGCCTCTCCATCGTCCACGAGACGGTGTACGAGTCCCGGCTCGGCTTCACCTCCGCGCTCAACCAGATGGGTGCGCACATCCAGCTGTACGCCGAGTGCCTGGGCGGCTCCGACTGCCGCTTCGGCCAGCGCAACTTCCTGCACTCGGCGGTCGTGTCCGGCCCGACGAAGCTTCAGGGCGCCGACCTGGTCATCCCGGACCTGCGCGGCGGCTTCTCGTACCTGATCGCGGCGCTCGCGGCCCAGGGCACCTCCCGGGTGCACGGCATCGACCTGATCAACCGCGGCTACGAGAACTTCATGGAGAAGCTGGTCGAGCTGGGCGCCAAGGTCGAGCTCCCGGGCAGCGCGCTGGTGTAGTCCGTACGGGGCCCTTCGGGGCCCTGTAAGGCGCCACCGGCCCCCACGGACCCGTACAAGCGGCCCCCGCGGGCCCGTAGAAGCCCCGCACAGGCCCGTACAAGCCCATACGAAAGGGCGGCCACCCCCTGACAGGGTGGCCGCCCTTTCGGCGCCTCCAGGCCGCTTACGCGCCCTCGTGGCCTTACTTGCCCTTGGCGGCTTCCTTGAGCTTCGAGCCCGCGGAGACCTTCACGCTGTAGCCGGCCGGGATGTTGATCGGGTCGCCGGTCTGCGGGTTACGAGCGGTGCGAGCGGCACGGTGGGTGCGCTCGAAGGTCAGGAAGCCGGGGATGGTGACCTTCTCGTCGCCCTTGGCGACGACCTCACCGACGGTCTCGGCGAGAGCGGCCAGCACGGCGTCGGCGTCCTTGCGGGTCACCTCGGCACGGTCGGCCAGGGCGGCCACCAGCTCACTGCGGTTCATGTTGTTACTCCCGTGTTCTTCTTGCCTGTGAGGCGTGCCACGCGGCGGAAGCCGCGTGATTGGGTACAGCGAAGCCGATGCTGCCAGGGCCTTCGGACAGTCCCCGGACCCGGGTCTAATGACAGACCCTCGCGCCCAAACACGCATCCTGCCCCCACCAGCGGCGGGAACGCCAATCCGGCACCCCCTCGGGTCACACGAAAAGCGCCAGAGCCCCGTGGTGGTGACGTTCTGTCGACTCCACGAAAACCAAGCGGAGCCGAAAAGCCACCCTAAAGGCGGGTTTACGGCTCCGCGAATCGCGACGCGCCGTCAGCGGGCGCCGTCGGCGCCCGCCGCGGTGCCCGCTGTGGCGCCCTCGGTCAGAGCCCGGACGTCGCCGTGCCGCCGGCCGCGGACTTCGCCGCGTTGCGGACCGCTCCGGCGACCGCGCCCGCGACCTTGTCGTTGAAGACCGACGGGATGATGTAGTTCGGGTTCAGCTCGTCCTCGGAGACGACGTCGGCGAGGGCCGTGGCGGCGGCCAGCATCATCTCGGTGTTGACCGTACGGGACTGGGCGTCGAGGAGCCCGCGGAAGACACCCGGGAAGACCAGCACGTTGTTGATCTGGTTCGGGAAGTCCGAGCGGCCGGTGGCGACGACCGCGGCCGTCTGGCGCGCGGCGGCCGGGTCGACCTCCGGATCGGGGTTCGCGAGCGCGAACACGATCGCGCCCTCCGCCATGGCGGCGACGTCCGCCGCGCCGAGCAGGTTCGGGGCGGAGACGCCGATGAACACGTCCGCGCCGACCACGGCCTGCTTGAGGGTGCCGGTGACGCCCTCCGGGTTGGTGTTGTCGGCGATCCAGCGCAGCGGCGAGTCGGCCTGGGCGTCCACCAGGTCCTCCCGGCCCGCGTGGACGACGCCCTGGATGTCGGCGACGACGGCGTGCTTGACGCCCGCGGCCAGCAGGAGCTTGAGGATGGCCGTACCGGCGGCGCCGGCACCGGACATGACGACCCGTACGTCACCGACGCTCTTGTTCACCACACGCAGCGCGTTGGTGAGGGCGGCGAGGACGACGATCGCGGTGCCGTGCTGGTCGTCGTGGAAGACGGGGATGTCGAGGGCCTCGCGCAGCCGGGCCTCGATCTCGAAGCAGCGCGGCGCCGAGATGTCCTCCAGGTTGATGCCCGCGAAGCCCGGGGCGATGGCCTTGACGATCGCCACGATCTCGTCGGTGTCCTGGGTGTCCAGGCAGATCGGCCAGGCGTCGATGCCGGCGAAGCGCTTGAAGAGGGCGGCCTTGCCCTCCATGACGGGCAGCGAGGCCATCGGGCCGATGTTGCCGAGGCCGAGGACGGCGGAGCCGTCGGTGACGACCGCGACGGAGTTGCGCTTGATGGTGAGGCGGCGGGCGTCCTCGGGGTTCTCGGCGATCGCCATGCACACGCGGGCGACGCCCGGGGTGTAGATCATGGAGAGGTCGTCACGGTTGCGGATGGGGTGCTTGGACGCCATCTCGATCTTGCCGCCGAGGTGCATCAGGAACGTACGGTCGGAGACCTTGCCGAGGACGACGCCCTCGATGGTGCGCAGCTGCTCGACGATCTCGTCGGCGTGCGCGGTGGAGGTCGCGGCGATGGTGACGTCGATGCGGAGCTTCTCGTGGCCGGAGGCGGTCACGTCGAGGCCGGTGACGGATCCGCCGTGGGACTCCACCGCCGTGGTGAGCTGGGAGACCGCGGTCCCGCTCGCGGGAACCTCCAGCCGGACCGTCATCGAGTACGAGACGCTGGGCGCCGTTGCCATGGCCGACTTCCTCTGCTTTCCCTGAGCTTCGTTGCTACGCCGCCCCGGCTGGTTGCCCGGCGGCGCCCTCCGATGGTCGCACCTACCTGCCGGTAGCAGGTAATGCGGTCATTTTGTTTTCGGAAAGTAGTTTCCACCATACGAGAAGTGTCGGGGAAACAGAAGAGGCCCCCGTCACCGGAGGTGACAGGGGCCTCGACTTCGTACATACATCTAAGTGGCACCGACCCGCCATGCTCGCCTCGCGGCAAGTGGTCCCTCAAAGGGACGAAGGTTGGGCCCGGGGGCTTGGATCGAGCCGGTGCCACGACAAGGCTAACAAACCACCCTGGCTGGTGATTCCAGCGCCACAGGTTGACCGGAATTCGGCCTCTTGCGCCCCGCTCGATCAGTCCATCGGGCCCCTGGGATCAGTCCCTCAGCAGGTCCGGGACCCCCGCCTCGTCCGGCAGGTCCCCGGCCGCCGCGACGACCGTGAGCTGCTGCGTCGCCCGGGTGAGGGCCACATAGAGCACCCGCAGGCCGGCCGGGGACTCGTCCGCGATCTCCGCCGGCGAGACGACCACCGTGGCGTCGTACTCCAGGCCCTTCGCCTCCAGGGAGCCGAGCGCCACCACACGGTCGCCCAGCTCCGCGAGCCAGCGGGCCGCCTCCTTGCGCCGGTTCATGGCGACGACGACGCCCACCGTGCCCTCCACCCGTTCGAGCAGCTGTCGCGCCTCGAAACGTACGGTTTCGGCCAGATCCCCCTTCTCGGGGACCGCCACGAAGCGGGGTTCGACGCCCGTCGAGCGCACCGCGCGCGGCGACTCCTTGCCCGGCATGGCCAGCGCGAGGACCTTGGCGGCCAGCTCGGCGATCTCCGCCGGGTTGCGGTAGTTCACCGTCAGCTCGAAGCGGCGGCGCGGCCGGGAGCCGAGGGCCTCGTCACGGGACTCGGCGGCCTCGTCCGGGTCCGACCAGGAGGACTGCGCCGGGTCGCCGACGACCGTCCAGGTGGCGTGCCGGCCGCGCCGGCCGACCATGCGCCACTGCATGGGCGTGAGGTCCTGCGCCTCGTCGACGATCACGTGCGCGTACTCGGTGCGCTCGGCGGCGAGCCGCTCGGCCCGCTCGCGCTGGGTCTCCTCGCGTACGGGCATCAGCTCCTCCAGGCCCGTGAGCTGGTCCAGCGGGTCGTACTCCCGGCGCCTCTTCGGCCGGGCCGGGGCGCCGACCAGCGTGTTCAGCTCGTCGAGAAGGGCCACGTCGTGGACGGACAGCTCCTTGCGGCGCAGCGAGCGGGCGAGCCGCCGCACCTCGCCCGGATTGAGGATCCGGCGGGCCCAGCGGCCGAGCCGCCGCTCGTCGGCCATCGCGTCGAGCACCTTGCGCGGGGTGAGCTCGGGCCACCAGGCGTCGAGGAAGCCGAGGAAGGAGTCCTCGGTGGAGACGTCCTCGTCGAAGGAGGAGCGCAGTTCGGCGGCGAGCTCGGGGTCGCTGTGCCGGCCGACCGCGCCCGACTTGGCGTACAGCGCGTCGAGAAGGAGACGGCGGGCGCGCGGCCGGAGCAGGTTGACGGGGGCGGTGCCACCGAGGACGTTGTGGCGGATGCGCCGCAGTTCGTCGGACTCCAGCTCCAGGCGGCGGCCGAAGGCGACCACCCGCAGCCGGGTGGGGGTGCCGGCGGGCACGGCGGCCTCGTCCTCGTCCTCCCCGAGGGCCAGCTGGGCCTGCGGGGCCCTGGGCGCCGGGGTCTCCAGGGCGCCGCGGGCCGCCTTCCGCAGCACGTGGAGCATGCGGGAGGAGCCCTTGATCCGGGCGACGGCCGGGTCGTCGTACGCGGTGGCCTCGGCGCCGTCGACCAGCGAGCCGACGGCGCGGATCGCGACCTGGCCCTCCTCGCCGAGCGAGGGCAGGACGCCCTCGGTGTACGAGACGAGGAGCGGGGTCGGGGAGACGATCAGGATGCCGCCCGCGTACCGCCGCCGGTCCTGGTAGAGCAGATAGGCGGCCCGGTGCAGGGCGACGGCGGTCTTGCCGGTGCCGGGGCCGCCCTCCACGTACGTCACGGACGCGGCGGGCGCCCGGATGACGAGGTCCTGCTCGGCCTGGATGGACGAGACGATGTCCCGCATGGTGTGGCTGCGGGCCTGGCCGAGGGCGGCCATCAGGGCGCCGTCGCCGATGACGGGCAGCTCGCGCCCGTCCAGGGTGGCCCGCAGCTCGGGGCGCATCAGGTCGTCCTCGACGCCGAGGACCTGGCGGCCCTTGGAGCGGATGACCCGGCGGCGTACGACCCGGCCGGGGTCGACCGGCGTGGACCGGTAGAACGGCGCGGCGGCGGGCGCGCGCCAGTCGATCACCAGCGGCGCGTAGTCGGAGTCGAGGACCCCGATGCGGCCGATGTGGAGGGTCTCCCCGATCTCGGCGGTGCTGTCCGGGCGTACGGCGTCCTCGGCGGGCTCGATCGAGGTGTACGCGCCGTCGGGACCCTTCTTGCCGTCCTTGCCGTACAGCAGGTCGATCCGGCCGAAGAGGAAGTCCTCGAACTCGTTGTTGAGCCGGTTGAGGTGGATGCCGGCCCGGAAGACCTGGGCGTCGCGCTCGGCGAGGGCGCCGGGCGTGCCGACCTGCCCCCGCTGGGCGGCGTCGTTCATCAGGAACTCCGCCTCGTGGATCTTCTCCTCCAGTCGGCGGTAGACGTGATCCAGATGTTCCTGCTCGACACCGATCTCACGGTCTCTGACCGTGTCCACGGCTTCCTGCGCGGCCACCTAAGGCCCCCTTCTGACGTGCACTGGGCAGCCGTCGAGCGTACGCCACCGGAAGGCACCGTGTCAGGCGAGATCACCGTTCAGGGGAACGGCGGCCGGAACACCGGGCGGCGGGTCGTCGTGCAGGAGGCGCTGGAAGAGGTGGTGATCGCGCCAGTCCCCGTCGATGTGGAGGTAGCGGGGCGCGGTCCCGATACGGGTGAACCCGCTCTTGGCGAGGACCCGTTGGGAGGCGTGGTTGTCCAGGACGGTGCCCGCTTCGACCCGGTGCAGCCCCAGTTCCTCGCGGGCGGCCCGGCAGGCCTCCTCGACGAGCGCGGTGGCCAGTCCGCGCCCGGTGTGTCCCTGGTCGACCCAGTAGCCGAGGGAGGCGCTGCGGAAGGGGCCGAGGGCGATCCCGGAGAGGGTGGCGGCGCCGACGACACGGTCCCCGGAGACCGCGAACCACCGCACCCCGCCGTCCACGAGCCGCTCGGCCTGCGCCTCGGCGGTGTAGTACCACTCGGGCCGGTACGGCTCCCAGGGCTTCATGTACACGCGGTTGCGGACGAGGGCGAGAGCCAGGGCGGGGGCGTCGTCCGGGTGGGCGGCCCGGATCCGCACGTCGTGTTCGGTCATCCGCGTACGGTACCCACCGCGGTGCGGGCCGGCCGGGCGCTACCCGGCGTGCTGGTCGCCCACCACGGGATCGGGTGCGTCCTCCGTGGGTTCCCGTACGTCCGCCCCCGGGTCGGGTACGTCCGCCGTCGGGTCCAGCGCCAGGCGGTACCCCCGCTTGACCACCGTCTGGATCAGCTTCGGCGTGCCCAGCGCCGCCCGCAGGCGGGCCATCGCCGTCTCCACCGCGTGCTCGTCGCGGCCCGCGCCCGGCAGTGCCCGCAGCAGGTCGGCCCGGGACACCACCCAGCCGGGGCGGCGGGCGAGCAGTCCGAGGAGGGCCATTCCGGCGGGCGGGACGGGCCGGGGGGCGCCGTCGACGAGGACGGCGTGGCCGCGCACCTCCACCCGGTGGCCCGCGACCGGCAGGACCCGGGTGCGGGCGGGCAGTTCCCGGCAGAGCAGCTGGACGAGCGGGCCGAGCCGGAAACGCTCCGGCTGGTACGTGGTGATGCCCTCGGCCTGGAGCGGGAGCGCCGTCACGGGACCCACGCACACCGCGAGCACCTCGTGCCGCAGCGCGTCGACGAGCGGACCGCGTACCTCCTTCTCCTCGGCCCGGGAGAGCAGCGAGGCGGCGGCGGGGGCGCTGGTGAAGGTGACGGCGTCCACGCCCCCGGCGAGGACCGTGTCGAGGAGCCGGTCGAGCGGGCCGGTCTCCTCGGGCGGCATCCAGCGGTAGACGGGGACGCCGACGACCTCGGCCCCGGCCGCCGTCAGCGCCTCCACGAAGCCGGGCAGCGGCTCCCCGTGCAGCTGGAGGGCGATCCGGCGGCCGGTGACCCCTTCGCCGAGGAGCCGGTCGAGGACCTCGGCCATGGACTCCGAGCCGGGCGACCAGGACTCGGTGAGCCCGGCGGCCCGTACGGCTCCCTTGACCTTGGGCCCCCGGGCGAGGAGTTCGACGCCCCGCAGGACGGCGAGGAGCTCCTGCCCGTACCCCCAGCCCTCGGCGGCCTCGACCCAGCCCCGGAAGCCGATCGCCGTGGTGGCGACGACGACGTCCGGGGCGTGGCCGATGAGTTCCTTGGTGGCGGCCAGGAGTTCGGTGTCGTCGGCCAGGGGGACGATCCGCAGGGCGGGGCCGTGGACGACGGCGGCGCCGCGCCGGTGGAGCAGCGCGATGAGTTCGTCCGCGCGCCGCGCCGCGGTGACGCCGACCGTGAAGCCGGCGAGGGGGCCGTGTTCTTGCTCGTCCATGGGGACCGAGCCTGACGGGACCGCGTGACGGATTCGGTTCGCCCGTATTTCCTGGTCGTTACGGTCCGCGCCGGGCACCGGTGATCACACCCGCGCGGAGACGGGACGGGGCTCCGGCCCTCCGCCGTCCCCGGCGGTCCCGGGGACGGCGGAGGGGGCGGCGGAGGGGGCGGCAGAGGGCGCGGTGGTGGGGACGGCCGAGGGGCGGCGAAGGTATACCGCCCAGGTGACGGTCATGCAGGCCGCGTAGAAGACCAGGAAGGCGACGAAGGCGGCCGTCCCGGTGCCGGCGGTCCGGAAGGACTGGCGGAAGGCGAGGTTGATGCCGAGGCCGCCGAGCGCGCCGGCCGCCCCGATGAGGCCCATGGCGGCCCCGGAGAGGCGGCGCCCGTAGGCCTCGGCGGCCTCGCCCGAGAGGCCCTGCCGATGCCCTTGGGCGAGGAAGATCGCCGGGATCATCTTGTACGTGGAGCCGTTGCCGAGGCCACTGAGGACGAAGAGCCCGGTGAAGCCGACGAGGAAGACGGTGAGGGATTCGGTCACGGAGGCCTGGATCACCACGCCGGTCGCGGCGGCCATCGCGGCGAAGGTGCCCAGGGTGACGCGGGCGCCGCCGTGCCGGTCGGCGAGGGAGCCCCCGACCGGGCGGACCAGGGAGCCGAGCAGCGGGCCGATGAAGGTGAGCGAGGCGGCCTGGAGCGGGGTGCGGCCGAACTGGGTCTGGAGCACGAGCCCGAAGGCGAAGCTGTAGCCGATGAAGGAGCCGAAGGTGCCGATGTAGAGGAAGGCCATGATCCAGGTGTGGCGGTCCCGCACGGCCTCCTGGGCGGCTCCGGTGTCGTTCCTGACGGGGGCGAGGTTGTCCATGAAGAGCGCGGCGCACACGGCGGCGACCACGATCAGGGGGAGGTAGACGCCGAGCACGATCCTCGGGTGCATCGCCCCGGCGGTGCCGATGACGAGGAGGCCGACGAGCTGGACGACGGGGACGCCGATGTTGCCGCCGCCCGCGTTGAGGCCGAGCGCCCAGCCCTTCTTCCGCAGCGGGAAGAAGGCGTTGATGTTGGTCATGGAGGAGGCGAAGTTGCCGCCGCCGATGCCGGTGAGGGCGGCGACCAGGACGAAGGTGCCGTACGAGGTGCCGGGCTCGGTCACCGCGAAGGCGAACCCGGTGGGCAGCAGGAGGAGCAGGGCGCTGAACACCGTCCAGTTACGGCCGCCGAAGCGGGCGACGGCGAAGGTGTACGGGACGCGGATCAGCGCGCCGACGAAGGTCGCGGTCCCGATCAGGAAGAACTTGCCGGCCGGGTCGATGCCGTACTGCGGGCCCATGAAGAGCACCATGACCGACCACAGGCTCCAGACCGAGAAGCCGATGTGCTCGGAGAGCACGGAGAAGACCAGGTTCCGCCGTGCGGTCCGCTCCCCCGTCTCGCGCCAGAAGGTCTCGTCCTCCGGCTCCCACCGTTCGATCCACCGGCCGCCGCCCATGCCGTACCTCCGCGGGTGTCGGGTCCCGGGGCGTCCACAGCCCGGATCCACCTGTCACCGACGCTAGGGAGGCCGCGTTTCGCGCCGGTGCCGCGAGGTGACGGCGGCGGAACCTTGCTCTCACCCGGGGCGCGGGGGGCTTGTGAGCGGGGGCCTGTCCGCGGCGGGGACTTGTCTGCGGGAGGGCTTGTCCGCGGCGGGCAGGGCCTGCCACCCGCTACGGGATCCCCGGCTCGTCCTCCGGGAGCCAGGAGCCCGCCGGGCGTTCCAGCCACCCCGCCGCCGCACCGATCTCCGCGGCGGCGGCCCGCAGCGCGTCCAGACCGGGGTGGCGCAGCCCCTTGCGCCACACCAGGCTCACCGGCGACAGGGGTACGGGGTCGACGAGCGGGCGCAGCACGCAGTTCGGCATCGGCGGGAAGTCGACGGCGGCGAGCACCGGGTTGCGGTGCTTGGCCATGATGCGGCGGAACTCCTCCTTGCCGATCGCGAGCGGCGCGGGCGGGGCGACCTCGATGCCGCGTCCGGCGAAGAGCCGGGCGGCGAGGTCGGTCCACTCGGGCGTGCGGTCGTTCCCGGCGCCCGCGTAGATCCGTTCCCCGGCGAGGGCGGCGAGCGGCACCTCGGACAGCCCGGCGAGCGGATGGTCCTCGGGGAGGATCACGGCCATCCGTTCGTACCGCACGAACTGCACCTCGAGCCGCGCCCGCAGCGCCGCGTCGAGCCCTCCGTACCGGCCGAAGGAGGTGTCGAGGCGACCGGCGACGATCTCCCGCGCGGCGCCGGTGAGCCCACTCTCGTAGCGGGCCATCAGCTCCTGGTCCGGGGCGAGTTCACGGGCCCGGGACAGGACGTGCTCCTGGGCGAGGCCGGGGCTGTTGAGGTCGACGAGCAGGGGCCGGGGCGCGGCCCCGAAGGCCTCGGTCAGCTCGTCTTGGGCGGTCAACACCCTTCGTGCGTACGGGAGGAGACGTTCACCCTCGGGGGTGAGGGTGACCTGCCGGGTGGTCCGCACGAACAGCTCGGCGCCCAACTCGCTTTCCAGGCGCCGGATGTCGCGGCTGAGCGCCTGCTGGGCGACGTAGAGGCGGGCGGCGGCGCGGGTGAAGTGCAGCTCCTCGGCGGCGGCGGTGAAGGCGCGCAGGAGGCGGGGGTCGAGGTCGCGCGGGGCGCGTGAGACGGTCGGGAGGGCCACCGGCGCATTCAACAACACAGGCGCGTGAATGACCACCGAACAGGTGTTGGACCCGGCGGGCCCGCTCCCCCGAACCTTGGTCCATGCCGCCACCGGACCTCACCCTGACCCCGGCGGGCCCGGCCCTCGCCCCCCGCTACCGCGAAAGCGACCGCCCGGCCCCCACCGCGACGAGCCCCACCGGCACCATCGCACCCACCCCCCGCAACCCCTACCTCCGCCTCTTCACCCTCCCCGGCACCCGCGCCTTCACCGCCGGCAATCTGATCGCCCGGCTCCCCATGGGCATGTTCGGCGTCAGCGCCGTGATCATGATCGCGGGGGCGTACGGCTCGTACGCCCTGGCCGGCGCCGTCACCGCCACCGGCATGGCCGCCGGAGCGCTCACCGCCCCCTGGATCGCCCGGCTCGTCGACCGGTACGGCCAGGCCCGGATCGCGGTCCCCGCCACCGCGTACGCGGTCCTCGGCCATCTCGTCCTGCTGCTCTGCGTCCATGAGAAGGCGCCGGTCTGGGCCCTCTGCGTCACGACCGCGCTGACCGCCACCGCCCCGAACACCGGCGGCATGTCCCGGGCCCGCTGGGCGCATCTGCTGCGCGGCGATCCGGACGCCCTGCACACCGCCAACGCCTTCGAGCAGGCCGCCGACGAGCTGTGCTTCATGCTCGGCCCGGTGATCGCCGCGTTCCTCTGCTCGGCGCTCTTCCCGGAGGCCGGCACCCTCACCGGCGCCCTCCTCTTCCTCGGCGGCGTCCTGCTCTTCGCCGCCCAGCACTCCACCGAGCCGCCGATCGCCCCGCGCACCGCCGCCGGCTCCCCGCTGCGGGTCCCCGGCATGGTCCCGCTCATGACGGTCTTCCTCGCGACCGGGGCGATCTTCGGTTCCATGGAGGTGGTGGCCCTGGCGTTCGTGGACGGCCCCGTCGCCGGCCCGGTGCTCGCCCTCCAGGCCGCCGGCTCCGGTGCGGCGGGCCTGCTCTACGGCCGCGCCCGCCGCACCGCCCGGCTCCGTACGTGCCTGGCCGCGATGGCCGCCCTGATGACCGTGCCGCTGCTCGCCGCCTCGACGGGCTCGCTGCTCGCGCTGGCCGCCGGACTCCTGGTGGCGGGCATGGCGACCGCGCCGACGATGGTGACGGGCATGGGCCTGGTCCAGCGGCTGACCCCGCCGTCCCAGCTCAACGAGGGGATGACGCTGGCCGTGACCGCCCTCCTCGGCGGCATCGCGATCGGCTCGGCCACCGGCGGCTGGGCCGCCGACCACGCGCCCTTCGCCGCCTTCGGCTTCCTGGTCCCGGCCGCCGCGGCGGTGCTGGCCCTGGCCCTGTGCACGGCGACCGGGGTGGGCGGCCCCGGCCCCGGCATGACAAAGGCCCGGCGGTCGTCGTGACGACTGCCGGGCCTCTGCCCACATGGGATGAGGTGTCCGGGAGGGCGGGCCCCCTCGGACGCTCGGTGGAGATGGCGGGAATCGAACCCGCGTCCAACGGTACGGAAACAGAGCTTCTCCGTGTGCAGTCCGCTACGAGTTTCTCAGCCCCGGAGATCACGCGGACAAGTCTCCGACGGGCTCAGTCACTGTTTGATTTCCCCCTCACCCCCGTGACCGAGGTGAGAGGTTTAGATCCCTAAATGACGCCAGGATCCGGGTCGGGACCACCCCCGGGCTGACGCTCCTCACAGAGGCTTCTGGTCGTTACCTAAAATTAGGCAGCGAGGGCGAAGCGGGAGTTATCGCTCTTGGAGTTGGCGATTATTGGTTGCGACATATGGTTTACGAGATCATTGCCGCTTCCTCGACACGCTTCCTCTGCATCGGTATCCGCTGTCGAAACCGATCATCCCCATGTTGTGTTTTCAAAAGCCGCACCCGCTGTGAGGTGCGAGACCCATCGTACGTGACCGACGGGCGCTGTCGCCAGCGTATTACCCGCTGCCGCGCCGCCGAGCGGTCCCGGCCGCCCGGCTAGCCGACCTTGGCCGCCCGCTGCCTCCGCTTGGCCGCGGCGATGGCCCGGTTCGTCTCCCGGGTGTCCTGCTGCTCGCGGAGGGTCTGCCGCTTGTCGAACTCCTTCTTGCCCTTGGCGAGCGCGATCTCGACCTTGACCCGGCCGTTCAGGAAGTACAGGGCGAGGGGCACGATCGTGTGACCCGTCTCCTGCGACTTCGCCTCCAGCTTGTCGATCTCCTCGCGGTGCAGCAGCAGCTTGCGCTTCCGCTTCGCCGAGTGGTTGGTCCAGCTGCCCTGCATGTACTCGGGCACATGGATGTTGTGCAGCCACGCCTCGTGGCGGTCGATCTGCACGAAGCCGTCGACCAGCGAGGCACGGCCCATCCGCAGCGACTTCACCTCGGTGCCCATGAGCACCAGACCGCACTCGTAGGTGTCGACGATGTGATAGTCGTGGCGCGCCTTCTTGTTCTGCGCGATCAGCTTGCGCTCGGGCGCCTTGTCCTGGTTCTTCTTCGCAGGCTTGCCCTGCACGTTCACGAGTCCCTTTGCCATAGTGCGTTCATTTTCGCACTACGAGCCCCCTCCGAGGCCACTCAATACTGTTCTCGCCCGATCCTCGGCCCGCTCCCCCGCCGCCAGGTCCGGCAGGATCCCCCGTCCGTCCACGGCATGACCGGCCGGAGTCCGGTAGTGGCCCACGGTCAGCTCGGCGACCGAGCCGTCCGGCAGCTCGCTCGGCATCTGCACCGAGCCCTTGCCGAAGGTGCGCGAACCGACCGTGACCGCCCGGCCCCGGTCCTGGAGGGCGCCGGTGAGCAGCTCGGCCGCGCTCATCGTGCCCCCGTCGATCAGCGCCACCAGGGGCCTTCCGGTGTCGCCGCCGCCCTCCGCGTACACCGCCCGCTGCTCGCCCCGCACGTCGTACGTGGCCACCAGGCCGCCGTCGAGGAAGGCGGAGGCGGCCACGGCGGCCTCCGAGACCAGGCCGCCCGCGTTGCCGCGGAGGTCCAGGAGGACCCCGGCGCCGGCCGGGGCGGCCCGTACCGCGTCACGCACGCGCGTGCCCGCGCCCTTGGTGAAGGCGGCGACCCGGATCATCAGGGTCCCGTCGTCGAGCCGGCTCACGGTGACCGGTTCCGTCGCGACCCGGGCCCGGTGCAGCGTCTGCGACCAGGCGGCCCGGCCGCGCTCCACCCGGAGGGCGACGGCCGAGCCCTCCACGCCCTCGCCGCGGAGCAGGGAGACGACCTCGGAGACCGAGAGCCCGTCGACCGGGCGCCCGTCGACGGAGACGAGCCGGTCGCCGGTCCTGAGCCCGGCGCGCTCGGCGGGGCCACCGGCCCGTACCCGGGTCACCCGGACCCGGCCCGTCTCGGACCGGCCGGCGGAGAGCCCCACGCCCGTGTAGGCGCCGTCGAGGGCCTGCTCGAACTCGGCGTACTCCTTCTTGTCGTACACCGCGCCCCAGCGGTCGCCGCTGCGGCTGACGAACTCCTCTGCGGCCTTCTTGCCCGACTTCCCGTCGGCCATGGCCGCGGCGGCGGCCCGGCTGAGCGCGGCGCCGTCGACGGTCGAGCGGTCCGCGGCGTCCCCGGACGCCCCGCCCTGCCGCGCCGCGACCTCCTGCCGGGGCAGTGACCCGGTGGCGGCGGCGGTGGCGAGGACCCCGGTGAAGAGCAACGTCAGAACGGCCCCACGGAACACTCCGCGGGGCCGGGGACAGAGAAGGTCGGTGCCGGTCGGCATGGCGCCCACTCTAGGACAAGGCAATGGCGCCGCACGGGCTTTGGCCGTACGACGCCATCCGCCGTCACAGGTGTCTTCTCACACCTTCAGGTACTTGCGCAGCGCGATGAAAGCGGCCACAGCAGGCATCAGCAGCCCGATGGCGATCACCAGCGGCAGCTTGGCGAGGACGGCGTCCCAGCCGATGAAGTTGACCAGCTGCATCTTCTCCGCGAGGGCGATGCCGTGATCGATCAGGAAGTACCGGCCGACGAGCAGCATCACACAGGCGACGCCGCCGCCGAGGAGTCCGGCGAAGGCGGCCTCCATGATGAACGGCATCTGGATGTAGAAGCTGGAGGCGCCGACGAGCCGCATGATTCCGGTCTCGCGGCGGCGGCTGAACGCCGAGACGCGGACGGTGTTGACGATCAGCATCAGCGCGATGACCAGCATCAGGCCCATGACACAGAGGGCGGCGATGTTCATGCCGTTCATCAGGTCGAAGAGGTTCTGCAGGATGTTCCGCTGGTCCTGGACCGATTCGACGCCGTCGCGGCCCGCGAAGGCCGTGGCGACCACCTTGTACTTCTCCGGGTCCGTGAGCTTGACCCGGAACGACTCCTGCATCTGGTCCGGCGTGATGACGGAGGCGATGGCGGTGTCGCTGTACTGCTCCTTGTAGTGCTTGAAGGCCTCGTCGGCGGACTCGTGGTGGACGTTCTCCACGATGTCCATCTTCTTGAGGTCGGCCTCGATCTGCTCCTTCTGCTGCGCCGTGACCGCGCCCTTGGCGCACTTGGGCGCGGTGGCGGCGTCGGTCTTGTTGCAGAGGAAGATGGAGACGTTGACCTTGTCGTACCAGTAGTCCTTCATCGTGCTGACCTGCTCGCGCATGAGCAGCGCGCCGCCGAAGAGGGCGAGCGAAAGGGCCACGGAGACGATGACGGCGAAGGTCATCGTGAGATTGCGCCGGAGACCGACACCGATCTCGGAGAGCACGAACTGAGCGCGCATGGTGTGTTCTGTCCCCTAGCTGCTCAGTGCTGGTATCCGTAGACGCCGCGCGCCTGGTCTCGGACGAGGCGGCCCTTCTCCAGCTCGATGACGCGCTTGCGCATCTGGTCGACGATGTTCTGGTCGTGGGTCGCCATGACGACGGTGGTCCCTGTCCTGTTGATGCGGTCGAGCAGCTTCATGATGCCGACGGAGGTCTGCGGGTCGAGGTTGCCGGTGGGCTCGTCGGCGATCAGCAGCATCGGGCGGTTGACGAACGCGCGGGCGATGGCCACGCGCTGCTGCTCACCGCCGGACAGCTCGCCGGGCATCCGGTCCTCCTTGCCGCCGAGGCCGACCAGGTCGAGCACCTGCGGCACGGCCTTGCGGATCTCGCCGCGCGGCTTGCCGATGACCTCCTGGGCGAAGGCCACGTTCTCCGCGACGGTCTTGTTGGGCAGCAGGCGGAAGTCCTGGAAGACGGTGCCCAGCTGACGCCGCATCTGCGGCACCTTCCAGTTGGTGAGCCGGGCCAGGTCCTTGCCGAGGACGTGGACCTGGCCCTGACTGGCGCGCTCCTCACGCAGGAGCAGTCGCAGGAAAGTCGACTTTCCGGAGCCGGAGGAACCGACGAGGAAGACGAACTCCCCCTTCTCGATCTCCAGGGAGACATCCCGGAGCGCGGGGCGGCTCTGCTTCGGATAGGACTTGGAGACGTTGTCGAATCGGATCACGGATGCACCACGGTCGGCCGGGAGTAGGTGTGCGTGACCTTACGCGAACGGAGAAGGCCCGCGCAGTCGCGGTCCGGGCTTGCGACGTTTATCCTTTTCGCCCTCGGAGGCGGAACCGGGGTGTACCGGCGGGGCGCGCCGAAACGCCGCGGAGCTGGCAGAGTGGTAGGGGGAACGTCCGGACCTCTCCGGGCGTTGTCCTGGTGTGTAGTCCAGTGCGGGAGGAGGAGAGCGCATGACCTACGACCGACTGGTGTGCGCCAACTGCGCGGCCCCGGTCGCCGAGGGCCGCTGCCCCGTCTGCCGCGCGAACCGGGAGCGTCTGACCCCGCAGGGTCCGTCGCCCGCGATGCTGCTGACGCTGGCGATCGCCCTGCTGGCCGCGATCGCCCTGCTCGCGGCCCTCCGCACGATCTAGGTCCCGTCTTTCGGATCGGGCCGGGCTCACAGGCGCCCTGATCCACGCGGCCCGACACACGAGCCGGAGAGCGTGAAGAAGGGCCGGGGAGGAGTTCCCCGGCCCTTCTTCGTGCGCCTGTACGGCAGGTGCCGTACGTCAGGCGCTCACGCGGTTCGATCAGGCGGCGGTACGGCCACCGGCGACCAGGCGCGGGAGCATGCGGAAGCCGATGCCACCGGCGATCATGGTCGCGGCACCGATGAGCAGGAACGAGGTCTCGGCCGCGCCGGTCTCGGCGAGCTCCTCCTTCGCCGTGCCCTGCTGCACCGGCTGGGAGCCGGCGTTGTCGGTGTCGGTGTTGCTGTTGCCGGCGTCGACGCACTCGGCGCCGTCGAGGTCGACGGTGCAGGTGCCGGGGTCACCGGCGTCGGTGCCGCCGCCCTCCTCGACCGGGGTGACGGGCGAGCCCGTCTGGCCGGGGCCGGTCGTCGCGGTCGGCTTGGGGCCCTTGGTGGGCTCCTTCGTCGGCTCCGTGGTCGGCTCGGTGGTGGGCTCCGTGGTCGGGGGCTCCGTCGTCGGCTCCGTGGTGGGCGGCTCCGTCGTGGGCTCCGTGGTCGGAGGCTCGGTGGTGGGCTCCGTGGTCGGGGGCTCCGTCGTCGGCTCCGTGGTGGGCGGCTCCGTCGTGGGCTCCGTGGTGGGCGGCTCGGTGGTGGGCTCCGTCGTCTCGCAGCCGGTGCCACCGGGCATGCAGGTGTCACTCGGGCTGGGAAGCTCGTCGCCGAAGGCGCCCACGGCCTGCGCCGCACCCGCCGCGGTGAGCGACGCACCGGCGGCGATCACCGCACCGGCGGCAATGCGCGCGATACGGACTCGCATCTGCTTGGTCATCTGGCTGCTACCCCCAGTAGCTCATCTCGTCATGGGGCAGCGCTCGGGGCACGCGACAGGGGCGGCACCCGCGGTACTGGGCCGGCCCCCGTTCGCACGCGCCCCAGAAATGCGCATGCCAGTACGTCACCCTTCCGAGTTTCCGATGCAGCGTCAAGGTCGTTGCGCGTGCGATGCCCGAAAGATCACGGAGTACCCCACATGCGGCGATGCAACTGTGACGTAAACCCAGAACTCCGGTCCCCACCACAGCAGTTCCCTTGTCGACAAAGCGCCCCGACCACCCATCTTTCGCTTGCGTCAGCGAATCCGGGCGGCCGGTCGGAACGGCGCCGGGCCCCGCACCGAAAGGTGCGGGGCCCGGACCGGAATGCCGTGGGACTACTTGTCCTGCTGCTTGCGCCAGCGGATGCCGGCTTCGAGGAAGCCGTCGATCTCGCCGTCCAGGACGGCCTGCGGGTTGCCGACCTCGAACTCCGTACGGAGGTCCTTGACCATCTGGTACGGGTGGAGGACGTACGAGCGCATCTGGTTGCCCCAGGAGCTGCCGCTGTCCTTGAGGGCGTCCATCCGGGCCCGCTCCTCCTGGCGCTGGCGCTCAAGGAGCTTGGCCTGGAGGACGTTCATGGCGCTCGCCTTGTTCTGGATCTGCGAGCGCTCGTTCTGGCAGGAGACGACGATGCCGGTCGGGAGGTGCGTGATGCGCACGGCCGAGTCGGTGGTGTTGACACCCTGGCCGCCGGGGCCCGACGCGCGGTAGACGTCGACGCGCAGCTCGGACTCGTCGATCTCGACGTGGTCCGAGGACTCCACGACCGGCAGGATCTCGACGCCGGCGAAGGAGGTCTGACGACGCCCCTGGTTGTCGAAGGGCGAGATGCGGACCAGGCGGTGGGTGCCCTGCTCGACGGAGAGCGTGCCGTAGGCGTAGGGAGCCTTCACCACGAAGGTGGTCGACTTGATGCCGGCCTCCTCCGCGTACGAGGTCTCGTAGACCTCGGTCGAGTAGCCGTGGCGCTCCGCCCAGCGCAGGTACATGCGCTGGAGCCGCTCGGCGAAGTCGGAGGCGTCGACGCCGCCGGCCTCGGCCCGGATGTTGACCAGGGCCTCGCGCTCGTCGTACTCGCCGGAGAGGAGGGTGCGGACCTCCATCTCGTCGAGGGCCTTGCGGACGGAGGTCAGCTCCGTCTCGGCCTCGGCGAGGGTGTCCTGGTCGTCCATCTCCTCCGCGAGCTCGAAGAGCACCGCGAGGTCGTCGATGCGCCCGCGCAGGGTCTCGGCCTTGCGGACCTCGGCCTGGAGGTGCGAAAGCTTGCTCGTGATCTTCTGCGCCGCCTCCGGGTCGTCCCACAGGGACGGGGCCGCGGCCTGCTCTTCGAGCACGGCGATGTCGGCCCTCAGCTTCTCGAGGTCCAGGACGGCCTCGATCGACCCCATGGTCGAGGAGAGGGACTTCAGCTCTTCGGATACATCGACGACTGCCACGCGTCCAGCGTAACGGCTCCGGGCCTGGAGCCGAACCTTTGGCCATGAGGGGCCCGTGAGGGGGCCCTGACGGGCGCTACGGCTGGGAGGACTGCTTCGAGTCCTGCGGCGGCGCTTCCCCGTCCCCGGAGACCGCGAGGTAGCCGCCCACCCCGAGCGCGCCGGCCACGACGACCGCGGCGACGCCGAGGGTGATCCGTCTCTTGCGGACCGCGCCCGCCTTGTGGCGGGCAGAGCCGGGACGCCGGGCCCCCGCGGGGCGCGGCGCGCGGGCGGTGCCCAGGGGCCCGCCGGACAGCTCGTCGGGCGCGGGCACCCGCATCGAGGTGTGGGTGTCGCGGTTGGAGTCGGCGGAGGCGCCGGGGACCAGCGGGACGGCGGCCCGGCGCGGGCCGGGTTCACCGCTCGCCGTACCGGTGGGGTACGTGTCCTCGTCGTACGGCTCCGGCGCCGGCTCCGCGTCCGGCTCGTCCACGTCGAGCGGCGGGATGCCCTTGAGCAGCGGCAGTACGTCCTTGAGCCGGGCGGCCAGCTCGGAGGCGCGCAGCCGGGAGGCCGGGGCCTTCGCGAGGCACTGCACGATCAGCTGCCACAGCTCCTCGGGGATGCCGGGCAGCGGGACGACGGTCTCGGTGACATGGCGGCGCAGGACGGCGCCGGGGTGGCCGCCGCCGAACGGGGTGAAGCCGGCCAGCAGTTCGTACAGGACGGTCGCGAGGGCGTAGATGTCGACGGCGGCGCGCGGCGGTAGGCCCTCGACGATCTCGGGGGCGAGGTAGTCGGGGGTGCCGATGATCCGGGTGGCCTTGGTGCGGCCGGGGGTGTCGATCAGCTTGGCGACGCCGAAGTCGGTGAGGAGGGCGGGGTGGGAGCCGCCGGGCCCGAGCGGGCCCTCCATGTCGAGCAGGATGTTCTCCGGCTTGACGTCCCGGTGGACGACCCCGGCGGCGTGCGCCGCGGCGAGGGCGTCGGCGATGTCCGCGACGATCGCGACGGCCGCCTCGGGGGCGAGGCGCCGCTCCCGGTCGAGCCGGGTGCGCAGGTCCGTGCCGCGGACCAGGTCCATGACGAGGGCAAGGTCGTTGCCGTCGACGACGAGGTCGCGGACCTTGACCACCCTGGGGTGGTCGAGGCCGAGCAGCGCTGTCCGTTCCTGGACGAAGCGGCCGACGAGTTCCTGGTCGGAGGCCAGGTCCTCGCGCAGCAGTTTGACGGCGACGGGCCCCTCGGGCCCCTCGCCGAGCCACACCGTTCCGGCGCTGCCCCGCCCGAGGATCTGGTGGGTGGTGTAGCGGCTGCCGATGTTCCGTGCCAAGACTGCTCCCTCAGCGGCTGCGGTTCGGTGCAAAGTTACGCGTCCACGGCCGCCGGTCGTCACTTCCGAGGGGAATTCACCCCTCGGAAGTCGATAAATCGGCAGTATTACTGCCCCGTACCGCCGGTAGTACCCCCGGAACCGGTGGCCTCGCCGAACGAGGAGAACCAGTCGGTGACGGTCTTGATGCCGTCGCCGATGGCCTCCCAGTAGCCCTTGCCCTCGGCCACCCAGTCCTGGAGCGGGGTCAGTTCCCAGATGAGCCAGCCCGCGACCACGAACAGGACGATCATGATCAGGCAGCCCTTGAGGCAGCCGAGACCGGGGATCCTCACGGGGTTGGCGCTGCGCTGTCGCGGCGGGCGCGGCTCGCGGGGCGCCGGGGCCTGGGGCGGCGGCTGCGGCGGGGTGTACTGCTGTTGGGGCGCCGCGTACTGCTGGGGCGCGGGCGGCGGCGCGTACTGCTGCGGCTGGTGCTGCGGCGGGTACGGCTGGGGCGCGGGGCGCTGCTGGGCCGGACGCTGCTGCTGGTACGGCTGCGGCGGCTGCTGCCCGTACTGCTGCTGACCGGGCTGCTGCCCGTACCCGCCGTGCTGCGGGCGGTCCTGCGGCGGCTGCTGCGGCTGGCGCTGCGGGCGCCGGCGCAGCGGGTCCTCGCTCGGGTCCAGGTACTGGACCTGCGTCTGCTCGTTGCGGTCACGGGCCGCGCGCAGCTGGCTCTGCCAGGGGTGCGGCTCCTCGGACTGCGCGCCCTGCGGGGGCCCCTGCGGTACGGGGGGCATGACGGCCGTCGGGTCGGCGCCGCCCAGGGGGCCGCCGGCCGGCAGGACGCTGGTCGCGCCGGCGGGGTCGTACCGCGGCGGCATCCCGGCACCGGCGGCGCCGGTGGGCAGCACCTGGGTGGGGTCGGCCGCGCCCGGGGTCCCCGGCTCCGGGGTCCTGGGGACCGGCGCGGGCGCCGGGTCGGGGGCGAGCAGCGCACCGACGCCCTCGGCGGCCTCGATCTGCGCGGGCGTCGCGTGCACGCCGATGCCCGCGGCGACCGCGCGCAGACCGCGCGCGAGGTTCTCCGCGCTCGGCCGCCGGTCGGGGTCCTTGCTGAGGCAGCGCTCTATGACCGTCCACAGGGGTCCGGGCACGGTCGAGGGGCGGCGGGGCTCCTCGCTGAGGTGCCGGTGCAGCACTTCGAGGGCGGTGCCGCCGGCGAACGGGGGACGGCCGGTGACCAGTTCGTAGAGCAGGATGCCCGCGCCGTAGATGTCGACGGCGGAGGTCTGCGGGCGGCCCTCGGCGGACTCCGGCGCCACGTACGCGGGCGTGCCGACGAACTCGTGGGTGCGGGTCAGGCCCGGGGAGTCCGCGAGGCGCGCGATGCCGAAGTCCGTCAGCATCGGGTGCATCTGGCCGCCCTGCTCGGCCAGCAGCACGTTGGCCGGCTTCAGGTCGCGGTGGACGACGCCGTCGGCGTGGCTCGCGGCGAGCGCGTCGGCGATCTGCGCGGTCAGGAGGGAAGCGGCGACCGGCGTGAGCGGTCCGCTCTCCCGGATGTACCGGTGCAGGTCGGGGCCCTCGACGAGGTCCATGACGAGGGCGAGGACATCGCCCTCGACGACCAGGTCGCGGGTGCGCACGATGTTCGGGTGGGTCAGCCGGAGCAGCACGGACCGCTCGCGCAGGAAGCGCATCACGATGTCCGCGTCGTTGGCCAGCTCCTCCTTGAGGACCTTGATCGCGACTGTCTCGCCGGGCTGGCCGGGCACGGCCGCCTCGGCGCCCGCCGTCTCCCGCTGGCGGGCTCGCCAGACGGTGCCCGTGGCGCCGCGGCCGAGCGGCTCCTCGAGCAGGTACTTGCTGCCGATAGGCCGCACGTCACGAGCTCCCTGCTGATCGTCGTCCTGGGGTGTACCGGAGGTGTTCCCTGGGTCCCTGTCCTCTGTTGTGACCCGTCCGGGTGTCCGACCCACTTTAGTGCCGCCGAACGGGGTACCGGCCGGTCGTCCACAGGCCGCTTCCCGAAGGCCGTGCCGGGAGTGTCCCCGGAGCGCGTAAGGGTTCCGTCGGGGATCGGCCGGGCTTCGCGGCGGACGTTCCGCCGGTTGTTCCGGTGGTCGTTCCGCCGGTTGCCCCAGTGGGCGTTCTGTCCGGGTTCCGTCCGGTGTTCTGTCCGGAAGAAGACGCTTCCCGGGCGGCGATGGTTGCCGGGCATGTTCCGAAGGCATGCTCAAGCAGGCACTTTTGCGTCCACAGCCGACCATTCAAGATCACTTCCGGCCGACCCGGGGGCGGGTTGTCGGTGGCAGGTGCGAGGATGCCTACAGCACGTCGCATCGATGGGGTCGGGAGCCCCGCGCCGTGCAGACCTGTACCGGACGACGCGTCCGTGCCGGGTGGGGGGAGTCACAGGGCGGTTCCCCTGCCGGCATCTCGCGCAGAAGGGACCGCTGACGGCGATGCAGATCCGGCTGACCGTCCTCGCGCCGTACGCCGGCCACGGCGCCGGGCGCGCCTGCGACGTGCTCGTCACGGCCCCCGCCGGGACGGCGCTCTCCGCCGTGGCCTCGAATCTGGCCGCCGCCGTCACGGGCCCCGACACCTCGGCCTCGGGCACGACCGTGCTCTACGCGGGCGCGGAGCGGCTCGACAACCGGCGCTGTGTGCTCGGCGAGCCCCCGCTCGTCGACGGCGCGGTCCTCTCCCTCCAGGTCCCCGGCCCCGACGAGCGCGTCCGTGAGACGGCCTCCGCCCGGCTGCACGTGGTGGCGGGTCCGGACGCGGGCGGGGTGCATCTGCTGCACGGCGGACCGATCAGAATCGGCCGTTCCGTCGACGCCGACGTACCGCTCGACGACCCCGACGTCTCCCGCGCGCACTGCACGGTGACCGTCGGCGAGGACGGCCGGGTCACCGTCGCCGACCGGGGCTCGACCAACGGCACCACCCTCGACGGCGTGCCCGTCGGCGAGCGCCCGGTGCGCTTCCGCCCCGGCGCGCTGCTCCGGCTCGGCGAATCCGCCCTCCGGCTGACCGGCCCCGGTGACGGCCCCGACGGTACGGACGCGAGGGCGACGGCCCCGGACGGCGAGGGCCACCTGCGGATCGCGCTCGGCGCGGACGGACCGGAGCGGCCCGGCCGCGCGGGCGCGTCCGGCCGGGCTCGCGGCGGACCGGCGGACGACAGCACGCACGGCGGTGCGCGCGGCGCCCTGCACGGCGGCCCGGCCGACGACCCGTACGAACGGGGGGGTTACGAGGACCCATACGCGCCCCCCTACGACCCTCCCTACGGCGACGGCTCCCCCGGCCACGCGCGCGCGGGAGACCCCTATGACGGCGGCGCCGGACACGACGACGGCACGCCCCACGGCAGGACCGGACAGCCCGGGAGCGACGGGGCCCGGAACCAGGCCCCATCGGAGACCTCCGCCCCCTCGTCCTCCAGGGGGAACGGCAAGCGCGGACTCGGCGCGTGGGCCCGGCGTCTTGCGGGCGGGCGCGAGGAGTTCCCGGCCCCCACCGCCGACGACCGGTCCGCCCCCGACACCCACGCCGGAACCCGGCACGGCGCGGGCACGCGTACGGGCGCGGGCGCGCGTGCCGACGCCCCCGCACCCGTACCGGCGGCCGACACCTGGCCCGACCCGGCCACCGTCCTGCTCACCGCCCTCGGTCCCGGCCCCCGGCTCTGGGAGCGCGGCCGGCACCACCCCGAGGCCCTGGTGGTCCGGCTCGGCACCACGGACCGCGCCGACCTGTCGGGCGTACCGGTCACCGTGGGACTGCGCGAGGCCGGTTCGCTCGGCCTCGCCGGCCCCGCCGACCGGCTCGCCGGGCTCGCCCGGTCCGTCGTCGCCCAGCTCGCCGCCCTGCACTCCCCCGCCGATCTGGAGATCGTGCTGATCAGCGCCGACCGGAACCGCTCGCTGGACGAGCGGCGCCGGGCCTGGGGCTGGCTCGGCTGGCTCCCGCACGTCCGGCCCGCGCACGGCCAGGACGCCCGGCTGCTCCTGGCGTACGACCGCGAGCAGGCCCAGGCCCGTACGGCGGAGCTGACCCGGCGGCTCGACGACGGCCCCCTCGGCCCCGGCTGGCCCAGCGCCGACCGCGCGTCCGTCGCCGAGGCCGCCGCCCGCCACGAGGGCCCGGTCACGGTCGTGGTCGTGGACGGCGACCCCGGTTCGGCGGCGCTCCGCGAGACGGTGGCGCGACTGGCCGTGGCGGGCGCCGCCGCCGGAATCCACCTCCTGTGCCTCGCCGAGGCGCCCTCGGCCTCCCCGGTGTCCCCGGTGGCGGCCACCTACGAGACGGCCTGCGCCTCCTCCCTCGCCTTCCGCGAGTGCGGGGCCGCCGCGCTGCTCAGCGGTGACGTGGCGACGGCGCTGCGCCTGCTCAGGACCTCCGGCGGGCGGGTCGCGGGGCACGGCACCGTCGGTGTGGTCGACGCGGTGTCCGTCGCCTGGGCCGACCGGTTCGGCCGCGCGCTGGCCCCGCTGCGCACGGACGCGGCGGCGGCGCCCGGCGCCCGCGCCTCCGCGCTGCCGCCCAAGGCCCGGCTCCTCGACGAACTCGGGCTCGCCCGCGCCACCCCCGCCTCCCTGATGGCCCGCTGGGCCTCCGCCGGTGACGGCACGGTCGTCCTGGGCGCGGGCCCCCGGGGGCCGCTCGCCGTGGACCTCACCCAGGAGGGCCCGCACCTGCTGATCGAGGGCCCCGCGGGCAGCGGACGCACGGAACTGCTCCGGTCGATCGCCGCGTCCCTCGCGGCCGGCGGCCGGCCCGACCGGCTCGGTCTGCTCCTGGTGGACGGGGCGGGCGGCGAGCGCGGCGAGGGACTCGCGGCCTGTACGGAGCTGCCGCACGTCACCGAGCATCTGATCGCCTCGGACCCGGTGCGGATGCGGGAGTTCGCGCAGGCGCTCGGCGCGGAGCTGAAGCGCCGGGCGGAGCTGCTGGGTGACGGTCACTTCGCCGACCGCAGGGGTGCGCGCGCGGCGCAGGCCGCCACGGACCGGCTGATCGGCCAGCGGACCGCGAGCGCGGCGGAGTCGGTCCCGAGGGGCGCGCGCGCGACGGCCCGCGTCCCGGAGCCGGAGGACCCGAGCGGCCGGACGCCGTACCCCACCGACATAGACGGCAGGGGCAGCAGCCGGACCCCGTACCCGGGTGATCTGACCGACCGCCCGAGCAGCCGTACGCTCCGGACCGGCGACGGCACGATCGGCGCGCTGCCCAGTACGAGGAGCGGCCGGACCCCGTACCCCGGTGCGGACGATCCGGGCGGACGTCCGAGCGGCCGGATCACGTACTCGTCCTCCGACGACGTCCGGGGCCGCACCAGTGGCCGCACCCTCCGCACGAACGACGACGACCTCGGCAGCCACCCGAGCGGGCGCGTGCCCCGGACCGGCGCGGACGACCTCACGGGCCCGCCCAGCGCCCGCAGCGCCTACCCGGGCGCGGGCGACATAGGCGGCCGGCCGAGCGGCCGGGTCTCCCGGACCGGCGCGGACGATCTCACGGGCCCGCCCAGCGCCCGCAGCGCCTACCCGGGCGCGGGCGACCTCACCGACCACCCCAGTGGCCGCGTGCCCCGGGCGGTGGACGGTGCGGCCGACGAGCGGTCTGGTGCCCGGACCCGTTCGGGCGGCGGTGACGCCCACCTCGCGGACACGCCCAGCGGACGGCTGCCGCGCGGGTACAGCGGCCTGGACGACCGCCCGAGCAGCCGCACCTACCGAACCGGCGACGGCGACCTCGGCGACCGCCCGAGCGGTCGTGTCCCCCGGACCGGCGACGGCGACCTCGGGGACGGGCCCAGCAGCCGCACCCTCCGGTTCGGCGACGGCGGTCGCGGCGCCCGGTCCACGGGTGACGAGTCCGGCGCGCGGATTCCCGCGCCCGCCCACGGCGATGCGGCTCCCGCCAGGGCCGCCGCCGCACCCGGCCACCTCCCCCGTCTCATCGTGCTCGTCGACGACTTCGACGCACTCGTCGCGCCCGCGCTCGGCGCCCCCGGCCGGCCCGCCGCCGGTTCGGTCGTACGGGCGCTGGAAGCCGTCGCGCGGAACGGCGAGCGGCTCGGGGTGCACCTCGTCGCGACCTCGGCCCGCCCGGACCGCACCTCCGACACCGAACTGGCCCACGGGGCCCGGCTGCGCATCGTGCTCGACGCGCCCCCGGCGACCGCGGGTCCGGACGTCCCCGCGCCCGGCCGCGGGCGCCTCGGGCATCCGGACGGCCGGCTGACCCCCTTCCAGGGCGGTCGCGTCACCGGCCGGATCCCCCGGACGGCGACGCTCCGGCCGACGGTCGTCCCGCTGGAGTGGGAGCGGATGGGCGACCCGCCGACCCGCCGCCCGGTCCGTGAGCTGGGCAACGGGCCGACGGACCTGGCTCTCCTGGCGAGCGCGCTCGACCGGGCCGCCCGCTCGGTGGAGGCGACGCCCGTGCCGCCCCTCACCCCCGCCACCCACGCCTGACGGAACGGCACCCACACGGGCCGTTTCAGCCCCACGATCCCCATCACCCCCGCCTGACACAACGTCACGAGGGCATCACGATCACCCACTTGACACGGAAGGCGGTATTGCGGGGCCCGCCACCCCGGCGTAGACCTGTCGGCACGGGACAGCGACGCGCACGGCAGAGACGGGGCAGCGATGCGTACAACTCTTCGTCCACGCAGGGCCGCAGTGACTCTCACTGCGTTCACCGCGCTGGCCGCACTCGCCCTGGCGGGCTGCGGCGGCGACACTTCCAAGGACCCCGAATCCGGACCCGACCGCACCCTCCCCCTCAAGGGCGAGAAGATCGAGGTCGCCGCCGTCTGGACGGGCCCCGAGCAGGAGAACTTCACCAAGGTCCTCAAGGAGTTCGAGAAGCGCTCGGGCGCGACGGTCACGTTCGTGCCCGCCCAGGACCCGATCGTGAACTTCCTGGGGACGAAGATCGCGGGCGGCGCACCGCCGGACGTGGCGATGCTCCCGCAGGTGGGCGCGATCCAGCAGGCCGCCGCGCAGAAGTGGCTCAAGCCGGTCGGCCCGGAGGCCGAGGCGGCCCTGGCCGCGAACTACTCGCGCGGCTGGCAGGAGCTCGGCGCGGTCGACGGCACCCAGTACGGGGTCTACTTCAAGGCCGCCAACAAGTCCCTGGTCTGGTACAACTCCGCCGTCTTCGACAACGCGGGCGCCACCGAGCCGAAGACCTGGAAGGAGTTCCTCGCCACCGCCGAGACGATCTCCGCCTCCGGCGTCACCCCGGTCTCGGTGGGCGGCGCCGACGGCTGGACCCTCACCGACTGGTTTGAGAACGTCTACCTCTCGCAGGCGGGCCCGGCGAAGTACGACCAGCTCGCGAAGCACACCATCAAGTGGACGGACCCGTCCGTCACCGCGGCCCTGACGACTCTGGCCGAACTCTTCGGCAAGCCGGCGCTGATCGCGGGCGGTACGAACGGCGCCCTGCAGACCGAGTACCCGGTCTCGGTCACCCAGACCTTCACGGGCGGCGACCAGCCCAAGGGGGCGATGGTCTTCGAGGGCGACTTCGCCGCCGTCAACATCGCCCAGACGAAGGCGAAGATCGGTACGGACGCGAAGGTCTTCCCCTTCCCGAAGGTCGGCGACGGCGGCGCCTCCCCCGTCGTGACCGCGGGCGACGCGGCCGTGGCGCTCAAGGACACCAAGGGCGCGCAGGCGCTGCTCGCCTTCCTCGCCTCCCCGGACGCGGCGAAGATCTGGGCGGCCGAGGGCGGGTTCCTCTCCCCCAACAAGAACCTGGACCCGGCGGCGTACCCGAACGACGTGCAGCGCGAGATCGCGAAGGCGCTCATCGACTCCGGCGACGGTTTCCGCTTCGACATGTCGGACCAGATGCCGCAGTCGTTCGGCGGGACGCCGGGCAAGGGCGAGTGGAAGGCGCTCCAGGACTTCCTCAAGAACCCGAAGGACATCGCCGGGACGCAGGCGCGCCTGGAGCAGGACGCGGAGAAGGCGTACCGGGCCGCGGCGAAGGGCTGAGGTCCCGGCATGCCGAAGACGGCCCGCATCCGTGGCGACGGCAGGAGCAGGACCCGTAGGAACACCGTCCGTGGCAACGGCAGGAGCAGGACGGTCGCGGTGGGGTTCCTGCTCCCCGCCCTGCTCCTGCTCGGCGCGCTGGTCGTCTACCCCATCGGGTACTCCGTCCAGCGCTCGCTCTTCGACCGCTCGGGTGACGGCTTCGTCGGCCTGGACAACTACCTCTCGCTCGTCACCGACGACTCGCTGCGCACCGCAGTCCGCAACAACCTGATCTGGCTGGTCGTCGCCCCGGCGGTGGCGACGGCCCTCGGGCTGATCTTCGCCGTGCTCACCGAGCGGGTGCGCTGGGGCACGGCGTTCAAGCTGGTCGTCTTCATGCCGATGGCGATCTCGATGCTGGCCGCCGGGATCATCTTCCGGCTGGTGTACGAGCAGGACCCGGACCGCGGGGTCGCCAACGCCGTATGGGTCGGGGTCCACGACACCTTCGCCGAGTCGTCCGGCTTCCCCCGCGCCCGGCCCTTGCCCGTGCATCCGTTGAAGGGCACCGGGGACGGCGCCTTCGTCACCAAGGTGCCGGTGCGCGCCGGGGAGCCCGTACGGCTGCCACTGATCGGGGTGGCGCCGGGGCAGATGCCGAAGGAGGCCCGCCCGGCCCGGGAGGGGGCGTCCGCCGCGGGCACCGTCTCCGGGACGGCCTGGCTGGACTTCACCCGGGGCGGCGGCGGCCGGCCGAACACCGTCGACGCCGCCGAACTGGGCCTCGCGGGGCTGCGGATCGAGGCCGTACGGGACGGCGAGGTGGTCGCCCGGACCACGGCGGCGGCCGACGGCACGTTCAGCCTGCCCGCCGACCGCGCGGACGGGGCCGTGCTCCGGCTGCCGGCGAGCAACTTCCGGGAGCAGTACGACGGGGTGGAGTGGCTGGGTCCCGACTTTGTCACCCCGGCGGTCATCGGGGCGTACGTGTGGATGTGGGCCGGGTTCGCGATGGTGCTGATCGGCGCCGGGCTGGCCGCCGTGCCGCGCGAGCTGCTGGAAGCGGCGCGGGTGGACGGGGCGAACGAGTGGCAGGTGTTCCGCCGGATCACCGTGCCGCTGCTCGCGCCGGTCCTGGTGGTCGTCCTCGTCACGCTGATGATCAACGTCCTCAAGGTCTTCGACCTGGTCTTCGTCATCGCGCCCGGCTCGGCCCTGGACGACGCGAACGTGCTCGCGCTCCAGCTGTACCGCTCGTCCTTCGGCACGGACGCCGACCTCGGCGTCGGCTCGGCCATCGCCGTCGTCCTGCTCCTCCTCGTCCTGCCGGTCATGGCGGTCAACATCCGCCGCATCCGAAGGGAGAACCGCCGGTGAGGCCGTCGCTCGTCGCCCGGATCGCCGCCCGCACGGCCGGTGGCGCGGTCCGGGTGTTCCTCCTCCTGGCCGGGCTGTTCTGGCTGCTGCCGACGGTGGGGCTGCTGCTCTCCTCGCTCCGCTCGCCCTCGGACATCGCGGCGAGCGGCTGGTGGCGGGTGTTCACCGCCCCCGCCGAGCTGACCACTGAGAACTACGGCCGGCTGCTCGCGAACGAGACGATCACCGGGTCCCTCCTGTCGACCGTGCTGATCACGGTCCCGGCGACGCTGCTGGTGCTCGCCCTCGGCTCGTTCGCGGGGTACGCGTTCGCGTGGCTGGAGTTCCCGGGGCGGGACTGGTGGTTCCTGGGTGTGGTGGCCCTGCTGGTGGTCCCGGTGCAGGTGGCGCTGGTCCCGGTGTCGAAGCTCTTCGGCGCGGTCGGGCTGTTCGAGACGACGCTCGGGGTGGTGCTGTTCCACACGGCCTTCGGGCTGCCGTTCGCGATCTTCCTGCTGCGGAACTTCTTCGCGGAGATCCCCCGCGAGCTGCTTGAGGCGGCGCGGCTCGACGGGGCGGGCGAGGTGCGGCTCTTCACCCGGGTGGTGCTGCCGCTGGGCGGTCCGGCCATCGCCTCGCTGGGGATCTTCCAGTTCCTGTGGGTGTGGAACGACATGCTGATCGCGCTGATCTTCGCGGACTCGCAGTCGCCGCCGATCACGGTGGCGCTCCAGCAGCAGGTACGGCAGTTCGGCAACAACGTGGACGTGCTGGCGCCGGGGGCGTTCGTGTCGATGGTGGTGCCGCTGGTGGTCTTCTTCGCGTTCCAGCGCCAGTTCACGACGGGCGTGATGGCGGGCGCGGTGAAGTAGGACGCGGAACGGTTGGGCTTACGCGTACGGCCTCGGCCTCATGGGTCGGCGCCGGCCTTACGGGTACGGCGCCCGCGCCGGGATCACGGGCGCGCCGACGACCGCGCCTACGCGCGCAGCGCCGCCACCGCCGAGCGCGCCAGGTCGTCCGCGTACCCCGGCGGCAGCGGCGTACGGACGACGACGAGCCGCCAGTAGAGGGGGCCGACGATCAGGTCGAGGGCGCGGGCGGGGTCGGCGCCCTCGGGGAGTTCGCCGCGACCGACGGCCTCGCGGACGATGCCGGTGACCACGCCCTGCTGGCCGTCGAGCAGCGTGGACTTCACGGTCTCGGCGATCTCGGGGTGCCGGGCGGCCTCGACGAGCAGGTCGGGGATGACCTGCGAGGCGACCGGGTGGCGCAGGGCGTGCATGGCCACTTCGAGGAGGGCGCGCACATCCCCGTACAGCGAGCCGGTGGCGGGCGCCGGCAGGCCCTGGGCGGCGAAGGCGCCGACGAGGTCGAGGACGAGGGAGAGCTTGGACTTCCAGCGCCGGTAGACGGCGGTCTTGCCGACTCCGGCGCGGCGCGCGATGCCCTCGATGGACATCCGGGCGAAGCCGACGGCCGCGAGCTCCTCGAAGACGGCGGCGCGGATGGCCTCGGTCACGTCCTCGCGGAGTACTGCGGCTCCGGCGGGGGCGCGGCGGGGGGTCGGATCGGTCATGAGGGCATCCTAGCCAACCGCGACGCCTCGATACCGTTACGACGATACGGTTGCGTTCCGACGTGGACCCGCCCTACTCTCCCCGTAGCGACGATACGGACCCGTCCCATCGTCACGACCGAGCAGGAACGCACACGCGTCACACGTCACGCACCACACCTCACGCGTCACGCACCACGCCCCACGCCCCACACCCCACACCCCACACCCCACGCCCCACACCCCACACCCCACACCCCACGCCTCACCGGAAGCGCCCCGCCCCCTCGCCGAAAGCGCCCGCCCGTGACCACCACCCTCGCCCCACCCCCACCCCAGGCCCCCGCCGAGGACCTGCGCGCACTCGCCCTGCGCCACGGCCTCACGGTCAGCGGGGCCCGCCCCTCACTCCCCGCCTACGTCCGGCAGCTCTGGTCCCGCCGCGACTTCATCACCGCCTTCGCGACCGCCCGCCTGACCGCCCAGTACAGCCAGGCGCGCCTCGGCCAGGTCTGGCAGGTGATGACCCCGCTCCTGAACGCGGCCGTCTACTACGCGATCTTCGGCGTCCTGATGAACGCCAAGCACGGCGTCCCCGACTACGTGCCCTTCCTGATCACCGGCATCTTCGTGTGGACGTTCACCTCCGACACGGTCATGGCCGGCACCCGCGCGATCAGCGGCAACCTGGGCCTGGTCCGCGCCCTGCACTTCCCGCGCGCCGGCCTGCCGATCTCGCTCGCGCTCCAGCAGCTCCAGCAGCTGCTGCTCTCACTGTCCGCGCTGGTCGTGATCCTGTTCTGCTTCGGCGAGTTCCCCACCTGGAGCTGGCTGCTCGCCGTCCCCGCGCTCCTGTGCCAGGCGCTGTTCAACACCGGCGTGGCGCTCGTGCTCGCCCGGCTCGCGGCCCGCACCCCGGACATCACGCAGCTGATGCCGTTCGTGCTCCGCACCTGGATGTACGCCTCCGGGGCCATGTGGTCGATCCAGAACCTGGCGGTCGGCGGGCGCTTCCCGGGGGGCGTGGTACTGGCCCTCCAGTGCAACCCGGCGGCCGTCTACATCGATCTGATGCGCTTCGCGCTGATCGGGAGCTACACGGAGGCGCAGCTCCCGCCGCATGTCTGGGCGCTCGCCGCCGGCTGGGCCCTGCTGGCCTTCGCGGGCGGATTCATCTGGTTCTGGAAGGCGGAGGAGACGTACGGCCGTGGCTGACACCCGAGGAACACCGACCGTGGTGGTCGACGACGTCCACATCACGTACACCGTCCACAGCGGCCACTCCGGCGGCCGGGGTGCCGCGACGGCCGCACTGAGCCGCATCCTGCGGCGCGGCGGCGCGGCTCCGGCCGCGCGCCGGGTCCATGCCGTGAAGGGGGTCAGTTTCGTCGCGTACCGGGGAGAGGCAATTGGCCTGATCGGTTCGAACGGATCTGGGAAATCCACCCTTCTGAAGGCCGTCGCGGGCCTCCAGCCCGTCGAGCGGGGCCGGGTCTACACCCAGGGGCAGCCCTCGCTGCTCGGCGTCAACGCGGCCCTGATGAACGAACTGACGGGCGAGCGGAACGTGATCCTGGGCGGCCTCGCGATGGGCATGAGCCGCGTGGAGGTCCGGGAGCGCTACGACGGGATCGTGGACTTCTCGGGCATCAACGAGAAGGACGACGCGATCTCCCGCCCGATGCGGACGTACTCCTCCGGGATGGGCGCCCGGCTGCGCTTCTCGATCGCCGCCGCGAAGAGCCATGACGTGCTGCTCATCGACGAGGCCCTGTCGACCGGAGACGCGCGTTTCCGCCGCCGCAGCCAGGCGCGGATCGACGAGCTGCGAGCGGAGGCGGGCACGGTCTTCCTGGTCAGCCACTCGAACTCGACGATCACGGAGACCTGCGAGCGGGCGCTGTGGCTGGAGGCCGGCACGCTGCGGATGGACGGCCCGGCGCAGGAGGTGGTGGCGGCGTACGAGGAGTTCACCGCCGGTCCCGGCCCGAGGACAAGCGCCGGGTCGAACCCGAAGACAACGAACAAATAGGGCATTGCGGGCTAAAGTGCGGAGGGATGACGAACGATCACCCTCAGTCGCCGCACCGGACCGGGACGGAGCCCCCCTCCCTCACCGGGTCCCCCTTCGACTCGGACACCTTCACCTCCGCGACCTTCGTCACGGTCGGCAGCGGCCCGCGCCTGGCCCTCGCCGCCGTCTGGCTGCTGACCCGCGTCGGCATGGTCCTGCTGCTGCTCCGCGACAACCTCGGCATCGGCGGGGTCGGCCGCGAGGTGGCCCTCTACCAGCACTGGTACGGGCAGTTCGCCCAGGGCACCTTCCCGCCCGGCGACGTCACCTGGCAGTACCCGCCGGGCGCCGGGCTGGTGATCATGTCCCCGGGCCTGCTGCCCTGGCTGACCTACTTCCAGGCGTTCGTCGCCCTCACCCTCCTCGCCGACGCGGTCGTCACCCTGGCACTCGCCCGCGCCGACAGCGCCCGGCTCACCCACGGATCCTGGTACTGGGTCTGCGGCCTGCCGCTCCTCCTGCACCTGCCGCTCGCCCGGTACGACGTCCAGACCACCGCCCTGGCCGTCCTCGCCCTGCTCGCCCTCAGCGCCCGCCCCACGGCGGCCCACCAGCTCGGCGGGGCGCTCGCGGGGATCGGCGCGATGGTCAAGGTCTGGCCGGTGCTCACCCTGATCGGCACCCCCCGGGGCCGTACCAGCCGTGAGGCCTGGACCGCCGCCGTCGTGGCCGCCCTGGCGCTCCTCGCCACCCTCGCGCTGTTCTTCTCCGAGTCGCTCGGCTTCCTGCGTCAGCAGGGCAGCCGGGGCATCCAGATCGAGTCGCTCGGCGGCACGGCCCTCGCGCTCGCCCACGCCGCCGGCATCTGGCCCGGCACGGTCGAGTTCCGTTACGGCGCCTTCGAGTACGTCGGCCCGTACGTCTCCAGCCTCGGCCACCTCGCCCTGCTGCTCACCGTGCTCGCCTTCGGCTGGCTGCTCCTGTGGCGCGTCCGGGCCCACCGCTGGACCGCCGCGACCCCCTTCGACGCCGCCTTCACCGCCGTCCTGCTCTTCACCGCGACCAGCCGGGTGATCAGCCCCCAGTACATGATCTGGCTGCTCGGGCTCGCCGCCGTCTGTCTCACCTCCCGCGCCACCGTGATGCGCCCGGTGGCGCTGCTGATCCTCCCGGCGGCGGCGCTCAGCTCGCTGGCGTACCCCGTCCTGTACGACGAGGTCCTCGCCGGCACCACCCGCGGCCTGACCGTCATGGTGCTCCGCAACGGACTGCTGCTCGCGGCGGCCCTGCTCGCCTCCTGCCGCCTGTGGACGTCGACGGTCGCGGGCCCCCCGGAAGCGACGGCGTAGACCGCACGACCGCACGGAGGAGACCGCGTAGGCGAACAACGGGAAGGGCCCCGCCGGAAATCCGGCGGGGCCCTTCCTCTTCACACGACTAGCTGTGCGTACGAAGCAGCGTGCGCATGGTCCGCATCGCCACCGACAGGTTCGCCAGGTCGAAGGTGTCCGAGCCCTGGATCTCCTCCAGGGTCGTCCGCGCGCGGCCCAGGATGGCCGCGTTCTTCTGCTCCCAGGCCTTGAACCGCTCCTCGGGGCTCGTCGTGCCGTTGCCCACCGTCAGGACGTCCGCGGTCAGCGCCGAGTGCGCCGCGAACAGGTCCTCGCGGATCGAGGCGCGGGCCATCGACTGCCACCGGTCGCTGCGGGGCAGCTCGATGATCCGGTCCATCAGGTCGGTGATCCGCAGCCGGTCGGCGAGGTCGTAGTAGACCTCGGCCACCGCCAGCGGCTCCTTGTCCATCCGGTCCGCGATCGCGACGACGTCGAGGATCGGGAACGCGGACGAGAAGCCGGCCACCCGCAGCGCGAGCTCCTCGGGCACGCCGACCTCGGTCAGCTCGTCCAGGATCGACTGGTACCACTCCAGGTCCGAGCCGCGCAGCAGGCTCGGCAGCTGCGCCCAGACCTCCTCGACCCGGTCGGAGAAGAACTCGATGGTCTCGGTGAGCTGGAGCGGCTGCGGCCGGTTGTTGAGCATCCAGCGCGTGCCGCGCTCGACGAGCCGGCGCGAGTGCAGCCGCATCCGGGTCTGGACGTCGGCCGGCACCTTGTTGTCGAGGGCCTCGACGGCGTCCCAGACCTGGCCGAGGCGGAAGACCATGCGGGCGGCGGTCTGCGCCCGGACGATCTCCTCGATCGACGCGCCGGTCTCCTCGCGGAGGCGGTGCAGGAAGGTCGAGCCACCGGTGTTGACGGTGTCGTTGACCAGGACGGTGGTGATGATCTCGCGGCGCAGCGCGTGGTTGTCGACGGCCTCGCCGAACTTCTCGCGCAGCAGCGTCGGGAAGTAGGCGTGGAGCAGCCCGCGCAGGTACGGGTCGTCCGGCAGCTCCGTGCCGATCAGCTCGTCGGCCACCGTGATCTTGGTGTACGCGAGGAGGACCGCCAGCTCGGGCTGGCTCAGGCCGCGGCCGTTGTTGAGCAGCTCGCGGATCTGCCGGTCGTTGGGCAGGAACTCCAGGGACCGGTCGAGGGCCCCGTCCCGGCCCAGGCGGCGCATGAACCGCTGGTGGGCGTGGAGCAGGGACGGCGACTGGGCGACGGCGTTGGCCAGGGCCGTGTTCTGCGCGTAGTTGTTGCGCAGGACGAGCGTGCCGACCTCGTCGGTCATCTCCGCGAGGATCTTGTTGCGCTGCTTGACGGTCATGTCACCCTCGGCGACGAGCCCGTTGAGCAGGATCTTGATGTTGACCTCGTGGTCGGAGGTGTCGACGCCGGCGCTGTTGTCGATGGCGTCGGTGTTGATCTTGCCGCCCTGGCCCTCGGGGCCGCCGGTACGGGCGAACTCGATACGGCCCAGCTGGGTCGCGCCGAGGTTGCCGCCCTCGCCGACGACCTGGGCGCGGACATCCTGGCCGTCGACGCGGATGGCGTCGTTGGCCTTGTCGCCGACGTCGGCGTTGGACTCGGCCGAGGACTTGACGTACGTGCCGATGCCGCCGTTCCACAGCAGGTCGACGGGCGCGTGGAGCACCGCCTTCATCAGCTCGGCCGGGGTCATCTTGGTGACCCCGTCCTCGATGCCGAGGGCGGCCCTGACCTGCGCGTTGACCGGGATCGACTTGGCGCTGCGGGGGTGGATGCCGCCGCCCGCGGAGAGCAGCGACGGGTCGTAGTCCGCCCAGGACGAGCGGGGCAGGTCGAAGAGCCTGCGGCGCTCGGCGTACGAGACGGCCGCGTCCGGGGTCGGGTCCAGGAAGATGTGCCGGTGGTCGAAGGCGGCGACGAGCCTGATGTGCTCGGAGAGCAGCATGCCGTTGCCGAAGACGTCACCGGACATGTCACCGACGCCGACGACCGTGAAGTCCTCGGTCTGGGTGTCGTGGCCCAGCTCGCGGAAGTGCCGCTTGACGGACTCCCAGGCGCCGCGGGCGGTGATGCCCATGCCCTTGTGGTCGTAGCCGGCGGAGCCGCCGGACGCGAAGGCGTCGCCGAGCCAGAAGCCGTACGACTCCGCGACCCCGTTGGCGATGTCGGAGAAGGTCGCGGTGCCCTTGTCGGCGGCGACCACCAGGTAGGTGTCGTCCTCGTCGTGGCGGACCACGTCGAGGGGCGGCACGACCTCGCCCGCGACCAGGTTGTCGGTGATGTCGAGCAGCGCCGAGATGAAGGTCTTGTACGAGGCGATGCCCTCGGCCAGCCAGGCGTCACGGTCGACGGTCGGGTCCGGGAGCTGCTTGGCGACGAAGCCGCCCTTGGCGCCGACCGGAACGATGACGGTGTTCTTCACCATCTGCGCCTTGACCAGGCCGAGGATCTCCGTACGGAAGTCCTCCCGGCGGTCGGACCAGCGCAGACCGCCTCGGGCGACCTTGCCGAAGCGCAGGTGGACGCCCTCGACACGCGGGGAGTACACCCAGATCTCGAAGGCCGGGCGGGGCGCCGGGAGGTCCGGGATGGCCTGCGGGTCGAACTTCATCGACACGTAGGAGTGCGGCTTCCCGTCCGGCGTCAGCTGGAAGAAGTTGGTCCGCAGCGTCGCCTTGATGACGGTGAGGAAGGAACGCAGGATGCGGTCCTCGTCCAGGCTCGCGACCTGGTCGAGGGCGGCGTCCAGCTCCTCCAGGAGCGCGTCGGTCAGCTCGACGCCGGCGCGCTGGCGCTCCGGCGCCATCCGGGCCTCGAAGAGGTTGACGAGCAGCCGGGTGGTGTGGACGTTGTTGCGGAGGGTGTCCTCCATGTAGTCCTGGCTGAACGTCGCTCCGGCCTGGCGCAGGTACTTGGCGTACGCGCGCAGCACCATCGCCTCGCGCCAGTTGAGCCCGGCGGAGAGGACGAGGGAGTTGAAGTTGTCGTTCTCGGCCTCGCCGGTCCAGGTGGCGGCGAAGGCCTCCTGGAAGCGCTCGCGGGCGTCGTCGCCGAGGTAGTCGCCGCCGTTGCCGGTCGGCACCGGCATCCGCAGACCGAAGTCGTAGACCCAGGCGTGGGTGCGGTCGGCGCAGCGCAGCTCGTACGGGCGCTCGTCGGTGACCTCGACGCCGAGCCGGTTGAGCACCGGGAGCACGGCGGACAGGGAGATCGGGTCGCCCGTCTTGTAGATCTTGAAGCGGCGCTCGCCGGGGCCCGCGACGACCGGCTCGTACAGCGAGAGGGCGAAGTCCTTGCCCTCGGTGCGGGCCAGGGCCTCCAGGTGGACCAGGTCGGCGACGGCCGCGCGCGGCGAGTGGTCGGCCTTGTAGCCCTCGGGGAAGGCGTTGCCGTACTGGCGGACCAGTTCGGCGGCGCGCTCCTCGCCGCACTCGGCGTTCAGCGCCTCGCCGAAGCCGTCGGCCCAGGAGCGGGCGGCCTCGACGAGCCGGGCCTCGATGCGGTCGACGTCGGCGTCGGTGAGCTTCGCCAGGTCGGTGCCGGGCTCGACACGGACGACGAAGTGCAGCCGGGACAGGATCGACTCGGTGTTCCAGGCGGTGAAGTCGACACTGGTGCCGCCGAGCTCCTCCTTCAGGATGTCGATGATCCGCAGCCGGACGCGGGTCGTGTAGCGGTCGCGCGGCAGGTAGACGAGGGCCGAGTAGTAGCGGCCGTACTCGTCCTGGCGCAGGTAGAGGCGCAGCCGGCGCCGCTCCTGCAGGTACAGGACGCTGGTGACGACGGACCGGAGCTGGTCGGCCGGGGTCTGGAACAGCTCGTCGCGCGGGTAGGTCTCCAGGATCTGGAGCAGGTCGCGGCCGTCGTGGCTGTTCGGCGAGAAGCCGGCGCCCTCCAGGACCTCCTGGACCTTGCGCTTGACGACCGGGACCCGGCGGACGGACTCGGTGTAGGCCGCCGAGGAGAACAGTCCGAGGAAGCGGCGCTCGCCGATGACGTTGCCGTCGGCGTCGAACTTCTTCACGCCGACGTAGTCGAGGTACGAGGGGCGGTGCACGGTCGAGCGGCTGTTGGCCTTCGTCAGGATCAGCAGCTTGTGCTCACGCGCCTTGGCGCGGACGTCCTCGGGCAGACGGCTGAACGACGGCGAGACGGGGTGGGCGTGGTGGCCCTTGTCGTCACCGGAGTGCAGCGGGTCGGAGCGCAGGATGCCGAGGCCGGTGCCGGGGACGGCCGACAGGGCGTCGCCGTTGACCAGCTGGTACTCGCGGTAGCCGAGGAAGGTGAAGTGGTCGTCGGCCAGCCAGCGCAGCAGCTCGCGGGCCTCCTCCACCTCGGTGGGGCGCAGGTCGGAGGCGGTGGGCTCGTCCGGGAGGCCCTCGGCGATCCGCAGGGCCGCCTCGCGCATCTTGTCCCAGTCCTCGACCGTCTCGCGGACGTCGGACAGGACGCGCAGCAGGTCGGCGGTGATCTGCTTGAGGTCGGCGCGGTCGGTCTCGCGGTCGATCTCGACGTGGATCCAGGACTCGGTGAGCGCGTCGTGCGGCAGCTCGCCGTGGATCTGCGCCGACAGGACCTCGATGAGCCTGCCGGTCACGTCACGGCGGACGAGGACCTGCGGGTGGATCACTACATGGATGCCGCGGCCCTGGCGGGACAGCTCGTTGGTGACGGAGTCGACGAGGAACGGCATGTCGTCCGTGACGACCTCGACGACGGAATGGCTGCTGGTCCAGCCGTTCTCCTCCACCGTCGGGGTGTGGACACGCACGTTCGCGGTGCCCTGCGGGCGGTTCTCCGCGAGCCGGTAGTGGGAGAGCGCGGCACCGAACACGTCGACCGGGTCCCGGTCGCCGAGGTCCTCCGGCGCCGTGTGCAGGTAGTAGCGCTGGAGGTATTCGAGCACGGTGTCCTGGTCCGGGCGCTCCCCGGCACCCTCCGGGCCCGTCGGAAGTCGCCCCCCGACCGGGCTGTGCTCAGCTACCCGAGCGGCCCTTTCGAGCAGCTCGGCCTTGGCTTCGTCCAGCTTGGTCTGCATGTCCTCTGACTCCTGTCGCGCGCCGTTGCGTGACGTCGGTGGAAGAAAGGGCACAACGCCACGACGCGGTGATTCCGGTCGAAGTCGACGTTATGCCCGGATGAGAGATGTCCGGGTCGTTATCGGCCACAGAGCGCGGCGCGCCCGGACGGAACGGATCGGCGAACGCACGGGCGGCCCGACCGCCGTAGCGAGTCGGGCGGCAGCCGGGGGCTTCACTGCCCCCTCGGCGTATCGCGCTGATCACGGCAAAAGCCTATCGCCCCCGACCCCCGAACCGTCATGAGCCGTATGTGTACAAAACAGGGGGTGGAAGTTTGACGTTATGGACAGCGACACATGTCCTCTTGGCAAAGCGCCCCGCCGGGGGCCGTGTGTACGCGAGCATGGGCGCAGTACGGCAGACCGACCATCTGTGATCTGGGAGAGCCATGGCGAAGATCCTGATCGTGACCGGGGACGCGGCGGAGTCGCTGGAGGTGATGTACCCGTACCAGCGGCTCCTCGAAGAGGGGTACGAGGTCGACATCGCGGCCCCGGCCCGCAAGACGCTCCGCTTCGTCGTCCACGACTTCGAGCCCGGCTTCGACACGTACACGGAGAAGCCCGGCTACACCTGGCCCGCCGACCTGGCCTTCTCGGAGGTCGACCCGGGCGCGTACGTGGCGGTGGTGATCCCGGGCGGACGCGCGCCGGAGTACCTGCGCAACGACCCGGAGCTGCGCAAGATCCTCAAGTCCTTCTTCGACGCCGACAAGCCGGTGGCCCAGATCTGCCACGGCCCGCTCCTGACGGCCGCCGTGGGCAGCCTGGAGGGCCGCAGGGTCACGGCGTACCCGGCGCTCGAACTCGACATGCAGGCGGCCGGGGCGACCTTCCAGGACAGCGCGGCCGTGGTGGACGGCCTCCTGGTCTCCTCCCGCGCCTGGCCGGACCACCCGACCTGGATGCGCGAATTCCTGAAGGTCCTCCGCGCCAAGGGCTGACACCGCAGGTGGTTGTGGGCATACGTTCCGCAGGGGCGGAACGGGTGGGCACAACCACCCACCGGGCCGCACCCGGCCGTCCCGCCTGCCCCACCCACCGGACAGATGCCGCCCCCTGCGGGCGTGCCCGCAGGCGGCTAGACCAGCTCCTCCGCGACCGCGACCGCCTCGGCCAGCGAATCCACCACCGGCACCCCCACCCGCGACAGCGAAGCCCGACTGTGCGACCCCCCGGTGTACAGCACCGCCTTCGCCCCCACGTGCGCCGCCGCCACCGCGTCATCCGCGGCGTCACCGATGACGACCACCCGCTCGGCGGGGACGGCGAGCGCGGCGAGGTGCTGCACCATGTGCCCGGACTTCCCGTCGGTCGACGCGTCGGCCCGCCCGTCCATCCGTACGAACCGCTCCGCGATCCCGTGCCGCCGCACCAGCGGTATCAGCTCAGCGTGCGGCGCGAGCGACAGCAGCGACTGGGTGAACCCGGACGCCTGCCGCGCCGCGAGCAGCTCCGCGGCCCCGGAGGTCAGCCCGCAGGCCTCGGCCCGCTCCCAGTAGTGCCGGTGGAAGGCGCCGTCCATGACGGTCCACTCGGAGTCGGTGGGCAGCCGCCCCATGAGCCGCTCGTAGAACTTGGGCACCGGCACCGTGTACAGCTCGCGGTACCGCTCCAGAGTGATCGATTCGAGCCCCAGCTCGGCGAAGGCGGCGTTGGTCGCCCCGATGACCGCGCCGATGTCGTCGAGCAGTGTGCCGTTCCAGTCCCAGACCAGATGCTTCCCGTGCTTCCCCATGGAGAGACGGTACCCGCCGCCTCCGACAGCCAGGAATACCCCTGTGCGGGGCGGGGCGGTCAGCCCAGCAGCCCCGGAATCTCCTGCACCCCGAACCACAGCAGCTCATGGTCCTCGGCGCCGTCCACGACGAACTGCGCGTCGTCGTCGCCCTGGTCCGCCGCCCCGAGCGCCCCGGCGGCGGCCGTCACATCGGCCTCGGCGTCGTCCGCGTCGGCGTGCACGGCGGCGGCCTTGGCGAGCCGTACGGGCCCGGTGATCCGGACCTCGCCGATGGATCCGGCCTCCAGTCCGCTGTCGGGGTCCGTGACCGCGTCCTTGTCGGCGACGTCCACGGCGAGGACGATCCGGCGCCGGGGCGCCTCGGGGTCGCCGGCCAGCATGCGCAGGGAGGCGGAGGCGGCCCGGTTGAGCGCCGCGTACTCCAGTTCCTCGATGTCGTCGGAGACGTACCACTCGCGCAGGGCGGGGGTGACGGCGTAGGCGGTCAGCGGACCGGTGCCCAGCTCGCCCGCCTTGTGCGCCTGTGCGAGACCGGGGAGGGTCAGGGGGACGTACACGCGCATGGCTGGCCGCTTTCGTAGACGGAGATGCCCTCAGGATACGTGTGGAGTCCCCCTTCGGGGATTCCGGCCGAAGCCGCCGTACGTCCACCCCGGAAGGGCCTTCTCCGGGGCCCCGGAGACCCGATTTTCCCCCGCGTCACCCGGATAGGTGAAGCCGTTTTCGGACCGCCCGGCCGCGCCGGACTCCTTGCGGAGGCGCCGAGCGCACCCGTACAAGATCCCCAAGGAAAGTTACTGACTGGTACCAACCGGTTACGCAACGACAGGGGCCCGCCGCCATGACGACCACCACGCCCACCCCCACGGGCAGCACCCCCCGCCCCCGCCGGGCCCCCGGTGGCCCGGCCGGCACCCGCCCCCGCGGCCCGGCGGGCACGCACCCCCGCACTCCCGCGCCCCGTAGCCGCCCCCGCGCGCTGCCCCCGCACACCGTCTTCGCCGAACGCCTGCTCGCCGTGCTCAGCGGGGAGCGCCCGGTGCACTGGATGCTCGGCCACACCGTCGGCGAGGCGTACGAGCAGCTCGTCCGGATCGCCCCTGAGACGCCCCTGCGCTCCCACGGCCCCCGCCCGGTGCTGCGCCGCTGCTCGGTCCAGGTGGACGAGGACCGTACGGCCCTGGAGGCCTTCGCGACGATCGCGACCGGAGCCCGCGTACGGGCGATGGCGTTCCGTCTGGAGCGCGGCGAGGACCAGCGCTGGCGCTGCGCCGCCGTGGAGCTGGACGGCCTCGGCACAGCGGCCCTCCCGGCATGACGCACTCGACGGCCCAGGTACAGCGGCCCTCACCGCACGGCGCACTCGACGGCCCCGGCAGGGCGGCCCTCCCCGCACGGCGGAGGGGCCGACCGCCCACCGGGCGACCGACCCCTCCGTCTCAGCGCATCAGCGCGACGTCACTTCTTGCGACGACGCCCGCCGCCCGCGTTCTTCTGGGCCTTGCGCCGCTCCGCGCGCGTCATGCCGTCGCCGTCCGCGTCGTCGGAGGCGAAGTCGCCCTCGACGACACCGCCGTCGCCGTCCACGGTCGGGGCGGAGAAGTGCAGCCGGTCCGGCCGCTGCGGGGCGTCGAGCCCCTTCGCGCGGATCTCCGGACGCCCGGCCGCCGCCGGCACCGCGTCGCCCTTGTCGAGCGACGGAGCGCTCGCCTGCACCGGGACCTCCTCGACCTGCTGCTCGACCTGGACCTCCAGGTTGAACAGGTAGCCGACGGACTCCTCCTTGATGCCCTCCATCATGGCGGTGAACATGTCGAAGCCCTCACGCTGGTACTCGACCAGCGGGTCCTTCTGCGCCATGGCGCGCAGGCCGATGCCCTCCTGGAGGTAGTCCATCTCGTAGAGGTGCTCGCGCCACTTGCGGTCCAGGACGGAGAGGACCACGCGCCGCTCCAGCTCGCGCATGATCTCCGAGCCGAGCTGCTTCTCGCGGGCCTCGTACTGCTCACGGCCGTCGTCCTTGATGGACTCGGCGATGAACTCGGCGGTGATGCCCGCCCGGTCCCCGGCCGCGTCCTCCAGCTCGTCCACGGTGACCTTCACCGGGTAGAGCTGCTTGAACGCGTTCCACAGACGGTCGAGGTCCCACTCCTCCGCGAAGCCCTCGGCGGTCTCCTGGCGGATGTAGTCGTCGATCGTGTCGTCCATGAAGTGGCGGATCTGGTCGTGCAGGTCCTCGCCCTCCAGGACGCGGCGGCGCTCGCCGTAGATGACCTCGCGCTGGCGGTTGAGGACCTCGTCGTACTTCAGGACGTTCTTGCGCGTCTCGAAGTTCTGGGTCTCGACCTGCGACTGCGCGGAGGCGATGGCACGGGTGACCATCTTGTTCTCGATCGGCACGTCGTCCGGCACGTTGGCCATGGCCATCACGCGCTCGACCATCTGCGCCTTGAAGAGGCGCATCAGGTCGTCGCCGAGCGACAGGTAGAAGCGGGACTCGCCCGGGTCGCCCTGACGGCCGGAACGACCGCGCAGCTGGTTGTCGATACGACGGGACTCGTGGCGCTCGGTACCCAGCACGTAGAGCCCGCCGAGGTCCTTGACCTCCTCGAACTCCGCCTTGACGGCCTTCTCGGCCCGCTCAAGGGCGGCGGGGAGGGCCGCGGCCCACTCCTCGACGTGCTCGACCGGGTCGAGGCCCGCCTGGCGCAGCTCGGCCTCGGCGAGGTCGTCCGGGTTGCCGCCGAGCTTGATGTCCGTACCGCGACCGGCCATGTTCGTGGCGACGGTGACGGCGCCGCGGCGGCCGGCCTGCGCGACGATGCTGGCCTCCCGCTCGTGGTGCTTGGCGTTCAGGACCTCGTGCTGGACACCGCGCTTGGAGAGCTGCTGCGAGAGGTACTCGGACTTCTCGACGGAGGTCGTGCCGACCAGGATCGGCTGGCCCTTCTCGTGCTTCTCCGCGATGTCGTCGACGACGGCGGCGAACTTGGCGACCTCGGTCCGGTAGATCAGGTCCGACTGGTCCTTGCGGATCATCGGCTTGTTCGTGGGGATCGGGACGACGCCGAGCTTGTAGATCTGGTGGAACTCGGCGGCCTCGGTCATGGCCGTACCGGTCATGCCGGAGAGCTTCGAGTACAGGCGGAAGAAGTTCTGCAGGGTGATGGTGGCGAGGGTCTGGTTCTCGTCCTTGATCGCCACCCCTTCCTTCGCCTCGATCGCCTGGTGCATGCCCTCGTTGTAGCGGCGGCCGGCGAGGATACGGCCGGTGTGCTCGTCGACGATCATGACTTCGCCGTCCATGACGACGTAGTCCTTGTCCTTCTTGAACAGCTCCTTGGCCTTGATGGCGTTGTTCAGGTAGCCGACCAGCGGGGTGTTCACCGACTCGTAGAGGTTGTCGATGCCCAGCCAGTCCTCGACCTTGGCCACACCGGCCTCGTGGATGGCGACGGTCCGCTTCTTCTCGTCGACCTCGTAGTCGCCGGTCTCCTCGATGCCCTTGAGCGGGTTGCCGGGCTCGCCCTTGGAGAGGCGGGTGACGAGCTTCGCGAAGTCGCCGTACCACTTCGTCGCCTGGTCGGCCGGGCCGGAGATGATCAGCGGCGTACGGGCCTCGTCGACGAGGATGGAGTCGACCTCGTCGACACAGGCGAAGTTGTGGCCGCGCTGGACGAGCTCGTCCTTGGACCACGCCATGTTGTCGCGCAGGTAGTCGAAGCCGAACTCGTTGTTCGTGCCGTACGTGATGTCGCAGTTGTACTGCTCACGGCGCTGGGCCGGCGTCATGTTGGCGAGGATGCAGCCGATCGTCAGACCGAGGAAGCGGTGCACCCGGCCCATCAGCTCGGAGTCGCGCTCGGCCAGGTAGTCGTTGACCGTGATCAGGTGGACGCCCTTGCCGGAGAGCGCGTTGAGGTACGCCGGGAGGGTGCCGACGAGGGTCTTGCCCTCACCGGTCTTCATCTCGGCGACATAGCCGAGATGCAGCGCGGCGCCGCCCATGATCTGGACGTCGTAGTGGCGCTGTCCGAGGACGCGCTTGGCGGCCTCGCGCACGGTCGCGAAGGCCTCGGGCATCAGGTCGTCGAGGCTCTCGCCGTCGGCGTACCGCTGCTTGTACTCCTCGGTGAGCGCCCGCAGGTCGGCGTCGGAGAGGTTGACGAAGTCCTCTTCGATGGAGGCGACCTGGTCCGCGATGCGGTGCAGTTTGCGCAGGATCTTGCCTTCGCCTGCACGCATGAGCTTGTTGAAGACGGACACTGAGGCTGGTCTCCTTGCCGGTCGGGCCTGGCACTGGGTCTTGTGATGGACGCGAGCGCGGGCACGGCAGGTGGTCCCCACCGCAACGGCCATCGTAAGCGAGACCGCCCTCGCAGAGGGAGGCCCGCAGTGCCGGAGCCGTACGTCCGCCCGGAAAGAGAACGCACGAGGTGGGCGGAAGGTGCCGCCCCACCCGAAAAGTGTTCGCTTCCCGACCCCCGGGTCATCACAATCCCGGCATGGATCCCATCACCCTCACCACCGACCGACTGCGGCTGCGGAACTTCGTCCCGGAGGACGCCGACGCGGTGTACGCCATCTGTCAGGATCCGGACATCCGGCGCTGGACCGTCGTCCCCGACCCCTACACCCGGCAGGACGCCGAGCTGTTCCTGAACCGGCTCGTCCCCGACGGCTGGCGCGAGGACACCGAGTACACCTTCGCCGTCGAACCGCTGGCCGGCGGGCCCCTGCTCGCCGCCGTCACCCTGAGCAGCCGCGGCATGGGCGCCTGGGAGGTCGGCTACTGGCTGGCCCAGGAGCACCGCGGCAGCGGCTATATGACCGAGACCGTCCGCGCCCTCGCCCACTGGGCCTTCACCGGGCTCGGCTGCACCCGCCTGGTGTGGCGCGCCGAGGTCGGCAACGCCGGCTCGCGCGCGGTGGCCGAGCGGGTCGGCTTCGCCCTGGAGGGCACCCAGCGCGCCAGCCTCACCAACAAGGGCACGCTCCGCGACAGCTGGGTCGCCGCCCTCCTCCCGTCCGACTTCGGCCTCCCCAGTCCCCTGCCCTACCTCCCGCCCCGCGACCTGCCCGCCCGGACGCCCTGAGGCCCCTCGGGGCCGCCCGGGCCCGCCCCGGCTGTCAGTGCCGGCTGTCAGTGCCGGGGCCTAGGGTGCGGTCCATGACGACTGTGCCGCGCCCCGCCGCCGAACTGTCCGCCGACGACGCCCGCCGGATCGCCCTGCGCGCCCAGGGCTTCCTGGGCGCGCCGGACCGTCGCGCCGGGGTGCGCGGGGTGCTGCGCGGTCTCGGTCAGGTCCAGCTCGACACGATCTCCGTCCTGGCCCGCTCGCACGAACTCATCCCTTACGCGCGCCTGGGCGCCGTCGGCCGCACGGCGGTCGAGGACGCCTACTGGCCCACGGGACCCGACGGCGCGCCTCCGGCCCGGCGCAACGCCTTCGAGTACTGGTCGCACGCGGCCTGTGTGCTGCCCGTCGAGGAGTGGCCGCACTTCGCCTTCCGCAGGCGCGCCTACCGCGACCGCCCGCACTGGAGCCACGAGCTGGCGGCGGGGGCGTACGACAAGGTGATCGACCAGCTGCGGACCGAGGGCCCGCTGACGGCGACCGAGCTGGGCGGCGCGAAGAACAAGGGCGAGTGGTGGGACTGGTCGGACTCCAAGATCGCCGTGGAGCGGGCGCTGATGTACGGCGAGGTGGTCGTGGTCGAGCGGCGCAGCTGGAAGCGGGTGTACGACCTGGCGGAGCGGGCGATCCCGCAGCCGTTGCTCCACGACGACCTGGACGACACCGAGTGCGTGCGGCGGCTGGTGCGGCAGGCGGGCGAGGCGCTGGGCGTGGGCACGCGCGCGGACATCGCGGACTACCACCGGCTCAAGGGCGAGCAGTTCGACGCGGTCGTCGAGGCGGCGGGGCTCGTGCCGGTCACGGTGGCGGGCTGGGGGAAGCCGGCCTGGGCGGACCCGGCGGCACTGGCCTCGGAGCCGCGCGGCCGACACCGTACGACCCTGCTGTCGCCGTTCGACTCGCTGATCTGGGAGCGGGCCCGCACGGAGCGGATCTTCGGCTTCACGCACCGCCTGGAGGCGTACGTGCCGAAGCAGAAGCGGGTCCACGGCTACTTCGCGATGCCGGTCCTCGCCGGCGGCCGGCTCGTCGGCCGGGTGGACCCGGCGCGGGAGGGCCGGACGCTCGTCGCCCGGCAGGTGACCCTGGACGGCCCTAAGGCCGTGCCGGCGGTGGCGCGGGCGCTGCGCGAGGCGGCCGAGTGGGTCGGCTGCGACGCGGTGTCGGTGGTCCCCGACCGGGTGAACCCGCCGGAACTGGCACCGGAGCTGGTACGCGCCCTGGGCTGAGCGCGGGGAGGGGCCGCCTAGCGGATCTCGAGGATCTTCTCCCGCATCGCGTAGACCACGGCCTCCATCCGGGAGTGCAGCTGGAGCTTCTCCAGGATGTTCCGCACATGGTTCTTCACGGTGTTCTCGGAGATGAAGAGCTCCTTGGCGATGTCCCGGTTGTTCATACCGGTCGCGACGAGCTTCAGCACCTCCAGCTCCCGGTCGGTGAGCCGGGGCGCGGGGACCAGCCTGCGCTCGTCGGTGCGCTGGATCATCGACTTGAACTCGGTGAGGAGTTTCGACGCCATCGAGGGGCTGATCTGCGACTGTCCGTCCGCGACCGCGCGGATGGCCGTCGCGACCTCGTCGGTGGAGATCTCCTTGAGGAGGTAGCCGGTGGCCCCCGCCTTGATCGCGTCGTAGAGGTCTGCCTCCTCGTCGCTGATCGTCAGCATGATGATCTTCGCGCTGGGGGCCACCTCCTTGATGGAGGTGCACGCCTCGATGCCGCCGCGCCGGGGCATCCGTACGTCCATCAGGACGATGTCCGGCAGCAGATCGGCCGCCTTGTCGACCGCCTCGGCCCCGTCACCGGCCTCCCCGACGACCTGGATGTCCTCCTCCTGGGCGAGGACGATCTCGAGCCCCCGGCGGAAGAGGGCATGGTCGTCCACGACGAGGACCCGGATCGGTTCCCTGCGGAATGCCCCGCTGTCCGAATCCGATCCCTCCGGGACCGCGCCACCGTGCTCACGCCCGCTGAGCACCGGCCCGAAGCTGTCCGCCATCGTTCCTCCCCCTGAAGGCCGTGGCCTGAATTCGTTTCCGGTCCTCCAACCACTGCCCAAAGAGCACCGGTTGGCGTGCACGCCATGATTTCATGCCCGGCGGCGACGGAGTGTTCCCGTGCGCGCACGGTGGTGCCCCTGGGTGCGCGAGAAGCGCTCCAGGGGCACCGTGAGGGACACCCGAGTGTGGGGGCGGTAGGCGGCGGGACGGCCCGTCAGCCGCCGAGCGCACCGCCGGCGCCGCCGCCCTCGGCGAGCGGGTCGCTCTCCAGATGGATGACGCCGTAGTCGTACGCGTGTCGCCGGTAGACGACACTCGGCTGCTTCGTGTCGGAGTCCACGAACAGATAGAAGTCGTGCCCGACCAGCTCCATCTCGTAGAGCGCCTGGTCGAGCGTCATCGGTGCGGCCCGGTGGGTCTTCTCGCGGACCACGAGCGGGCCCTCGCCCTGCACCTCGATCGAGCCCATCATCGTGGTGGGCACCTTGTCGGTCTCGTCGGCGACGAGCTGCCCGTCGCCGTTGAGCTGGGCGGCACCGGGAACCACGTCCCCGACCTCCGCCGCCGAAAGCCTGCCGTTCCCACGGCGGGTGTACTTCTTGTCGTGCTGCTTGCGCAGTCGTGCCTCGAGCTTGTCGCTGGCGAGGTCGAGCGCTGCGTACGGGTCGCCTGCCGCGGCTTCCGCCCGGATCACCGGGCCTCGGGAGTGGAGGGTGATCTCCACGCGGTCCGACCTGTCGGCCTGCCGCGGATTCAGCTCCTTGGACACCTCGACGTCGAGGCTGATCACCTTGCCGTCGAGCTTCTGGATCTTCTCCAGCTTCAGCTTCTCGGCCACGTGCTTGCGGAACCGCTCGGGCACCTCGGTCTTGCGGCCCTTGACGACGATGTCCACGCAGAACTCCGTTCCCGGATCGCCCGGATCGGCTCCTTGGCCGCCGGGCTTCTCCCTTTGCACCAGACTCCGGTGGTTACCGGAGCTCGGACTTGGCGACTTTCACCTCCTCCTCCCCAGTCGACAAGATCCCCACCCCATCGACAAGAGGTTAATTCGCCCTGAACTCCTGTCCTGTAGGCGCAACCATGTATTCGGCGAGCGATGGCTTTCGCCATTCCTCACAACCGAACATAGCCCCTTCGGACGGGTGTCGGCACCCGCTACCGCGACATACCTCCGTTCGGGTGCTTTCACCTCTCACCACCTGCAACGATCCAAGTTCCTCGCGAGTTCCGGTTTATTTCGAACGAAGCGGGAGAGGATGCGATCACAGCCGCCACCAGCTGTTCGAATCCGCGCTGCGCCGAACCGACCGGTAAGCCGTGCGGTATTCCAGGAATGAACGGAAGGTGTACGGCCCGGAGAGCGCGTGCCGCCTCCGCCAGTGAGGCCCCCGTGGTCATCAGGTCGTCCACGAGAACCACCTTTCCGGCGAGGAGCAGCCGCCCTCCGCCCGGCACGACCTCCAGCGCCCCGGCGAGGTTGGCGAGCCGCCCGCGCGCCCCGAGCCCCGCCTGGTCCGCCACGTGCCGCCGCTGCCGCAGCACGGGCACCACCCGCGCCGGCCGCCCCGCGCTCCGCAGCCGGGCCGCCGCCGCCCGGGCGACCCGCCGGGTCGGATCGTGGCCACGCGCCCGCACGGAGCGCCGCGAGGACGGCACCGGTACGAGGAGCAGCGGGCGCGGTGCGGGCCCCTCGGCGGCCCCTGCGGCGGCCTCCACGGCCCCGGCCAGCGCCCCGCCCAGCGGTCCGGCGAGGACGAGCGCCCCGCGTTCCTTGTGGGCGAGCAGCAGCTCCCGTACGGCACCCTCGTACGGCGCGACGGCGTGCACCTCCGGCAGCCCGACGGGCTCGGGCGCGGGCCGCACCCTGCGCGGCCCCTCCCCCGCCCCGGCGAGGACCTCCGCGCACGACGGGCACAGCTCCGTCCGCGGTACGCCGCAGCCTCCGCAGGCCACCGGCAGCACCAGCCCGGCGATCTCTCGCCACCACCCCCGCATGGCTCCACTCTGCGCCTCCGCGGGCTCCTCTGCCACCCCTGTGGAAAACCCCCGGCGGACGAGGCCCGCCACCCGGGAAGTACGTCAGGTAGGGCGCCCGGGGACTACCCGGGGGGCTACCCGGGGTAGACCGGCGCGTGCCCCGTCTTGACCAGCGGCTGCCAGTTCGCGCCGGGCGCGAGTCTGACGATGCCGTCGTTGCCGGAGTAGGCCACCAGCGGCGCGGAGTCCGTGTTCGGGGCGGCCACCGAGTTGGCCCCGTTCAGCCCGGGGAGCACCGAGGTCGCCGAGGTCGAGCCGTCCGTCTGGAGGTAGCGGATCTGCTGGACGCCGCCCGCCTCCCTGCCGACGACGACGAGCCGGCTCGGCCCGGCCCAGGAGACGGCCGTGACCGACTCCATCCGGGGCGCGGCGGGCTGGAGGTCGAGCACCGAGACGACCGGCGCCGCCTCCGTGGTCTCCCGCTGGATCCGGCCGATCTGCAGGGTGGTGCGCTCTCCCCGGGTGACCACGAGCGCGATCCGGACCCCGTCGGCGGAGACCCGCAGCGACTCGATCCTGGCGTCGTCCCCGAGCCACGGCGTATTCACCCTGACGGGCTCGCCGGTGCCGTCGGGCACCATCCACAACCGGGGCGCGGCGGGGTCGCGGTCGGCGACCCACAGATCGCCCCGCCCGTCCCAGCTGGGCGCGGACAGCCGGTCGGCGGGCTTGGCGGCCTTGCTGCTGAGGACCGAGGGCGAGGGCTCCTGGTCCGTGGTGATGGAGGAGACGAACAGCTCGCGTCCGCCCGCGCCGACCCCGGCGGCCCGGGTCTCACCCCGGTCGACCGCGACCGACGCGAGCTGCGCCGTGTCCTTCCCCAGCGGGCCCGGCACCTCGGCGGGCAGCGCCGCCTGCTTGCCGGCGACATCCAGCATCATCAGCTTGCCGTGCTCGTCGACGAAGTACGGGTTCTCCTCCTGGTCCGTGTTCCGGACGGCGGCGAACTCCGTGGCCTGCCCCTTTCCCAGCCGGCACAGCGGGCCCTTCGACCCCTGGAGCTCCACCTGCTCGACGCGTACGGAGGTCAGGTCGCCCAGCGTGAACAGCAGCTGCGCCGCCATCCGCCGGCACACCTCGCCGCCCACCCGGTCCGCCCGGACGTTGAGCGGCACCTTCAGCGTGGACTGGTCGTCGGTCGTCAGCGTGGTGACGCCCTTCCGCAGCTCCGTACCGGAAGGGAAGCTGGAGTCGACGGCCGGCTTCAGCCAGTTCGTCGGGCCTTCGAGAAGCGCCTTGACCGTCTGCGTCACCGGATCCATCCGGGTGACGGGGTCCTGCCGCTGCCGGATGTAGACCGGGTCGGCGACGACCCAGTCCTCCCCGGAGGCGAAGTAGTACTTGTTGACCGACCGGTAGTTGCGCAGGAAGTCGGCCTCGCCGAGCACCAGACCGGGCGGGAGGCTGTCGATGCGCCATTCCTTGCCCTTGCCGTTGCCGGTGGGCTGCTGCACGACGTGGATCGCCTGCACGTACTCGGCGGGGCTGATCGGCTGGTAGGCGTGGCGGGCGTCCACGGTCGCGATCTTGCGCCCGGAGAGGGGGTAGGCCCGGCCCTGGTTGTCGGGGTCGGCGTTGCGGTCGGCCTGCTCGCGGTTGGGAGCGGTGGTGAGCACGGTGATGCTCTGCTCCGGCTTCCAGCTCCCCGCGGCCTTCTTCGTGAGGTACTTGCGGGCGGTGGAGAAGCCGGGGTCGTCGCTGGTCATGGCTTCGAGGAAGCCGTCGACGATCTCGTCCGGGTCGGCGTTCTCCCGGGGCGCGACGGCGTAGACCCGTACCTGCGAGTCCCCCTGGTTGGTACCCCGCACCGCCTGGACGTCCCCGCTGTCGGGCATGGTCGCGCACCCGCTCACCAGCAGCCCGCCACACGCGGCGAGCACCGCCACCCGCGCCCGCCCCCCACGTCCCACGAATCCCTCCCGGGAATCAGCGCCCACGTGTCCCGTCCTCCCGCTCCGCGTTCCCGCTACCGTTCCCCCCGGCCGCCCCCGGACCGGCCCCGGCACTCGCCGTGCTCCCGGCCGCCGCTGCGGCCCCCGACGTGCTCCCGGCGCCGTCCGCGTCGGCCGTCGTACGTGCCACGACCCGTGCGCCGCTGCCGGGCAGCGCCGTCGGGTCGACGGCCGCCCGCGGCGGGGCGGGCAGCCTCGGCGGTACGGGGAGCTGCGGGCGGTCACCGGCGGGCTGCGCCGGTACGGCCGTCAGGCGCGCGCTGTCGTGCGCCCGCCCGGCGACGGCCGCCTGCTCACGGTTGCGCCGCGAGTCCTCGGGCTCCAGCGGTATCGGGGAGCCCCGCAGCGGCTCGTCCGCCGTGCGCGGCAGGGTGAGCCGGAACTGCGAACCGCCGCCGGCCTCGCCCCAGGCCTGGAGCCAGCCGCCGTGCAGCCGCGCGTCCTCGACGGCGATCGACAGCCCGAGCCCGGTCCCTCCGGTGGTGCGCGCACGGGCCGGGTCGGCCCGCCAGAAGCGGTTGAAGACCCGGGTCGCCTCCCCCGGCTTGAGTCCCACGCCGTAGTCGCGCACCGCGACGGCGACGGCGCCTCCCGCGGCGGCCAGCTTCACCACCACGTCCCGGCCCTCGCCGTGCTCCACGGCGTTGACGACGAGGTTGCGCAGCACCCGCTCGACCCGGCGGGCGTCGGCCTCGGCCACCACCGGCTGCTTGTCGCCGACGACCACGATCCGGGTGCCCTTGCGTTCGGCGAGGGGTTCGGCGCCGCCGATGACCCGGCGCACGACCTGCCGCAGGTCGATCGGCTCGGCCTCCAGGGCGGCCGCGCCCGCGTCGAAGCGGCTGATCTCCAGGAGGTCGGAGAGCAACGACTCGAAGCGGTCGAGCTGGTCGCCGAGGAGTTCGGCGGAGCGGGCGGTGACGGGGTCGAAGTCCACCCGGGCGTCATGGATGACGTCGGCGGCCATCCGGACCGTGGTCAGCGGGGTGCGCAGCTCGTGCGAGACGTCGGAGACGAACCGCCGCTGCATCCGCGACAGCTCCTCCAGCTGCTGGATCTTCGTCTGGAGGTTGGTGGCCATCTTGTTGAAGGCCTCGCCGAGCCGGGCGATGTCGTCCTCGCCGGTGACCTTCATACGTTCCTGGAGGCGGCCGGCCGAGAGCCGCTCGGCGATCCCGGCGGCCATCCGTACGGGGGTGACGACCTGGCGCACCATGAGCCAGGCGATGGCGCCGAGCAGCACGACGACGAAGAGCCCCGCGGTCGCCAGGGTGGTCTTGACCAGGGTGAGGGAGTCCTCCTCCTGGGTCAGCGGGAAGAGGTAGTACAGCTCGTACTGGTCGCCGTCGGCGTCGTTCAGCCGCTTGCCGATCACCAGCCCGGCGTCGGACGCCTTGCCGCTGGTGTAGTGGATGCGGCTGAACTGCTGGAAGGTGTCCGTGCCCTGGGCCACCGAGCGCCGCAGTCCGGCGGGGATGCTGGTGGTGGGGTCGACCTCGCCGGACGCGCGGGCACCACGGCTCGCGGCGTCACCGGTGTCGAGGGAGAGCGCGACCACGTTGAACGCGCTCTGGCCACCGCTGGCGAGCTGCTCGACGAGCGTGGACCGCCAGTTCACCGAGGCACCGGCCCGCACCCCGTCCTGCTGCCCGGGGGACGAGGAGGTGGTGGCCGCCCGGTCCTGGGCGGCCGAGAACCCGCCGGCCGCCTGGCTCTGGGCGGCCCTCTCCTTGGCCTCGAGGAGACCGTTGCGGACCTGGCCGATGACGACGAGGCCGAGCAGCAGCACCACTCCGAGGGACATCAACAGGGTGCCCGCGACGATCCTCAGCTGGATGTTGCGCCGCCACAGCCGCACGGCGGGCAGCAACGGCCGGCGCACCCATCGTGCGAAGAGCCGGAGGACCGGCCCGCCGGGCGCCCCGTCCTGGAACAGCCGTCCGCCACGCGGCAGACGGCCGGAACGCGAGCCCCCCCGCCCCGGTCCGGCAGCCCGCCCCGCACGGTCTCCCGGGTCCCCGGGCTTCGGAGCAGTACTGCCTTCGCTCATGTCAGCTCGGTCCCGCCTTGTAACCGACGCCTCGGACGGTCACCACGATCTCCGGGCGCTCGGGGTCCTTCTCGACCTTCGAGCGCAGCCGCTGGACGTGCACGTTCACCAGCCGGGTGTCGGCCGCGTGCCGGTATCCCCAGACCTGCTCCAGCAGGACCTCACGGGTGAAGACCTGCCACGGCTTGCGCGCCAACGCGACCAGCAGGTCGAACTCCAGCGGGGTCAGGGCGATGGACTGCCCGTCCCGCTTCACGGAGTGCCCGGCCACGTCGATGACCAGGTCACCGATGGTGAGCTGCTCCGGCGCCGGCTCCTCGGACCTCCGCAGCCGTGCCCGGATACGGGCGACGAGCTCCTTCGGCTTGAACGGCTTGACGATGTAGTCGTCGGCCCCGGACTCCAGACCCACGACCACGTCGACCGTGTCGCTCTTGGCCGTGAGCATGACGATCGGCACACCCGACTCCGCCCGGATGAGGCGGCACACCTCGATGCCGTCCCTCCCCGGCAGCATCAGGTCGAGCAGCACCAGGTCAGGCTTGGCCTCCCGGAATGCGGCAAGCGCCTTGTCACCGTCCGCGACGAACGACGGCTCGAACCCTTCACCCCGCAGCACGATGCCGAGCATCTCGGCCAGTGCGGTGTCGTCGTCGACGACAAGAACGCGTCCCTTCATATCGACATCATCCCATTAGCCAATCGTTACCTGCCGTGACGTGCCCCACAGCGCCTCCCCCAGCCCGGGTCGCGATCTTGTAGACCGGAGCCCGCTCGGCCCGCCACCGCACGGTTCGTGCGTACTGATCGGGCATCCGCACAATATGCCCCCGACCGCTCGCACGATGAAGGTCCGGACAAAGGTACGAACGACGAGGCCGGTCCCGCCCACGGGCGGTCCCCGCGTGGCACGATGGCACCCGGCCCGCCGCCGTCCCAGGTGTCGGCCGCCGTGACCGAGCCGGTTCGCCGATCCGGCACCGCGACCATTCCTCCGAGGTGGACGACCGTGAACGACACTCCGGGCTGGACCTCGCCCGGATCCGCCCCCTCCGACGGACAGGACGGCTCCGGGATTCCCCGGCCCACCACTCCGGCCGACGCGAACGGCTCCGCCCCTCAGTGGTCCAAGGACCAGCCGCCCGCCGGCCAGTGGTCCCCGCCGACCGGCCAGACGCCGCCCCCCGCACAGGGTCCCGGCTGGGGCGCCCCGCCCCCGAACATCCACTGGGGCAGGCCTCCGGCCGCCAAGCCCGGGGTGATCCCGCTGCGCCCGCTGGGCGTGGGCGAGATCCTCGACGGTGCGGCGAAGACCCTCCGCGCCTACTGGCGGACGGTACTGACGATCACCGTCACGGTCGCGCTGATCTCCCAGACCGCGAACACCCTGGCCCAGCGCTACCTCGTCCCCCAGACCCCGGCGACGAGCCCGGACGTCACCCCCGCCGAGGCTCTCGCACAGTCCCTCGACGCCGTCCAGTCCTCTCTGATCGGCATGGGGCCGTCCCTGCTCGTCACGCTGATGGCATCCGTGGTGAGCGCGGCCCTGCTGACCGTCGTCATCAGCCGTGCCGTGCTCGGCCGTCCGGTCTCGCTGGGCTCCGCCTGGCGGGAAGCCCGCCCTCGCCTCCTCCAGCTCGTCGGCCTGACCCTGCTGCTGGCGGCACTGAGCACGGCCGTCGTCACCATCGCACTGCTCCCCGGAGTCCTCATCGGCGGCGCCGTGGGCGTCGCTCTGGCCCTCCTCGGCGGTCTCGGGGGCATCGCGGCCACCGTCTGGCTGATGATCCGCTACAGCCTCGCCTCTCCCGCCCTGATGCTGGAGCGCCAGGGCGTGTTCGCGTCGCTGAAGCGCTCCGCGAAGCTGGTGCAGGGCTCGTGGTGGCGGATCTTCGGCATCACCGTCCTCACCCAGCTGCTGGTCTTCGTCTTCGCGATGCTCGTCGCGATCCCGTTCATGCTCATCGGCATCGCGGCCGACGGCGAAGGCCTCTCCGGCCTGATCGACGGCACCTCCACCGCCTTCGGCTGGCCGTTCCTGATTGTCACGGGCATCGGCGGAGTGATCACCAGCGCGATCACCTACCCGATCTCGGCCGGCGTGACGGTCCTCCTCTACATCGACCAGCGCATCCGCCGCGAAGCCCTGGACCTCGAACTGGCACGGGCCGCGGGTCTCCCCGGCTACGGCCCCACACCGGGCACCGAGACCGTCGGAGGCTGATGCCGTGACGGTCACGGGGGGAACGGCCACGTCACTGGCGCGGCTCCGCGCCGAAGGCGACGTACCGGTGGACATCTCCCGGCTCCCCGCCCGCGAGGCGGCGGAGCGGGAGCTGTCCAAGCCGATGTACCACGAGAACGACCCGAACCTCCTCCAGCGCGGTCTCGACCGCTTCTGGGAGTGGCTCGGCGACCTCTTCGGCTCCGCTTCGGGGGCCTCTCCCGGCGGCGTCCTCGGCCTCGTCGTGGTCGTCCTGCTCGTGGCCGCCGTCGCCGCCGCCCTCTGGTGGCGGCTCGGCACCCCGCACCGGGCACCCGGTACCACCGGCGACTCCCTCTTCGCGGACGGCCCCCGCACCGCCCGCGAGCACCGCGAGGCCGCCGCCCGGCACGCCACCGCCGGCCGCTGGAACCAGGCCGTCCAGGAACGGATGCGGGCCGTCGTCCGCTCCCTCGAAGAACGCGCCCTGCTCGACCCCCGGCCCGGCCGCACCGCCGACGAAGCCGCGGCCGAGGCGAGCCGCTCGCTGCCCTCCCACGCCGACGACCTGCGCCTCGCGGTCCGCGCCTTCGACGACGTCACATACGGCGGCCGCACCGCCGACGAGCCCGCGTACCGCCGCGTCGAGGCCCTGGACACCGCCCTGGAGCGGACCCGCCCCACCCTCGACACCGCCTCCACGAGGTCGCCCGCATGAGCCGCCCGGCCACCAGCGCCACCTCCACCGCCGCCTCCCCCCGCCGGCTCTGGACCCGGGCACGCGGCACGGTCCTCGTCATCGCCCTGGTCCTCATCGGGGGCCTCGCGCTCGCGACGGTACGGTCCACCGGCTCCCACGGCGCCCTCGACCCCCGCTCCGCCGACCCCCACGGCAGCCGGGCCGTCGCCGAACTCCTCAAGGCGCATGGCGTCACGATCACCCTGGTCACCACGCTCGGCGAAGCCACCGCCGCGACCGCCACCGATGCGACGCTCCTGGTCACCACCCCCGACCTGCTGACGGCCGATCAACAGTCCACCCTGCACGGGCTCATCACCAACTCCGCCGGCCGCACCCTCCTCATCGGCGCCGGCGCCACCTCCCTCCCCACACTGGCCCCGGACGTCTCCAGCGCCACCAGCACCGCCGTGGAGAACCGCGACCCCTCCTGCGCCCTGCCGGCCGCCACCCGCGCCGGCGGCGTCGACCTCGGCGGCGAGCGCTACCGCGTCGACCCCGGCACCACCGCCGACTCCTGCTACCCCTCCGACGGCCTGCCGACCCTGGTCCGCCTCCCCGGCACCGGCACCACCGACACCGTCCTCCTCGGCTCGCCCGACATCCTCCACAACACCCGTCTCGACCAGCAGGGCAACGCCTCGCTCGCCCTGCAACTCCTCGGTTCCCGGCCCCATCTCGTCTGGTACCTCCCCTCGCTCTCCGACGCCACCGCCGACGCATCCGACGCCGGCTCCACGGGCGACTTCCTCGGCCTCATCCCCTCCGGCTGGCTGTGGGCCACCCTCCAACTCGCCCTCGCCGCCCTGCTCGCCGCCATCTGGCGTGGCCGCCGCCTCGGCCCCCTGGTGACCGAACGCCTCCCCGTCGCCCTCCGCGCCTCCGAAGCCACCGAGGGCCGCGCCCGCCTCTACCGCAGGACGAATGCCCGCGACCGCGCCGCGACCGTCCTGCGCACCGCGACCCGCACCCGGATCGCCCCGCTCCTCGGCGTCCCCGTCCAGGAAGCCCACTCCTCCGAGCGTCTCCTCCCCGCCCTCTCCGCCCGTCTCCCCGAGACCACGGCGGACCTGCGGCACCTCCTCTTCGGCCCGGCTCCCGCCGACGACGCCGCTCTCATCCGCCTCGCGGACCAACTCGACGCCCTCGAAAGAGAGGTACGCACCTCATGAGCGCCCCGACCCCCGAGACCGCTACGAACTCGGACAGCGCCCGCGCCTCCCTGGAGGCCCTGCGCACCGAGATCGCGAAGGCCGTGGTCGGCCAGGACCCCGCCGTCACCGGTCTCGTCGTCGCCCTGCTCTGCCGGGGACACGTCCTCCTCGAAGGCGTCCCCGGAGTCGCCAAGACCCTGCTGGTCCGCTCGCTCGCCGCCGCCCTCGAACTCGATACCAAGCGCGTCCAGTTCACCCCCGACCTGATGCCGAGCGACGTCACCGGCTCCCTCGTCTACGACACCCGGACCTCGGAGTTCTCCTTCCAGCCGGGTCCGGTCTTCACCCATCTCCTGCTCGCTGATGAGATCAACCGCACGCCTCCGAAGACCCAGTCCTCCCTCCTGGAGGCGATGGAGGAACACCAGGTCACGGTCGACGGCATCCCGCGCGCCCTGCCCGAGCCCTTCCTGGTCGCGGCGACCCAGAACCCCGTCGAGTACGAGGGCACCTACCCCTTGCCCGAAGCCCAACTGGACCGTTTTCTGCTCAAGCTGACGGTCCCTCTGCCCTCCCGCGCGGACGAGATCCAGGTCCTCACCCGTCACGTCGAGGGCTTCGACCCCCGCGACCTGAAGGCCGCCGGCGTCCGTCCCGTCGCGGGTCCCGCCGAACTCGAAGCCGCCCGGGCCGCCGTCGCCAAGGTCTCGGTCTCCGCCGAGATCGCCGGCTATGTCGTCGATATCTGTCGTGCCACGCGTGAATCCCCCTCACTCACGCTCGGGGTCTCTCCCCGAGGTGCCACCGCCCTGCTCTCCACCGCCCGCGCCTGGGCCTGGCTCACCGGCCGGGACTACGTCACCCCTGACGATGTGAAGGCCCTCGCTCTCCCCACTCTGCGTCATCGCATCCACCTGCGGCCCGAGGCCGAGATGGAGGGAGTCACCCCCGACTCCGTCATCAACTCGATCCTCGCCCACGTCCCCGTCCCCCGCTGAGAACGGCGCCCCATGGCCCTCACCGGACGAACTGCGCTGCTCGCCGCTCTCGGATCGCTCCCCGTCGGCTTCCTCGCCCCCAGCTGGGCGGGGATGCTGGCGGTGAACGCGCCCCTCTCCCTCGCAATTCTGTGCGACTACGCCCTGGCCGCGCCAGTACGAACGCTCCAATTCACCCGAAGTGGTGATACATCCGTTCGACTTGGTGACGCGGCGAACGTCCAGCTCACGGTCACCAACCCGTCCAACCGGCGCCTCCGCGCGCAGCTCCGCGACGCCTGGCCGCCCAGCAGTTGGCTGCCCGGCACCGAGCAGGCCGCCTCGCGCCAACGGCTGGCCGTCCCCGCCGGCGAACGCCGCCGCTTCACCACCGCCCTCCGCCCGACCCGCCGCGGCGACCGTCACGCGGAACGGATCACGGTCCGCTCGTACGGCCCTCTCGGCCTCGCGGCCCGCCAGGGCAACCACACGGTCCCCTGGACGGTCCGTGTGCTGCCCCCGTTCACCAGCCGCAAGCACCTGCCGTCCCGCCTGGCCCGGCTCCGTGAACTCGACGGCCGCACCAGTGTTCTGACGCGTGGTGAGGGCACGGAGTTCGACAGCCTCCGCGAGTACGTCCCCGGCGACGACACCCGCTCGATCGACTGGCGTGCCACGGCCCGCCAGAGCACGGTCGCCGTCCGCACCTGGCGCCCGGAGCGCGACCGTCACATCCTCGTTGTCCTCGACACCGGCTGCACCTCGGCGGGCCGGGTCGGCGACGTCCCCCGCCTGGACGCCTCCATGGACGCGGCCCTTCTCCTCACCGCGCTCGCCTCCCGCGCCGGCGACCGCGTGGATCTCCTGGCCTACGACCGTCGTCTCCGCGCCCAGGTCCAGGGCCGCTCCGCCGGCGATGTGCTGCCCGCCGTGGTCAACGCTCTCGCCACGCTCGAACCCGAGCTGGTGGAGACCGACGCCCGCGGCCTGGCCGCGACCGCCCTCGCCCGCGCTCCGCGCCGCTCCCTGATCGTCCTCCTGACGAGCCTCGACGCCGCACCGATCGAGGAAGGCCTCCTCCTGGTCCTGCCGCAGCTGACCCAGCGCCACACGGTCGTGGTGGCCTCTGTCGCCGACCCCCACGTCGCCCGCATGGCCGCGACCCGCGGCACCATCGAGGGCGTCTACGAGGCCGCTGCCGCCACCCAGACCCAGTCCCAGCGCTCCCGTACGGCGGAACAGCTCCAGCGCCACGGCGTCACGGTCGTCGACGCGACCCCCGACACCCTGGCCCCGGCCCTGGCGGACGCTTATCTCGCCCTGAAAGCGGCCGGCCGCCTCTGACCGTCGGAGGCCCCGACATCTCGTCGAGCTCCGATGGGGTTCCGGCCCGTAAACGCAGAAAAGCCCCGCACCATGAGGTGCGGGGCTTTCCCACAATGATTGTTCGGCGGCGTCCTACTCTCCCACAGGGTCCCCCCTGCAGTACCATCGGCGCTGAAAGGCTTAGCTTCCGGGTTCGGAATGTAACCGGGCGTTTCCCTAACGCTATGACCACCGAAACTCTATGAAGTTGACCAACCGGATATCAGCACGGTTCGTTACTTCAGAACTAACACAGTGGACGCGAGCAACTGAGGACAAGCCCTCGGCCTATTAGTACCGGTCAGCTCCACCCATTACTGGGCTTCCACATCCG
>NZ_JBEOZK010000009.1:0-156093 GCF_040297565.1 Streptomyces sp. NPDC001728
GCCGACAGCCCCGCCGACCGATGCCGGCGGGGCTGTCGGCCGTCTGTCGGGGGATTGTCGGTGGCGGCTGGTCTAGTGGTGGACATGACGCGATCACACACCACCGCCATCGAGGTCCGGGGCCTCGTGAAGCACTTCGGCGACACCAAGGCCCTCGACGGGGTCGACCTGGACGTCCAGGAGGGCACCGTCCTCGGTGTGCTCGGCCCGAACGGCGCCGGGAAGACCACTCTCGTCCGCTGTCTGTCCACCCTGCTGGTCCCGGACGCCGGGCACGCCACCGTCGCCGGGTACGACGTGGTGAAGCACCCCCGCCAGCTGCGCCGCACCATAGGACTCACCGGTCAGTACGCCTCGGTCGACGAGAAGCTGTCCGGCTGGGAGAACCTGTACATGATCGGGCGGCTGCTCGACCTCTCCCGCGCCGACGCCCGCCGCCGCGCGGACGAGATGCTGGAGCGCTTCTCCCTCACCGACGCCGCCAAGCGGCCCGCGATGAACTACTCCGGCGGCATGCGGCGGCGCCTCGACCTCGCCGCCTCGATGATCGGCCGGCCGGCCGTCCTCTACCTGGACGAGCCGACCACCGGCCTCGACCCCCGTACCCGCAACGAGGTGTGGGACGAGGTCCAGCGGATGGTCTCCGAGGGCGTCACCGTCCTCCTCACCACCCAGTACATGGAGGAGGCGGAGCAGCTCGCGAGCGAGCTGACCGTCATCGACCGGGGCAAGGTCATCGCCCGGGGCGGGGTGGACGAGCTGAAGGCCAAGGTCGGCGGCCGGACCCTGAAGGTCCGGCCGGTGGACCCGGACCGGCTGCCGGAGATGGCCGCCGCGCTCCGCGAGACCGGGCTCGACGGGATCGCCGGCGCGACGGTCGTGGCCGACGAGGGCGCGCTGTACGTGCCGATCCTCACCGACGAGCAGCTGACGGCCGTCGTGGGCCTGCTCGGCGCCCGCGGATTCGGCATCGCCCACATCGGCACCCATCTGCCCAGCCTGGACGAGGTGTTCCTCGCCATCACCGGCGAGAAGACCGCCGATTCCGTCGAGACCCACGAGGAGGTCGCCGCATGAGCACGACCACGGTCACCAAGTCCCCCGTCGGCACGCCGAGTCCGGCACCGGTACGGCGCGGCCCCGTCGCCGAGGGCCGGATAGGACTGCGCGGCAACCTGCGCCACATCGGCGCCCTGGCCCGCCGCAACGCCCTGCAGATCAAGCAGGACCCGGAGTCGATGTTCGACGCCGTGATGATGCCGATCATCTTCATCCTGCTGTTCGTGTACGTCTTCGGCGGCGCCATCGCCGGCAAGGGCAACAACGACGCGTACGTCAACTACGTGACCCCCGGCCTGATGGCGATGATGGGCATGAACATCGCGATGGCCGTCGGCGTCGGCATCAACGACGACTTCAAGAAGGGGGTCATGGACCGGTTCCGGACGATGCCGATCGCCCGGTCCTCCGTCCTGATCGCGAAGATCGTCGTCGAGGTGGGCCGGATGCTGATCGCCACCGCGATCCTGCTCGGCATGGGCTTCCTGCTCGGCCTGGAGATCCAGACCTCGGTCCTGCACCTCTTCGCCGCGATCGGTCTCTCGATGGTCTTCGGGGCGTCGCTGATGTGGATCTTCATCCTGCTCGGTCTCACCATGAAGACCGCCCAGGCCGTCCAGGGCATGGCGATGCTGGTCCTGATGCCGCTGCAGTTCGGCTCGTCGATCTTCGCCCCGCCGACCTCGATGCCCGGCTGGCTGGAGACCTTCACCGACTACAACCCGCTGTCCAACCTCGCCGACGCCGCCCGGGCCCTGATCAACGGCGGCCCGGTCGCCCACTCGGTGTGGATGACCCTCGGCTGGTCGCTGGTGATCACGGCCGTCACGGCGCCGCTGGCGGTGGCCAAGTTCCGCAAGAAGACCTGAGCCGGGTACGGGGGTCCCTCCGGGGGATCAGGACTCGGCGCGCTCACTGATCGCGTCGGCGGCGCGACCGAGCAGGGCGGCGGCCTCCCCCAGGGAGAGGCCGCCGCCCTCGGCGTACGCGGCCTCGAACTCCCCGTCCCCGAGGACGGACCGGCACAGTTCCGTCGCCCGCTCCCGATTCTCCCGCTCGACGGGCGGCGCGAGGTGCCCGGGCGGGGTCAACCCCTCGTACGCGCCGAGCAGCACCCCCGCGGTACGGGCCGAAGGGCCGCCCAGCCCGGCGAGCGCCCAGGAGGCGCTGATCAGATGGGTCGACGGCATCTGCGGCGCGACCATCTGCGAGAGGCCGCCGAGGGAGCGCTCGTACGCCCGCCGGGCCGTCACGAGCGCCGAGGCGTACCGCCCGTCGAGGTTGTCCACCCAGCTGAGGCTGCCGAGCGCGAAGCCCTCGAAGATGGAGAACGTCTCCGAGCTGAACAGCCTGGAGGAGCCGAACTCGTCGAGCAGCCCCTCCAGATGCGCCCGGGCCTCGGCCGTCCGGCCGGTCCGGCCGAGCAGCAGCGCCAGGAAGATCCGCCCGGCCAGCATCGGTTCGTGGCCCCGGCCGTGCTCGCCCTCGACCACCGCGCGCAGGATGGCCTCCGCCTCCACGCCGCGGCCGGTCTCGATCAGCATGTCGGCGTAGCGGGCGCGCAGCAGCGCCATCTGGGACTGGGCGCCGATCCGTTCCGCGTACGTGATGGCGTCGGCGTAGTCCTGCGCGGCGCCCTCGAACTCCAGCCGCCGTTCACGGGCCTCCGCGCGCGAGGACAGCGCCTCGGCCGCACCCCAGGAGTCCCCGAGACGGACGAAGATCTCCAGGCTCTCCTCGGCGTCGGCGCTCGCCCGCTCGGCCAGGTCGGCCCGGTTGGCGAACATGTTGGCGCGCAGCTGGAGGGCGTTGGCGAGCTCCCACTCGCTGCCGTGGCGGCGGCAGGCGGTGACGTGTTCCTCCAGGGCCTCGCCCATGCGGCCCGGTTCGCCGATGAGGAGGACGGCGAACACCGTGAAGGAGCCGGGCAGCCGGCAGGTCTGCGGGAGCCCCGGCGGGTAGATCGCGTTGATCCGCCGCAGCCGCGCGACCCCGGCGGGGGTGGTCCAGCGGCCGGTGTCGTAGTCCATGTTGAGCAGCTCGATGAGCCGTACCCCGCGCCGGGCCTCCCAGCGCTGCTCCTCGGAGAGCGGCAGCGGTACGGCGGTGCACGGCTCGTGCAGCGGTACGACGGGGGCGGCGGGCGTCCCGAACGGGTCGGGCCCGAGCGCGGCGACGGACTCCGCCCAGTGGAGGGCGTCGGCGCGCAGGTCGCGCATCTGCCAGTACCAGAGGAGCGAGTGGACGAGGACGAGGGCCTCGTCCTCGTCGCGGGCGTCGACGGCGCGGCCCATCGCGGAGCGGATGTTCCCGTACTCGACGCCGAACCGGGCCATGGCCTCGACCTGCCGGGAACCGCGCAGCTCGGGGTCGCAGCGGCGGGCGAGCTCGCGGTAGTACGTGAGGTGCCGGCGCTCGACGGCGCCCCGCTCACCCGCCTCGTCGAGCCGCTCCCCGGCGTACTCGGCGACGGTCTCGAGGAGCCGGAACCGCATGCCGGTGTCGCCGGGCGCGGCGACGACGAGCGATTTGTCGACGAGGGCGCCGAGCAGGTCGAGGACGGCGGGCACCCCACTGGGGCCGCGCTCCGCCTCCGTGTCCCCGTCCCCCGCGCAGACGGCCTCCGCCGCCTCCAGGTCGCAGCCGCCCGTGAAGACCGCGAGGCGGCGCAGGACCGACCGTTCGGCGTCGTCCAGGAGGTCCCACGACCAGTCCACGACGGCTCGCAGCGTCTGCTGCCGGGGCAGCACCGTGCGTGCCCCCGAGGTCAGCAGCCGGAAGCGGTCGTCGAGCCGGTCCGCGATCTGGCGCAGGGTCAGCATCCGCAGCCGCGCCGCCGCCAGTTCGATGGCGAGCGGCAGGCCGTCGAGGCGGCGTACCACCTCGCCCGCGGCGACCGGGTCGTCCTGGGTCACGAACCCCGGGCGGACCGCCGCCCCCCGCTCCCCGAGCAGCCGCAGCGCCATCCCGGTGGGCAGGGGGCCGAGGGGCCGGATCGACTCGCCGGGGACGCCGAGCGGCTCCCGGCTCGTCGCGAGCACCCGCAGGTCGGGGCAGCGCGCGAGCAGGGCCTCGGCCAGTTCGGCCGCCGCACCGACGAGGTGTTCGCAGTTGTCGAGGAGGAGGAGCATCCGCCGCCCGGCGCAGTGCTCGACGAGCCGGGCCATGGGGTATCCCCTGGACGAAGTCCTTGGGGAAGGATCGCCCCCGCCGCGCAGCTCCTCGGCTCCGGCACCGCGCAGTACGGTCTCGCGGGCGCCGACCGCGGCGAGCACCACCTCGGCGACGGCCTCCGGGTCCCGTACGGGCGCGAGCTCCGCCACCCAGACGCCGTCCGGCCAGTCCCCGGCGCCCCGCTCTGCGGCCTCCTGCGACAGCCGGGTCTTCCCGGCCCCACCGGGCCCGAGAAGCGTCACGAGCCGGGCGCGGCGCAGGTCCTCGCGGACCAGGGCGATCTCCTCGTCGCGCCCGACGAAACTGGTGAGCCGGGCCCGGAGGTTGCCGGGGGCCGTCGGCCGCGCCGCCGGAGGATCGGCGGCGGGCGGGGCGGCGGGCCGGGCCTCGGGCGGAGCGGTGGGCGCCGCCGGGGCCAGGAGCTCCGCGTGGAGGGCGCGCAGGGCCGGGGACGGGTCGGTGCCGAGGCGGTTGGCGAGGGCGCGGCGGACCGACTCGTACGCCGCGAGCGCCTCGGCCGCGCGCCCGGTGTCCCGCAGGGCCCGGATCCGGAGGACCTGGAGGGGCTCGTCCAGCGGGTGGGCCGCGCAGAGGGCGGTCAGCTCGGGGAGCGCCGCGTGCGCCGCGCCGAGGGCGAGGGCCGCGCCGAGCCGGGCGCGGCGGGCGTCGAGGCGGCGGGCCTCCCAGCGGGCGGCCTCCGCGTCCCGGTCCGGCAGGTCGGCGAGCGCGGGACCGCGCCACAGGCCCAGGGCCTCGTCGAGGAGGGCGGCGGCCCCGGCCGGGTCGCCGGCGGCGAGCGCGGCCACCCCTTCGACGGCGAGGTGCTCGAAGCGGCGGGCGTCGACGTCCTGGGGCCGGGCGTCGAGCCGGTAGCCGCCCTCGGCGGAGACGATCCGGTCGCGTCCGAGGGCCTTGCGGAGCCGTCCGACGAGGGCCTGGAGCGCGGCGACGGCGTCGGCGGGCGGCTCGTCGCCGTGCCAGACCTCGTCGACGAGCTCGGGTACGGGCACGGTCCGGCCCGCCCGCAGGACGAGGACGGTGAGCAGCGCACGGACCCGCGGGCCGCCGACGGACACGTCGGTGCCTTCGGGGGTGCGGGCGAGGGTCGGACCGAGGACGGAGTAGCGCACGGGCCCATTCTCCGTGAGAAGGTCCCCGACTCCGGAACTCGCCCCGTCACCCGGTACGTTTCCCGCACATCAGGAAGCGCACGATCCCGTCTCCGTCCCGCCTCCGTCCCCTGGGAGCTCCCGCGATGACCACGGCCACCACCCGGCGCCACGAACGGCGGATCAGTCCCGTCTTCCTGGCGATCCTCGCCGTCATGGCCGTCACCGGCTGGGCGGTGTGGACCGACTTCGCCGCCTCGCCCGGCCTGGCGGTCTTCCTCTTCGTGACCTCGGCGTGGGTGGTGTCGCTCTGTCTGCACGAGTACGCGCACGCCCGTACGGCCCTGCACGGCGGGGACATCACGGTGGGCGCGAAGGGCTATCTGACCCTGAACCCGCTCGCGTACACCCACGCGGTGCTGAGCATCGTGCTGCCGGTGCTGTTCGTGATCATGGGCGGGATCGGTCTGCCGGGCGGCGCGGTCTTCATCGACCAGGGCCGGATCAAGGGGCGCTGGAAGCACAGCCTGATCTCGGCGGCGGGCCCGCTGACGAACGTGCTGTTCGCGCTGGTCTGCACGGCGCCGTTCTGGCTGGGCGCGCTCGACGGCGTACCGGTGGAGTTCCGGTTCGCGCTGGCGTTCCTGGCGTTCCTCCAGGTGACGGCGGCGCTGCTGAACTTCCTGCCGGTGCCGGGGCTCGACGGCTACGGGGTGGTGGAGCCCTGGCTGTCGTACAAGGTGAAGCGGCAGATCGAGCCGTACGCGCCGTACGGCTTCTTCATCGTGATCGCGCTGCTGTTCGTGCCCGCGCTGAACACGGCCTTCTTCGACGCGATCGACGCGCTGCTGCGGTCGCTCGGGGTGCCGGAGGCGAGCCGCTACTGCGGCTCGCAGCTGTTCCGCTTCTGGCAGGAGACGCCGGAGTTCTGCCGGGTCTGAACGCACCTCCGCGGCGGTGTCTAGCCCTCCGCGGCGGCGGCCTTCTCCATCCTGGCGCGGCGGACGTAGTACCAGGCCATGTTCGAGGAGAGGCCGGCGAGCAGAATCCAGACGACGCCGAGGAAGCTGCCCTCGACGAAGGAGACGACGGCCGCGGTGACGGCCAGGGCGCAGACCACGAGGGCGTAGAGGGCGAGGCGGGGCATGGGGGTCGGCTCCTGTCCGGGTACGGCTGCTGTGCCCGTCCAGTGTCCCCCATGCGCTCCGCCCCGGAGGGACCGGCTCGGGGCCGGCTCAGATGTCGGTGACGCGGAGCCCGGCGTGGGCCTTGTAGCGGCGGTTCACCGAGATCAGGTTGGCGACGAGCGACTCGACCTGGTGGGCGCCCCGCAGCCGGCCGGCGAAGACGCCGCGCATGCCGGCGATGCGGCCGGCGAGGGCCTGGACGATCTCGACGTCGGCGCGCTCCTCGCCGAGGACCATCACGTCGGTGTCGATCTCCTCGACGGAGGTGTCCTTGAGGAGGACGGCGGACAGGTGGTGGAAGGCGGCGGCGACCCGGGAGTCCGGGAGGAGCGCGGCGGCCTGCTCGGCGGCGGAGCCCTCCTCGGGCTTGAGGGCGTAGGCGCCCTTCTTGTCGAAGCCGAGCGGGTTGACGCAGTCGACGACCAGCTTGCCCGTGAGTTCCTCGCGCAGGGACTCCAGGGTCTTGGCGTGGCCCTCCCAGGGCACGGCGACGATCACGACGTCGCTGCGGCGGGCGGTCTCGGCGTTGTCGGCGCCCTCGACGCCGTGGCCGATGTCCGCGGCCACGTCGCGGGCGCGGTCGGCGGCACGGGAGCCGATGATCACCTGCTGGCCGGCCCTGGCGAGCCGGTAGGCGAGGCCGCGGCCCTGGTCGCCGGTGCCGCCGAGGACGCCGACGACGAGACCGGAGACATCGGGGAGGTCCCACGGGTCCTTGGGTGCGGCCTTGGGGGCGGCGGGCGCGGCGGCGGGGTCCTGGGGTGCGCTGGAGGAAGTCATGGCCCCGACATTACCGACCGGTCGGGCTGCCGGGAGTCCCGTACGGGTGGAACCCCCGCGACCGGCCGCGCGCGGGCCCCGCGGCGGTGCAGAATGCGGGCCCATGGATGCCGTACGGGTCGCGTTGCTGCGGGAAGTGCTCGCCGGGACGGAGTGGCCGGGGGCGGCCCGCAGGTTCGCGGGCGCGCTGCGGTCCTCGGTCGTCCCGCAACGGGGCGGGCTGCTGCTGGTCGGCACGGAGGAGTACGAGCCCTGGCACCTGGCGGCGCACCTGGTGGACGAGTCCGCCTGGTCGGGGCTGCCGGAGCTGGCGCCGACGCTGGTACGGCATCGGGTGCGACCGGGGGCGCCGGCCCACCTGGGGGTCGGTCTGGGGCGGCTGGAGGCGGCGGGACGCGGGGCCACGCTGCTGATGGTGGCGCCGGAGCGGCCGGACGCCGGGCTGCTCCAGCGGGTGCACGACGCCCGGCGGGCGGGGGCGACGGTGCTCTCGCTCGACGGGGGTGACGCGGAGGTACGGGGTCTCGCGCACGAGGCGCTGACGGTGGCGGAGGGGGCGGAGGTGGACCTGGACACGGTGCAGCACCTGGTGAGCGCGGCGGCGGGCGAGAACAGCCTGCCGTCCCCCCGGGGCCGCCGCTTCCGGGACCGCCTCTCGTCCCTGGCGGACCGTCTGACGGCGCCGCCGCCGACGCGCTGGTAGGGGACGGGCCGGGCGGCCTCACGGAACCGGCGCCGGCCTGGCGGGCCGCCCCGCGGCCCCGTGACCCGGCCGCCTGACGCAAATTCGGTTGCCCGGGTCGTCTCCCCGTCGGAGCATGGCCCCTCGTGCCCTCCCCCCTCGCGAAGCTCTCCGCCCTGCTGCCCGACCTCGCGCCCTGGCGCGCGTCCGCCGACTTCCGGCTGCTCTGGGTGCAGGGGCTCGTCACGTACTTCAGCAGTGCGATGGCGATGATCGCCCTGCCGCTCCAGATCAAGGAGCTGACGGGTTCGCCGCTCGCCGTCGGTGCGATGGGCGCGGTGGAGCTGGTGCCGCTGGTGGTGTTCGGGCTGTACGGCGGGGCGCTCGCCGACGCGGTCGACCGGCGGAAGGTGATCCTGGCGACCGAGGCGGGCCTCGGGCTGCTCGCCCTGGTCCTGCTGCTCAACGCGCTGCTGCCGGTCCCGGTGCTCTGGCCGCTGTACGTGGTGGCGGCGGGCGTCTCCGCGCTCGCCGGCCTCCAACGCCCGGCCCTGGACTCGCTGCTCGCCCGGATCGTGCCGCACGAGCACCAGACGGCTGCGGCGGCGCTGAACTCGCTGCGCTGGCAGATGGGCTCCATCGCGGGCCCGGCCCTCGCCGGTCTCGTGGTCGCCTACGCGGGCCACGCGCCCGCGTACGGCGTGACGATCGCCGGTTTCGCCGTATCGGTGCTGCTCTGTCGCCGGCTCTCCCCGGCCCCGCCCGCGCACGACGCCGAGAAGCCCTCGCTGCGGGGCATCGCGGAGGGCGCGCGGTACGCCTGGTCGCGGCCGGTGCTGCTGGGCACGTACGCGATCGACCTGGCGGCGATGTTCTTCGCGTTCCCGAACACGATCTTCCCCTTCCTCGCGGACGAGCTGGACGCCGACTGGTCGCTCGGTCTGATGTACGCGGCGGGCTCGGTCGGCTCGCTGGTCCTCGGTCTGACCAGCGGCTGGACCTCCAAGGTGCGGCGGCACGGGCTGCTCGTGGTCGGTGGCGCGGCCGGCTGGGGTCTGGCCATCGCGGCGGCCGGCTGGTTCGGGAACGTCTGGCCGGTGCTGCTGTGCCTGGCCTTCGCGGGCGCGGGCGACATGCTGAGCGGGCTGGGCCGGGCCACGATCTGGAACCAGACGATCCCGGAGGAGCTACGCGGCCGGCTGGCGGGCATCGAGGTGCTCTCGTACAGCGTCGGCCCGCAGCTCGGCCAGGTCAGGGCGGGCGTGATGGCGGGCTGGACCGGCACCCGGTCGGCGGTCTGGACGGGCGGCGTGGCCTGTGTGGCCTCGGTGGGGCTGCTCTGTCTGGCGCTGCCGAAGCTCCTGACGTACGACTCCGACACCGACGAGGACTCGCTGCGCCGCAAGGCCCAGCAGGAGACGGCCGGGGAGCGGGCGGCCCCGGAGGCGGCCGGGACCGTCTGAGGCCGGCCCCGGCCGCGCGCGCCTCGCCCCGGCGCCCGCCTCAGTCGGGGTCCTCTTCCGTCCGCCCCTTGTCGTGCCAGCGGGGATCGGTCTCCCACTCCAGGTTCCGGTCGCGGGCGGTCTCCATGGCGTGGGAGGCCTCCTCACGGCCGACGTAGGGGCCGAAACGGTTCTTCGCCGGGCACTCGGGGCCCTCTTCCACCTTCTTGTGCTCCAGGCAGTAGTACCACTCGCCCGGTTTGCCCACAGTGCGCTTCTTGAACAAAGCCATCGTCGTCGGCTCCTTCCTCCGAGACCATGCTGCCCCAGACCCGGTCGTTAGACTCGCTGGCATGTCTGGCCAGTCGCTTCTCGTACCGGGGGAGCTCTCCCCCCATCGTTCCGTTCCGGGCTCCATCCGCCGCCCCGAGTACGTCGGGAAGCCCGCCCCGACCCCCTACACCGGGCCCGAGGTGCAGGACTCCGACACCGTCGAGCGGATGCGGATCGCCGGCCGCATCGCCGCTCAGGCGATGGAGGAGGCCGCCAAGCACATCGCCCCGGGCGTCACCACCGACGAGCTCGACCGGGTCGCGCACGAGTTCATGTGCGACCACGGCGCGTACCCGTCGACGCTCGGCTACCGGGGGTTCCCGAAGTCGCTGTGCGCCTCGGTCAACGAGGTCATCTGCCACGGGATCCCCGACTCCACCGTCCTGCGGGACGGCGACATCGTGAACCTGGACGTCACCGCGTACATCAACGGCGTCCACGGCGACAACAACGCCACCTACCTCTGCGGTGACGTCGACGAGGAGTCGCGGCTGCTCGTCGAGCGGACCCGGGAGTCCCTGAACCGCGCGATCAAGGCGGTGCGGCCGGGCCGACAGATCAACATCATCGGGCGGGTCATCGAGTCGTACGCCAAGCGCTTCGGCTACGGCGTCGTCCGCGACTTCACCGGTCACGGCATCAACTCGTCCTTCCACTCGGGCCTGATCGTCCCGCACTACGACTCCCCCCACCACACCACCGAGATCAAGACCGGCATGACCTTCACGATCGAGCCGATGCTGACCCTCGGCACCCACGACTACGACATGTGGGACGACGGCTGGACCGTGGTGACCAAGGACCGGAAGCGGACCGCGCAGTTCGAGCACACGCTCGTGGTGACCGAGAACGGGGCCGAGATCCTTACGTTGCCCTGACCCCCCGGGTGGGTAGCTTCTTACCGACAGGACGTCGGGAACCAGTTGACTTAGGGAAGCCTAACTTGGCAGGATCGTCACTGGCTCCCGTCCCATCGGTCCCGGAGGCACGCCTTGGACACGCCCTTCTCCACGCTCATCCGTACGGCCTCGCACGAGCAGCACACGGAGGCGGAGACCTCGTCCTTCATGGGCGACCTCCTGGGCGGACGGCTCGCCGTCGACGCCTACGCCCGCTACACGGAGCAGCTGTGGTTCGTGTACCGGGCCCTGGAGGAGGGCGCGGAGGCCCTGCGCGAGGACCCGGTCGCCGGGCCCTTCGTACAGCCGGAGCTGTTCCGCACGGCCGCCCTGGAGCAGGACCTCGCCCATCTGCGGGGCCCCGGCTGGCGCGCCGCCGCCTCCCCGCTGCCCGCCACCGCCGCCTATGCCGAGCGGGTCGCCGAGTGCGCCCGCGACTGGCCCGCCGGATATGTGGCGCACCACTACACGCGCTATCTGGGCGACCTGTCGGGCGGCCAGATCATCCGCGACAAGGCGGAGCGCACCTGGGGCTTCACGCGCAAGGGCGACGGCGTCCGCTTCTACGTGTTCGACGCGATCGGCAACCCGGCCGCGTTCAAGCGGGCGTACCGCGAACTGCTCGACGGGGTGAACGCCGACGATCTGGAGAAGCAGCGGATCGTCGACGAGTGCAAGCGGGCGTTCGACTTCAACAGCGCGGTCTTCCACCAGCTGGGAGGCGAGTTCCCGCTCAGCGCGTGAGCCCGTGAGCGTCCGGCGCCCGTGCGCTCAGCGCGTGAGCGTCCCTTCCAGGCGGACCCGTCCGCCCAACTCCACGATGCCGTCGGGGCCTGGGGCGGTGAGCAGCTGCGAACCCCGGCCCTGCGTGATGTTCAGGGCCCGTCCCAGCTCCGCCGTGAGCAGCAGCGCCGCCGCGCCGGTCGCCTCGTCCTCGTCGATGCCGTCGCCGCGCCCCGGGAACGCCCGCGCCCTGATCCGGCCCGCGGCCTCCTCCTCCCAGGCCCAGGCGTAGATCCACTCCCCCGGCTCGGGCACGTCGAGGGCGTCCACCTCGGCGGCGGAGCCGTACCGGCGCAGGGTGCGCGGCGGCGCCCACTCGGCGCGCGCCTCGATCCAGGTGAACTCCCCGTCCCCGCGCACCCACACCTCACCGGCCGGCGGACAGATGACCTCCAGGTCGAGCAGCCAGGCGGCGCCGACGAGCGGGTGTCCGGCGAACGGCAGCCGCAGCCCGGGGGTGTAGATGTCCACGATCCCGCGCTCGGGGTCGTCCACGAACACCGTCTCGCTGAAGCCGAGCTCCTTGGCGAGCGCCTGCCGGGAGGCCTCGTCGGGGTGGGTACGGGCGTCCCGTACGACTCCGAGCCGGTTGCCGTGCCGACCGTCGCCCGCGCAGAAGACCCTGAGGACGTCGATGTCGGTGGCGGTGGCGGCGCTGCGCACGGTCGTGTTCATGGCGGAAATTGAAACATCCGGCGGCATGCCGGCAGGGCCGCACCCCGGAATCGGGTGCGGCCCCGCCTCGTTCGGCGGACGGCGGTCCAGGGGTGGCCCTCACGGCCGGCGACCTCGCGACCCGCCGAATCAGGCGAATGCCGCCAATTCATCCCCATCCGCCCACTCTTGACTCTCCCTTGACCCGGCCATGAGAAGCCCATGAAGACTCCGTGATCCCACCGTGTCCGGGTCGCCGGGGTTGAGAGCTGAATCACTGGACGGGTGGGTATTGCTGAGGTAAGCCTCGGTTAAGTTAGGTTCGCCTCAGTCCGTCCCCGCGTCCCTGGAGTCCTCATGCGAGCCGTCCGTCTGTCCGTCGTCACCGCCGCCGCGACCGCGGCGACTCTGGCCGCCGTCACGGGCTGCGCCGAGAAGAGCGACGCCAAGGCGGACGACGGCACGATCACCGTCATCGCCAAGGACGACTCCTGCGAGGTCTCGAAGAAGGAGTTCCCGGCCGGCCACGTCAAGCTGGCCGTCGAGAACCGCGGCTCCAAGATCACCGAGGTCTACGTCCTCTACCCGGACGACCGGATCGTCACCGAGCGAGAGAACATCGGTCCCGGCATCAAGGCCACGCTCACCGCCGAGATCAAGGCCGGCGACTACGCCATCGCCTGCAAGCCCGGCATGCAGGGCGAGGGCATCCGCCAGCAGGTCAAGGCCACCGGCAAGGGCGCCGCGACCGCCAAGCGCTCCCCCGAGATGGACGCGGCCGTCGCCTCCTACCGCCAGTACGTCCAGGCGCAGGCCGACGCGACCCTGCCCAAGGTGAAGGTCTTCACCGACGCCGTCCGCGCCGGTGACGTCGAGGCCGCGAAGAAGGCCTACGCCGGGTCCCGCATCGGCTGGGAGCGCACCGAGCCCGTCGCCGAGTCCTTCGGCGACATCGACCCCAAGGTCGACGTCCGCGAGGACGGCCTGGAGGACGGCCAGGACCCGGCCAAGGACTGGACCGGCTGGCACCGCCTGGAGAAGGCGCTCTGGCACGACAAGAAGATCGGCGCCCGCGAGAAGCAGCTCGCCGACCTGCTCGACAAGGACCTCGCGGACTGGGTGAAGCGGGTCGGCAAGGCCGAGATCACCCCGACCTCGATGGCCAACGGCGCCAAGGAACTCCTGGACGAGGTCGCCAGCGGCAAGGTCACCGGCGAGGAGGAGCGCTACTCGCACACCGACCTCGTCGACTTCAAGGCGAACGTCGAGGGCGCCCAGAAGTCCTTCGACCTGCTCAAGCCGGTCGCCGTCAAGAACGACCCGAAGCTCGTCGCCGACCTGGACAAGCAGTTCGCCGCGCTGAACACGCTGCTCGACAAGTACCGCACGGACAAGGCCTCCTACGTCTTCACCTCGTACGAGAAGGTCGGCAAGCCGGAGCGCAAGGAACTGTCGGACGCCGTCAACGCCCTGGCCGAGCCGCTCTCCAAGCTCGCCGCCGCCGTCGTCAAGTAGTCGTCGAGTCAGCAGGGACGGGAAGACGGACATGTCCGAGGAAACCCAGGAGCAGACCGCGGCCGCCGGGGCGACCGCGCCCTCCCGCCGTACGGTCATCGGCTGGGGCGGTGCCGGGCTCGCGCTCGGTGCCGCCGCGGCCGGCGGCGCCGTGGCGCTGACCCGGGACGGGGACACCCCCGTGCCGGTCGCGGACAGCGGCGCGGCCGTGCCGTTCCACGGCCCGCACCAGGCCGGCATCGCCACCGCCGTACAGGACCGGCTGTACTTCGCCGCCTTCGACGTGACGACGAAGGACCGCGCCGAGCTGGTCCAGCTCCTCAAGGACTGGACGCGGGCCGCCGAGCGCATGACGGCCGGCGCCGAGGTCGGCGAGGGCGCCTACGGCGGTCTGCCGGAGGCACCGCCGGACGACACCGGCGAGGCCCTGGGCCTCAAGCCCTCCCGTCTCACCCTCACCATCGGCTTCGGCCCCTCGCTCTTCGACGGGCGTTTCGGGCTGAAGGACAAGCGGCCCGGGGCCCTGGTGGAGCTGCCCAAGTTCCCGGGCGACAACCTCGATCCGGCGCGCAGCGGCGGCGACCTCTGCGTCCAGGCCTGCGCCGACGACCCGCAGGTCGCCGTGCACGCCATCCGCAACCTGGCCAGGATCGGCTTCGGCAAGGTCGCGGTGCGCTGGTCGCAGCTGGGCTTCGGCAAGACGTCCTCGACGACCCCGGACGCCCAGACCCCGCGCAACCTCTTCGGTTTCAAGGACGGCACCCGCAACATCGCGGGCACCGAGACCGACCGGCTCGCGAAGCACGTCTGGGTCTCCGGCAAGGACGCCGAGGGCGGCGCCGCCTGGATGGACGGCGGCTCGTACCTCGTCGCCCGCCGCATCCGGATGAACATCGAGACCTGGGACCGTACGTCGCTCGCCGAGCAGGAGGACGTCTTCGGCCGCGACAAGCGCGAGGGTGCGCCCATGGGCAAGCCCAAGGAGCACGACGCGCCGTTCCTGAAGGCGATGAAGCCGGACTCGCACGTCCGGCTCGCCCACCCCGACAGCAACAACGGGGCGACGATCCTGCGCCGCGGCTACTCCTTCACGGACGGCACGGACGGCCTCGGCCGTCTGGAGGCCGGCCTGTTCTTCCTGGCGTACCAGAAGGACGTCCGGACCGGCTTCATCCCGGTGCAGACCTCGCTGGCGACCGACGCCCTCAACGAATACATCCAGCACGTGGGTTCGGCGCATTTCGCGATCCCGTCGGGCGTCCGGAACAAGGACGACTGGTGGGGCCGGGGGCTGTTCTCGTGACTCCGCACGCACTCCAGGAAGGGAACCGACGTGTTCGGTAACTATCTGATCGGCCTGCGCGAGGGCCTGGAAGCCAGCCTCGTCGTCAGCATCCTCATCGCCTATCTGGTGAAGACCGGCCGGCGGGACGCCCTGAAGCCGATCTGGATCGGCATCGGCGTGGCCGTCGGTGTGGCCCTCGCCTTCGGCGCCGGCCTGGAGTTCGGCTCCCAGGAGCTGACCTTCGAGGCGCAGGAGCTGCTCGGCGGCTCGCTGTCGATCGTCGCGGTGGTCCTGGTGACCTGGATGGTCTTCTGGATGCGGCGCACGGCCCGGCACCTCAAGACGGAGCTGCACGGCAAGCTGGACGCGGCCCTCCAGATGGGCACCGGCGCGCTGGTCGCCACCGCCTTCCTCGCGGTGGGCCGCGAGGGCCTGGAGACGGCGCTCTTCGTGTGGGCTTCGGTACGGGCCTCCTCCGACGGCACGTACGCGCCGCTGGCCGGAGTCCTCCTCGGCCTGCTCACGGCGGTGCTGCTCGGCTGGCTGTTCTACCGGGGCGCGCTGAAGATCAACCTGGCGAAGTTCTTCACCTGGACCGGCGGCATGCTGGTCGTGGTGGCGGCGGGCGTGCTCGCGTACGGCGTCCACGACCTCCAGGAGGCCCGCTTCCTCGGCGGCCTCGCGAACAAGGCCTTCGACATCTCGGAGACGATCCCGCCGGACAAGTGGCTGGGCACGCTCCTCAAGGGCGTCTTCAACTTCCAGCCGGACCCGACGGTCCTTCAGGTCACGGTGTGGGCGCTGTATCTGGTCCCGACGCTCGCGATCTTCCTGGCCCCGATAGGGTCGGGTCCGTCCGCGCGGATGAAGAAGCAGAAGGCGACCGATGACAAGGCTGAGGCTGGGGCGAGCGCCGGCAGGACCGCTTGAGCGGTCGTCGGCACGGCGGCCCGCGAGACTCCTGGGAGCGACGGCGACCGCGGCCGTCCTCGCTCTGACGGCGAGCGGCTGCGTGACCGTGCACGGTGAGAGCGCGCTGCTGCCCCCGGCCACCCCGGCCGAGGCGGCGCAGGCGCTCGCCGACTTCACGGCCGCCTACAACCGTGCCGACAAGACGTACGACCCGGCCCAGGACGCGGACCGGGTCACCGGCCCGCTCGGGGAGATCAACCAGGCGGGGCTGCGCGCGCGGGCGGTCACCAGCCCCGGCGGCAACGCGAACCACCGGCCGCTCGCCCTCACCGACGCGCGCTTCACACTGCCCCGCAAGGCGGGCTGGCCGCGGTGGTTCCTCGCGGACACCGATCCCAACCTGGACACCGACGGGGGCCCGGGCGACCAGCGCTGGCTGCTGGTCTTCGTCCGCAACGGTCCGCAGCAGCTGTGGGAGGCCGCCCACCTGGTGATCCTCGGCCCTTCGCAGGTGCCCGAGTTCGCCGAGGAGGAGGGGTACGCGGTGCCGGTCGCCGCGGACACCGACGCCCTGGCGGTCGCGCCGAAGGACCTCGGCACGGCGTATGTCTCGTATCTCAAGGACGGGCGGCCGGGGCCGTTCGCGGCGGGGCCGCACACGACGACCTGGCGGGAGCAGCGGCAGAAGACCGCCAAGCGGCCGGGGCTCGCGACCCAGTTCCTCGACCGGGTCACGGACCAGGGCGACTTCGCGCCGTTCGGGCTGCGGACGAAGGACGGCGACGCGTTCGTGTTCTTCTCGACCCGGTTCTTCGAGCGGCAGACGGCGGCGCCGGGCTACCGGCCCAAGGTCGACCCCGAGATCAAGGCGCTGATGACCGGCGACGTGAAGAACACCGTCACCAAGGAGTGGGTGTCCGACCAGGTGGCCCTGGTGCGGCCGGCGGGCACGGACCGCGACGCGGTCACGGTCAAGGCCCGGCTCCAGGGCGTGGTGGGGGCGCAGGGGTCGTAGCACGGCCGCCGGGAGGGCCGGGCGGCCTCGGGGCAGGACCGCCTCTCAGTGAGACGACCGGTCCGTCACCGGGTCGGGCGGGTCTGACCTCACCGGGGCAGGCGGATCAGCCGCTCACCGGGTCAGCGGCCACGCGATCTCGTGGGCCGTGTGCTCCCCGTCGCCGTCCGCCTCGCGTTCCGCCGCGTGGCGGGCGCAGACGTCCTGCAGGGTCTCCAGGAGGTTCAGCGGGTCGGGCAGCGGGTGCTCGGGGCCGCGGAGCCAGGCGACGACCGGACGGTCGCCCTCGTCGCCGGGGAGCCGGGCCGGGGGTACGAGCACATAGCTGCCGCGGCAGTGCCAGCGGAGCCCCGGGTGCTCGTCCATCGTCTCCGGGTGGCAGTCCAGCTCACACGGCCACCACTCGTCCTCGTCCTCGGGGGTGCCCCGGGTGGCGGTGAAGAAGAGCATGCGCCCGCCGACGGTGTCGATGTCGGCCGACTCGGCGACCGGACCGACCTCCACGCCCTCGGCGAGGAGCCGCTCCAGGGCGGCCCGGCCCGCGGCGAGCGGTACGTCGAGGACGTCGTGGACCATGCCGGTGGCGGTGATGAAGTTCGCCTCGGGCTCGTTGCGCGCCCAGCGCTCGATCTGCGCGCGGTCGGTGGTCGACTGCGTCTGCCAGGCGAAGGAGACGGGGTGCCGGGCGGGGGTGGGACAGCCGATCCGCTCACAGGAACAGCTGTAGCCGACGGGGTACGCGGCGGGGGCCAGGGGCAGCCCGGCGGCGGCGACGGCCAGGAGCAGCTTCTCGCGGTCGTTCTCGTCGTCGGCCGCGGTGCGTTTCGGGCGCCTGCGCAGCCACTGTGCGAGTTTGCTCTCCGTGCCGCGGTAGCGGCCGATGCCGTCGCCCATCTATCCCCTCACACCTCATGCTCGCCCGTTCGGCTCTGCCCATGGTCCCACCATCCTGCGCCTCGGGTGACCGGAGTGCGGAACCGGGGTGCTGTGAGATGTCCCGGCTTCCCTGTGAGATGTCCCGGCTTCCCTGTGAGATGTGTCAGCGCCTGGGGGTGAGGCCGCGCAGGGCGAGGTCGACGAGGGTGTCGGCGTAGGCGTGGGTGAGGGGCAGGGTGCGGTGGAGCCAGCGGTGGTGGAGCGGGCCGACGAGGAGTTCCACGGCGATGCGCGGGTCGATGTCCGGGTCGATGTCACCGGCGGCCTGGGCGGCCTCGATGCGGCGGACGTAGTACTGGAGCTGGGGTTCGAGCAGGGCCTCGGTGAAGCGGGCGCCCAGCTCGGGGTCGACGATGCCCTCGGCGGCGAGGGCGCGGGTGGGGGCGTCGAAGGTGGGGTCGGTCATCTCGTCGACGGTGGCGCGCAGGACGTACCGGAGGTCGGCGGCGAGGTCTCCGGTGTCGGGGATCTCGCCGTCCCCTTCCCCGCCGGGGGCGTCGTTCCCCCGCATGGCTTCGTTGGCCCGTGCGGCGAGGTCGAGGAAGGCGTCGAGGAGGACGGCCGCCTTGGAGGGCCACCAGCGGTAGATGGTCTGCTTGCCGACGCCGGCGCGGGCCGCGATGCCCTCGATGGTGGTCTTCGCGTAGCCGTTCTCGGAGACGAGGGCGAGGGCGGCGGCGAAGATGGCGCTGCGGGAGCGCTCGCTGCGTCGGGAGGCGTCGGGGGCCTTGGTGTCGGGCATGGGCCCAGTCTAACCGCGCGCGAGACGGCGCGTCTCGCGAGGTGGCGAGGGCGAGGGCGGGGGCGGCGGCGCGGCGGGGGTAGGGCGGGGGTACGCGAACCACCCGAACGGTCCACAGCGCGCGGGGCCCGGAAGGCGGACCATGGGGTCCACCGATCCGGCGGGTCTTCACCCCGCCGGTGACTCCGTCCGCACGCCCGTGAGGAGCCCTCCTTGCGCACCACTCCGCGCACGCCCTCGCCCCGCCGCTACCTGATGTGCCCACCCGCGCACTTCACGGTGACGTACTCCATCAACCCCTGGATGGACCCGACGAAACCGGTCGACCTGCCGCTGGCCCTCGCCCAGTGGGAGGACCTGCGCGACCGCTACCGCGCGCTCGGCCACACCGTGGACCTGCTCGCCCCCGACCCCGCGCTGCCGGACATGGTCTTCGCGGCGAACGGCGCCACCGTCGTCGACGGCCGGGTCCTCGGCGCGAAGTTCGCCCACCCGGAGCGCGCGGCGGAGGCCGACGCGCACCTGTCCTGGTTCCGCGGAAACGGCTGGGCGGAGGACGCCGTACGGGCCCCGGAGCATGTGAACGAGGGCGAGGGCGACTTCGCCGTCACCGCCTCCTGGATCCTCGCCGGGCGCGGCTTCCGGTCCAGCCCGCTCTCCCACGACGAGGCGCAGGAGTTCTTCGGCCGCCCGGTGATCGGCCTCGAACTGGTCGACCCGCGCTACTACCACCTGGACACGGCGCTCTGCGTCCTGGACGACGCGGCCGACGAGATCATGTACTACCCGGACGCCTTCTCCCCCGGCAGCCGCGCGGTGCTCGCCCGGCTCTTCCCGGACGCCCTGATCGCCACGGACGCGGACGCGGCGGCCCTCGGGCTCAACGCGGTGAGCGACGGCCGCCACGTGCTGCTGCCGCAGGCGGCGGTGGGCCTCTTCGAGCCCCTGCGCGGCCGGGGCTTCGAACCCCTCGGCATGGACCTGGGCGAACTCCTCAAGGGCGGAGGCAGCGTGAAGTGCTGCACCCAGGAGCTACGGCCCCCGGCGGTGTCCTGACCGGCCGGGTCCTCGGGGGCGGTGCGGGGGCGGGTCCGTCGCCCGTCCCCGTCGGTAGGGTGCCGCCATGGTTGCCCCGTCCCCCACTCCCACCCCCGCCTCCACCGACGACCGTTCGCTGCCGCTCCGGGAGCGGAAGAAGCTGCGGACCCGTCAGGCGCTCGCCGCCGCCGCGCTGCGGATGTTCACCGAGCGGGGCCTCGACGCGACCACGGTGGAGGATCTCGTCGACTCGGTGGAGGTGTCGAAGAGCACGTTCTTCCGCACCTTCCCGGTCAAGGAGGCGGCGGCCGTGGAGGCCGAGGCCGAGCTGTGGGCGGCCCTGGTCGCCGCGCTGGAGGAGCGCGCGCTGTCCGGGCCCGTCCTCGCGGAACTCCAGGACGTGCTGTGCGGTACGGTCACCGCCCTGGGGGCGGACTGGGGGGAACGTTACGTCGCCACCCGGAGGCTCGTACTGAGGGAACCGGCGCTGCTGGCCCATGTGGCGCACCACCGCGCCGGGGCCGAGCAGCGGATCGGGGACCTGCTGGCGGAGCGGCTGGGACTGCCGGCGGACGACCTGCGGCCCCGGGTCCTCGCGGAGCTGACCGGCACCGGGTGGAGCATCGCGGCGCGCGACTGGGTCCGCTCGGGCGGCCGGGGCGGCCTGCGCACCCTGCTCCCGGGGGTGGAGCGCGCCTTCCTCGCCATCCCGGCGGGGCTGGAGCTCTGCGCCGGGACGTGACCACAGGCCGGGTCCGCCCCGGCCGCCGGACGGTCAGTCCTCGTCCTCCGGCGGCCACGCGTCGCCCCACGCCACGTCACGCGCCCGCTTGTAGAGGGGGCCGTGCCGCTTGGTGACCGTCTCGCGGGCGAGGCCGTCAGGGCCGCAGAGTTCCAGCTGGACCAGGCCCTTGCGGATCTGCGGCCTGCGGGTGACGCGGGAGGCCACGGGCGTCACCGGGTGCCTGGTCGCCGCCACGTAGGCGTACTTCTCGTCCTCGTACGGCAGCGAGCCGCCCTTCACCTGGCGGTGCAGCGAGGACCGGCTCACCCGGGCCGAGAAGTGGCACCAGTCCGTGCCCGGTTCGATCGGGCAGGCCCCGCTGTGCGGGCAGGGCGCGGCGACGGTGAACCCGGCCTCGACGAGGAGCGTGCGGGCGGCGATGATCCGCTCGTAGCCGTCGGGGGTGCCGGCCTCGACGATCACGACCGTCCGCGCCACCCGCGCGGCCTCGGTCACGAGGGCCGTCCGGTCGGCGGGGGTGAGTTCCTTGAGCACGTACGAGACGGTGACGAGGTCGGTGTCGTCGAGGCGCAGGGCGGCGCCGATCCGTTCGCGCCGCCACTGCGCGTCCAGGACGCTCCCGGCCAGTTCGCGGCCGAGCGCGAGCGCGGGCTCCGCCCAGTCCAGGACGGTGGTGCGGGGCGGCTCGTCCTCCCAGGCCTCGGCGACGGCCCAGCTCGCCGCGCCGGTGCCGCCGCCGATGTCGGTGTGGGTACGGGGCTCCCAGCCGGGCGCGGCCTCGCGCAGGGCGCCGAGGGCGCCGCGTACCGCCTCGAAGGTCGCCGGCATCCGGTACGCGGCGTACGCGGCGACGTCGGAGCGGTCGCGCAGCACGGGGGCGTCCGTCGGGGTGGTGCCCCGGTAGTTGGCGATCAGTCGCTCGACGGCCCGGGCGGCCTGGCGGGGCGGCAGCCCGTCGAGGAGCCCGGCGAGGGCGGCGCGCAGGGTGTCGGCGGAGGGGGAGGCGTTCACCGAGACATTCTAGGCCGCCGTGGCGCGCGGACCGGCCCCTCGGGTGCGCTGCCAGGGGCGGCACAGGGTGAGGAAGCAGACGGCGGCGAGGACGGCGCAGCTCAGCTGGACGACGGCCATCGGGACGGCGGTGTGCTCGCCCGCGATGCCGACGAGCGGGGAGGCCACGGCTCCGATCAGGAAGGAGGTGGTGCCGAGCAGCGCGGAGGCGGAGCCGGCGGCGTGCGGGGTGCGCATCAGGGCCTGGGCGTTGGTGTTCGGCAGGGTGAGGCCCATCGCGGACATCAGGACGAAGAGTCCGGCGGCGACGGGGACGAGGCCGGTCTCACCGAAGACGCCGGTGGTCATGAGGGTCAGCGCGAGGGCGGCGAGCAGGATGACGCCGAGGCCCCAGCCGAGTGCCTTGTCGAGGCTGACGCGTCCGACGAGCAGCTTGCCGTTGATCTGGCCGACGACGACGAGCCCGACGGAGTTGACGCCGAAGAGGAGGCTGAAGGTCTGCGGAGAGGCGCCGTAGATCTCCTGGATGACGTACGGCGAGGCGGAGATGTACGCGAAGAGGGCGGCGAAGGCGAGCCCGCCGGTCAGCGTGTAGCCGGCGAAGACCCGGTCGGCGAGGAGGCCCTTCATGGTGCGCAGGGCCTGGCCGACGCCGCCCTCGTGCCGCCGCTCGGGAGGCAGCGTCTCGTGGAGGAAGCGGTGGACGACGAGGGTGAGGAGGATGCCGATCACGGTGAGGACGTAGAAGACGCCCCGCCAGTCGGTGAACCGCAGGATCTGGCCGCCGATGAGGGGCGCGACGATCGGGGCGACGCCGGAGATCAGCATCAGGGTGGAGAAGAACCGGGCCATCTCGACGCCGTCGTAGAGGTCGCGGACGACGGCGCGGGCGATGACGATGCCGGCGGCGCCCGCGAGGCCCTGGAGCAGCCGGAAGCCGATGAGGAGTTCGGCGGTGGGCGCGAGGGCGCAGACGGCGGTGGCGAGGACGTACACGATCATGCCGATGAGCAGCGGGCGGCGGCGGCCCCACTTGTCGCTCATGGGGCCGACGACGAGCTGCCCGAGGGCCATGCCGGTGAGGCAGGCGGTCAGGGTGAGCTGGACGGTGGCGGCTGGGGCGTGCAGCGCGCCGGTGACCTCCGGCAGCGCCGGCAGGTACATGTCCATGGAGAGGGGCGGGAGGGCGGTGAGTCCGCCGAGGACGAGGGTGACGAGCAGCCCCGTCCGCCGGGCGGCGGTGACGGCGGGGGTCGCGGCGCCTTGGGTGGCGGTGCCGCTTTCGAGGGTCGTGGCGCTTTCGGTTATGTGCCCTTGTGTTGTTTTCTGGCCGCTCTCCGGCATCGACAGCTCCATCTCGTTGAATCCTTGCCTATGCTCTCAGCTCGACCGGACAGGTCGAGACCTCTGTGGGACGGGTGGGGACATGGGTGGGGACATGACGAAGACGGTGCGCTGGGGAATCCTTGCCACGGGCGGCATCGCGGAGCGGTTCACGGCGGACCTGCTGACGCTGGAGGACACGGAGGTCGTCGCCGTGGCCTCCCGTACCGAGGCCTCGGCGAAGTCCTTCGCCGACCGGTTCGGCATACCGAGGGCGTACGGGGACTGGGCCGGGCTCTTCGCCGACGAGGACGTCGACGTCGTCTATGTGGCGACGCCCCACCACGCGCACCGCGAGGCGGCCGGCCGCGCCCTGGAGGCGGGCAAGGCCGTCCTCTGCGAGAAGGCCCTCACCCTCGACGCGCGCGAGGCGGGCGAACTCGTCGGCCTCGCCCGGGACCGCGGCCTCTTCCTGATGGAGGCCATGTGGATGTACTGCAACCCGCTGGTCCGGCGGATCGCCGAGCTGGTGCGCGGCGGGGCGATCGGCGAGGTCAGGACCGTACAGGCCGACTTCGGGCTCGCCGGCCCGTTCGCCCCCGACCACCGGCTGCGGGACCCGGCCGTGGGCGGCGGGGCGCTGCTCGACCTCGGCGTGTACCCGGTGTCCTTCGCGCAGCTGCTCCTCGGCGAGCCGGACACCGTCCACGCGCACGCGCTCCTCTCTCCGGAGGGCGTCGACCTGAACACCGGGATGCTGCTCGGCTGGGACTCGGGGGCGTCGGCGCTGCTGTCCTGCTCGCTCGTCGCGGACACCCCGCTGACGGCCTCGGTGACCGGCTCGCTCGGCCGCATCGACATCCCGCGCGGCTTCTTCTACCCCGAGCGGTTCACCCTGCGCCGGAACGGCCACGAGCCGGAGGAGTTCGTGTCGGGGAACGACCCGCACTCCCTCCGGCACGAGGCCACCGAGGTGATGCGCTGCCTGCGGGCGGGCGAGACGGAGTCCCCGCTCGTCCCCCTCGAAGGCTCCCTGGCGGTGATGCGGACGCTCGACGCGGTACGGGACCGCGTCGGCGTCCGCTACCCGCAGGAGACGGCCGCCGCGCGGGGCTGAGGCGCCCGGTGTCCCGCCCTCGCGAGGACCGCTGACGTGTCCCCGCGAGGGCCCGGTCCTGCCGGCCCGACGGCCGGTCACGCCGACCCTGCGCCCCCGCGAGGCCCGGTCAGGCGGGCTTGAGGCCCGGGTCGCCCGCCTCCGTGACGAAGGAGGCGGCCGTGGTGACGGGGGCGCCCGGGGTCGTCACGTACGGCACCGTACGGAAGTCGGCGCGGGCGCCGTCCTCGCCGAGCGCCACCGTCACATAGCCGCGCCGCCCGTTGTAGAACTTCAGGTGCGGGTTGGCCTGGGTGAGCCGGTCGTGGTTGGACGGCCGGTCGGAGCCGTTCTTGCCGCTGGTGATCGAGGTGGCGACGATCTCGGTGCCGACCGTCCGCGAGGACGGGTCGCGGAAGTCGGCCTTGATGTCGAGGCCGTAGCCGACGTGGACGTCCCCGGTGAGCACCATCAGGTTCTCGACGCCGGCCGCCTCCGCGCCCGCGAGGACCCGCTGCCGGGAGGCCGGGTAGCCGTCCCAGGAGTCCATGGAGAGCGTGAAGTCGGCGGTGGAGCGGTCGCGGCGCTCGGCGAACACGACCTGCTGCGGCAGGACGTTCCAGCGGGCCCGCGAGTGCCGCCAGCCGTCGAGCAGCCAGCGCTCCTGGGCGGCGCCGGTCAGGGTGCGCGAGGGGTCCTCGGACTCGGGTCCCGGGACCTTCCAGCCGTCGCCGTACGCCTGGTCGGAGCGGTACTGACGGGTGTCGAGGATGTCGAACTGGGCGAGCTGCCCGAAGCGCAGACGCCGGTAGAGGCGCATGTCGGGGCCCTCGGGCCGCTGGGGCGCGCGGAGCGGCTGGTGCTCCCAGTAGGCGCGGTAGGCGGCGGCCCGGCGGAGCAGGAACTCCTCCGGCGGGACGCCGTTCTCGGGGGTGTCGCCCGCGTAGTTGTTCTCGGTCTCGTGGTCGTCCCAGGTGACGACGAAGGGGTGGGCGGCGTGCGCGGCGCGCAGGTCGGGGTCGGACTTGTAGAGCGCGTAGCGGAGCCGGTAGTCGTCCAGGGTGAGCGTCTCGCGGTTGAAGACGGCCGGGAGGGTGCGGTCGGTGTAGGCGCGGGCGCCGCCGGTGGCGTTCACGGCGTACTCGTACAGGTAGTCGCCGAGGTGGAAGACGACGTCGACGTCCTCGTCCGCGAGGTGGCGGTAGGCCGTGAAGTACCCGTCGTGGTACGCCTGGCAGGAGACGGCGGCGAGCTTGAGGGCCGCGTTGCGGGCCCAGGGGGCCGGCGCGGTGCGGGTGCGGCCGACGGGGCTCGTCCAGTCCCCGACGCGGAAGCGGTATAAGAACTCGCGGTCGGGGTCCAGGTGCTCGACCTCGACGTGGACGGAGTGCCGGAACTCCGGATGCGCGGTGGTACGGCCGCGCCGGACGGTCCGGGTGAAGCGCTCGTCGCGGGCGAGCTCCCAGTGCACGGAGAGCCGGGCGGCCGGCAGTCCGCCGTCGGGCTCGAAGGGGCGGGGCGCGAGCCGCGTCCAGAGCAGGACGGAGCCGGGCAGCGGGTCGCCGGACGCCACCCCCAGGGTGAACGGGTCCTCGGTGACGCGCCGGCCGTCCAGCTCGGCGGCGGCAGCGGCGCCCGCCGTGGGCAACTGGGTGGCGAAGGCGAGCGCGGCGGCGGCCCCGGTGACGGTGAGGAACCGGCGCCGGTCGACATGGCGTGCTGCGGCGCGGAGTTCCTCGGAGTGCGCGGATGTGTCGTGTACGTGGTTCATGTGCCCCTCCCCATACGGATACTGTCCCTCCGTCATTCGAGGGGCACGGGACGACGCCCCCGGGGCGGGTACGGAACATCCACGTGTCGGAACGATGAGTTCATGGGGCACACGTCTCGCGTACGCTGCGCGCCCATGAGCATCGCAGTGGTGACGGGAGCGGGATCGGGCATCGGCCGGAGCGTGGCGCTTGCCCTGGCGGCGGCCGGCTGGTCGGTGACCCTGGCGGGCCGCAGGGCGGCGGCCCTGGAGGAGACGGCGGCGGCGGCCCCGGCCGGGGACTTCCTGGCCGTCCCGACGGACGTGACGTCGGCGGAGGAGGTCACGGCCCTCTTCACGGCGGTACGGACCCACTACGGCCGGGTGGACCTGCTCTTCAACAACGCCGGTACGTTCGCGGGCGGCGGCGTTCCCGTCGAGGACCTGGACCCGGACACCTGGCGCGCGGTCGTCGACGTCAACCTGACGGGCGCGTTCCTCTGCGCCCAGGCGGCCTTCCGGACCATGAAGGAACAGGACCCGCAGGGCGGCCGGATCATCAACAACGGCTCGATCTCGGCGCATGTCCCGCGCCCGCACTCGATCGCTTACACGGCGACGAAGCACGCGATGACGGGCCTCACGAAGTCCCTGTCGCTCGACGGCCGCCCGTACCGGATCGCCTGCGGCCAGCTGGACGTCGGCAACGCGGCGACGGAGATGACGGCCCGCATGCAGACGGGCATCCTCCAGGCCAACGGACAACTGGCGGCGGAACCGGTGATGGACGCGGCGGACGTGGCGGCGACGGTGGTGCACATGGCGGCACTGCCGCTGGAGGCGAACGTGCAGTTCGCGACGGTGATGGCGACGGGGATGCCGTACATCGGCCGGGGGTAGGGGCGCCGGCCGACACTCGACGGGGCGTTGGTCGGTGCTGCCCGCGGCAGTGAGGGCACGCTCAGGCCCCCGACCGGCCGGGGGGCGCGGAGCCACGCCCGGCCTTCGGGCACGAGGTCAGGCAGGTCAGGCCTGGCCGGTCTCGAAGCGGGTGACCTTGCCGCCTTCGACGGCGAACCGCCACGCGGTGCGCATCTCGCCCCAGGTGTCGTTGCGGTAGCGGGCGACGAGCGCGAGCCCGCCGTCCGCCTCGGACTCGACGTCCATGTGCCCGCGCGAGGCGAACACCTCGCGGTCGAGCCACTGCCGCAGATCGCGGTCGGAGCCGTCGTCGGACATGGTCGCGCCGGGACCGAGCGCCTCGAAGAGGGCGGCCTCGTCACCGGCGTTGAGGGCGGCGACGAAGGCGCGCACGGCGGGGTCGCTGAGCTGCTTCACGGGAAGGGTCATGCCCCAACCGGTACACCGCGTGCGGCCCCGCCCCGGGGAACGGGGCCGCACGGATGCCGCCTACTGGCGCAAGGACTCGGCCACCTGGGCCAGCGGCCCGGCCGACTCCCCGCGTCGGCGCGAGGGCCCGCTCGTGGACCGGCTCGCGTGCGCCGAAGGCGCCCGGCGCCCGGTCAGGACCAGTCGCAGGCCTTGCCGTCGTTGTCGCGGTCGAGGCCCGAGCGGTACCCGGGCTCGCCTCGGTAGATCGGGGCCCTGCCGGCGGCGCGGACGGCGTCGCAGTTCTTGTAGTACGCCGAACCGCCGCCGGAGCCTCCCGAACCGCTCCCGCTCCCGCTGCCGCTTCCGGACCCGCTGCCGGTGCCGGTTCCGTGGCGGTCCGGGTCCGGGTCCGGGTTCAGGTGGGCGTATTCCTCGCTCGGGCAGGAGAGACCGGGGCGGGCCAGGGAGAGGCGTACGGTGGTGTACGTGGGACGCTCCACGTCCTCGCCGGCCTCCGGGTCCTGGAAGCAGATCCGCCAGTCCTCGTGACGGGCCGCCAGGTCCACGTCCGTGTACACGGAGGTGCCCCGGAACTCCGTGAAGCCCACCGCGCGCAGCTCCGCCGACCCCTTGGCGAAGGTCTTGCCGACGACGTCCGGCACCTTGGGGAACACCACGGCCGCACCGTCCCGCGCGGGGCAGGGGCTGCTCTTCTCGACCACGGCGAACTCGATCCTGCTCCGCCGCCCCTTCTCGGCCGTCACCGTCTCCCCCGCCGCCGGCTCCTGGAAGCAGACCTTCCAGTTGCCGTCCACGAGCTGCATCTTGTCGTTCTCGGTCGCGTCGTGCGACCGCGTCCGGAACCCGGCCTCGTATGCCGCGCGCGACGCCGTCTCCAGGTTCTGCCCGGAGTAGTCGTCGACGACCCGCCGCACGGTGGGGGTCGGGGTCGGGGTGGGCGGGGTGTACGGCGCGAAGCCCGTCGGGAACTCCCCGGCCGGCTTCGCTTCGGCGACCGCGGGCCTGTCCGCCGGCGGATCACTGGTGCCCACGGCCACGAACCAGACGCCCGACAGCACGGTGGCGAGCACCTTCCGGCCCGGCGCCCACCGGGTCCGCCAGGCGAGCACGATGCCGACCGGCGGCATCAGGAACAGACAGAAGATGACGAACCCGGGCTGCCGCCACCACCGCTCACCGCCGGACCCGCCGGATCCGGCCGAGCCCCCCGGTCGAGCCGGTCCCTCCGGTCCCACCGCCGCCCCGCCGTCCTTGCTCAGCGAAACCCCCGGCGGTTCGCCGGACGAGACCCCGTCACGAGCCCGGTCCCGGTCCCCACCCCGAGCCCCACTCCCATCTCCGTCATGGCCTCCGCCACGACCTCTGCCACCGTCCCGATCCTGCTCCACGACGCGCGGAACCTTCCCCTCCCTGAGGACATCTCAGCGCCACACAGCCTATGACCTGCGTGTTCACCGCCCTCGCGCAGGGCCGTCCGGGCAGGCTCGGGTATCTGCCGCACCCGCACCCACCCAAGGAGGAGCGATGCCGAACGCCGGCAAGATCGTCAAGCTGTACGCGAAGGGCGCCCCGGTCGGGGTCGAGGACGGAGCCCTGGTCGGCTTCCTCGTCGACCCCGCGAGGGCGGCGGAATGGCTGGTCACCCGGGAGGACCAGGGCTTCCGCCTGACCGCGAAGGGCACGGAGGACACCGTCGTCGCGGAGGGCACGGACCGCGCCCCGGCGGCCGTACGCCCCGACGAATCCCCCGCCTCCGTCTGGCGCCTCCAGCGCGTGGACGCGGACGGCGCCACCACGGTCACCTCGCTCGCGGACCTCCGGGACGGGACGTATCTGATCGACCGGAACGGCCTGGCCCTGGGCCGTGATCTGTTCGAGGACCGCTCGCTGCTCCCGAAGCGCGTCTTCGTCCGTACGGACGACCGCGAGCCCTTCTGGAGGATCGAGGTCATCGACTGACCACGGCCCCGGTGGAGCCGCCCGCGTCAGTCGAGGCAGAACTCGTTGCCCTCGGGGTCGGTCATCACGATGGACCCCGCGCTCAGCGGAGGCTCGGGCTCGAACCGCCGCATCCGTGCGGCGCCCAGTGCGACGAGCCGCTCGCACTCGGCCTCCAGGGCCGCCATCCGCTCCTCGCCGGCCAGTCCGGGAGCCGCCCGGACGTCGAGGTGGACCCGGTTCTTGGCGACCTTGTCCTCCGGCACCTGCTGGAAGAAGACGCGCGGACCCTTCCCTTCGGGGTCCTCGATGGCCGACCTCGAATTGCGCTGCTCCTCGGGTACGCCGATCCGCGCGAGGAAGTCGTCCCAGGCGGCCAACGGGTCGGCACCCTCGGGAACTTCGACCCCGGGCGGTCCGGGATGGACGTACCCGAGGGCGTCACGCCAGAAGGAGGACAGGGCGCGCGGGTCGTGGGCGTCGAAGGTGACCTGGAAGTGACGGCTCATCGGGGTGCTCCGTTCGTGGCGGTCGTTGCGGATGAGGGGGCGGAGACCAGAGGCGGACGCCTCCGCCCACGGCCCCACCCTGACACCGAAAGAGGTCAGATCCTGTCCGCCATGGCCGCCGTATCGGCCCTCGCCGCCCCGACCGCCCGGACCGCTCCGTCCGAAATGCGCCAGCGCGGGGCCGGCGGGGACGCGACCCTGGCCGTATGAGCACCGAAACGACGGCCACCGTCCACCCCACCGCCTACACGGCCCGCCCCATCGCTCCCACCACCCTCGCCCAGCTGCGGGTCACCGACGACGCCGGGCGGGCGTGTGCGCCGTACGACGACCCCGAGGGCGGGGCGCCACTGCGCTGCTGCCTGCGCCTCTCGGCCCCCGGCGAGCGGATCGCGCTCGTCTCGTACGCGCCGCTGCGGCGCTGGGCGGCCGAGACGGGGGCGGAGCCGGGCGCCTACGACGAGCAGGGCCCGGTCTTCGTCCACGCCGAGGAGTGCGGCGGCCCGGCCCCCTCGGAGACGTACCCCTTCGCCCGCGCGGGCGCACTGCGCACCCTCCGCCGCTACGACGCGGCGGGCCGGATCGTCGGAGGCCGCCTCCTGGAAATCCCGGAAGCCACCGCGCAGGGCTTCGACGAAGCCCTCACGGAAGCCTTCACCGACCCGAAGGTCTCCCTGGTCCACATCCGCGCCGTCGAATACGGCTGCTTCCACTTCGAGGTCCACCGCCCCTGACACACGCACCCCGAGGCCACGACGAGAAAGAGCCCCGCCGCACTCCCGTTTCCGGGTGCGGCGGGGCTCCTCCCCCGTGGGCCGACAGACGAGTCGGGCTGTACGCCGGGGACAGTCACCGCAACGCTATGACCTGCACGAACAGGCGGAGTGGGCACTTCCATGGCTACTTTCATGGCTACGCAAGGTGAGGAGGCAGAAGCCACAGCCTGAGCGGGGCCCTTCGGGCCGCCGTCAGCCGTCCAGCCGCGCAAGAGCCTGGGCGATCAGCGCTCTCGCGGGCTGCCCGTACACGGCGGACCGCTTCAGCAGGTCGAACGCCTTGGCGTAGAGCGCGATCTCGCGAGGCTGCGTGACGGAGAACTCCGCCGAGTAGGTCTCCACGAGAACGAGCTTGCTGTCGAACATGGAGAAGGAGTTGCCCGGCCAGATGTGCATCGGCGCTCGTGCCGGGATGAGCCCGAGGCTCATGCGGGGAAGGGACATGACGGCGAGGAGGCGGTCGAGCTGGCCTCGCATCACGTCCGGTCCGCCGAAGTTGGTGTAGAGAGCCTGCTCGGCGAGGAGGACGTTGAAGATCCGGTCGCCCCTGTAGAGGTACTGCTGACGTTCCATCCGCTTGGCCACGGCGGCGTCGACGTCGTCGGGGATCTCGTAGTAGTCGACGACCTGACGGAAGGTCTCGGCGGCGTACTCGGCCGTCTGGAGAGTGCCCCAGACCACGGTGGGATGCCAGATGCGGAAGACCTTGGTCCTCGCGTAGACCGGGAGTGCCTTGCGCTGCCGGGGCTCCGCCCCGGACTGGAGCTGACGGCGCCACTCCAGCCACAGTTCCTCAATGTGCCGGACGGTGGCGATCAGGTCGCCGGCCTGGTCCTGGGTGTGGGTCAGCTCGCACCAGACGCGGATGTCGTCCTCGCTGGCGTTCTGCCGCCCGTTCTCGATCCGGGAGACCTTCGACTCCTGCCACCCGGTCGCGGCGGCGAATGCCCGACCGCTTGAGTAGCCCGCGTCCTTGCGGAATCCTCGCAGCCGGGCACCCAACGCTTCTCGCTGTGCCTGTGCTTCAGTGCTCACTGATGGATCAGGGCTTGTACTCGGGGTGAGGGACGGCGAGGGACCAGAGCCGGTCCCGTACGCGGACGCACTCCGCCACGGTCTCGGGGGCCGTGACCAGCTCCGAGCCCAGGACCCGGCCCTCTGCGTCGAAGTGCCCCACGGCGAGGAGCCGGTCGTCGAAGAGCCACCAGTCGTTGCCCGCCACGGGGAAGGTGATGCCTTCGGGCAGCCGGTGCCGAGGCAGCCATCGGATATCCTCGCCGGCCTCCGTGTTGAGGCGCGTCAGGGAGTGTTCCCACCCGACGTACGGGGAGTGCGGCTCCGTGACGACGCGGACGCGGCGCACGGACTTGCCCTCCCCCGAGACACGCTTCATGAGCGTCATCCACGGATCCAACCACGCGTAGTCGTCGGACTCTCCCCGCTGCCAGCGGGCATACGGCGTGTCCTCGATGGGGGAGCCGTAGTCGTCCCTCAGCTCCAGATGGAACGCGTCACGCACGAAGCTGCCGAACAGCTCGTCACGCTGGGCGCTGGTGATCAGCTCCACTGCTCTCCTCCAGTAGGGCCGTGATCGAGGATTTGGGGACCTCGACGCAGGTCTCGTAGTCGGGCATCCGCATCTGGCTCAGGGCCTCGGGGTCGTGCATCTGCGGCCCCTGAACGAGGCATGTTCCCTGTTCCGTCACCAGCATGATCGGGGGCTCGTAGTTCTTGATCTCGCCGGCCGGCAGACCGTCCTTGGTCAGGTGCTCGAACAGCTCGGTCGGGACCTCGACGACCGTGTGGCCGTCCGGCACGTCGAGCCGCATGAGCAGATCAGCCGCGAGGACCTTCCAGCCCTGCACGACGTAACTGTCCTGGTCGCTGGCGTACAGGGTGGGGCTGTCTCCCGGGGTGGAGTTCTTCCCAAGGAACCGTAGCTTCATGGTGGTTCTCCCGTCCGCATCCTTGCTCAGGTTTGCGCGATGTCCTCGATGGTCGGCGAGTCGTTCGAGCCCGTCAACTGTGTTGCCGCAAACTCGCGCAATCTTCTTGGGAGTTGGCGGGAGTCCGCCCTAACGTCGTTCGTGAAGCCACGCCACGTGACGCCGAGGGGAAGCAATGGATGTAGTGGTCAGAACCCCGCAGGACTCCACCCGGACCATCGCCTTGAACGCCGTACCCGAAGTGCGGCAGGCACTTCAGATCATGCGGCTCCCCGGCGACGTGTTCCCGGGCGAGATCGTCCAGGGGCACGGCACCGTCCACATCGCCCTGCGGTCGAGCGAGGCGTACGACCTTGCCCGATGGGTGCGCGACCACTGCACGCAGGAGGAAATCCACACCTACGCGAGCGGCGACGACTCGTGACGGAGACAGGCCAGAGGGTTCCTCCGGGGCCGCTCGGCACAGTGGGCGAACTCCGCCACCCGTCCCAGTTGAGGATCGGCGACATGGTCCCCTTCGACGGCGTGTACTACGCCATCGAGGACATGTGCACGGCCAGGGCCGGCGCGAAGGTGCTGCGCTTCAAGGACCGCGAGCCGTACACCGTGGACACGCCTGTCCTCGCGTACCGGCAGCTCGACTTCACCTCGATGGCGGGTGCCGTCCGGTACCGGCTCAGCGGCTGAGCGAGCCGCCCCACGACACCCCGCCTCGGCAGTCGACATCCGCCCCACGGCCCAGCGGCCGGAGGGTCCTGCCAAGGCGGGAGCAAGTCCCCTCCCCGTTCGTCGTCTGCTCCGACGAAACCGCATCCGACGGACGGGGAGGGTCCCGCAAGATCCGTTCGAACTGGAGGTGCCCCGTATGGGTACGGCAGTAGCGGTACGCGATCCGAAGGAACTGCTGGGCGAGGAGATCTGGGACCGGGAGATCAAGCTCCTGACCCGCGACTACCTCATGGACAGCGTGATGGCGGGCCGGCTCCTCGGCCAGGCCGTCGCGTACCTGATCACCGCCATGGAGGCCATGGGCGAGGGTCTGGAACTCGGCTGCGGCGAACTCGTCGACGTGGCCGTGCACACGCTCATCCTCGACACGGCGAACTACGCCGCGTTCTGCGAGAAGTACAACAACGGGCAGTTCCTCCACCACATCCCCGAGATCGACCGCAAGGCCGACGGCACCGTCATGCGGACCGCGGCCGTCGTCGAGCAGCACGGGTTCGAGGTGGACTGGCCGCTGTGGGAGCGCGACTCGTCGAAGTGCTCCCCCTGCGCCCAGGGCACGAGCTGCCACTGACCGGCGGGGACACGAAGCCGGGGTCGTCCTTCGGGGCGGCCCCGGCCGTCACGTTCGGGGGGAAGAACCGGCATCACCGACCCGATCGGAGAGCCGGGCGAGTAACGTGCGGTGTCGTCGGAGCCGGACGGTACGGATGCTCAACACCCACTCCAACGAGGAACATCGCCACATGAGCGTTGAGAACTACTGGGATCGCTACGCGACCGAAGCCGTGACGAAGATCGGCTCGGTGCGGGACTCCATCGACAAGGGGTTCTGCTGGACGCAGTACGACTACCACGGCCCCGCCGAAGAACTGCTCTGCCAGCCCGAGAGCGCTCTGGAACTGGGCTGCGGCAGCGGAAACGAGGTCGCCTACCTCGCCCGCAAGGGCATCGCCGCCACGGGCATCGACCTCTCCCCCGTCCAGATCCGGTACGCCGAGGAACGCTGGAGCGACATCGAGGGAGCCCGCTTCCACCTCCGCGAGGCCGTCGACTTCCTGACCACCACCGAAGAGACGTACGACGCCGTCTACTCGGTCTGGGGCGCCTTCTGGTTCACCGACCCCCGCCGCCTCCTGCCCGCCATCCGCGAGCGCCTCAACCCCGGCGGCGTCCTGGTCTTCTCCCAGGCACCGGCCGTCGACGGCTGCTACGGCGCCCAGGGCATGTACGGCAACGGCTTCACGGGCAAGGTCCTGCCGGTCCAACGGTGGGCCTACTCCGAGGAGATGTGGCACGGCATCCTGATGAACTACGGCTTCCTGGAAACCGAAGCACGTGTGCTGGAAGCCCCCGACCCTGAGAACCTGGGCACGCTGATCGTCCAGGCCCGGGTGCGGTAGCCGGCGCGGCATCCCCCTGTCGGCCACCCGTTGCGAGTGGCCGACAGGGGATCCGATCTTCCTCTACTCCAGGATGTCCAGCGGGGGAAGCCCGTCCACAATCTTCACCGTCTCCAGGCTGACGGTCACGATCCGCAGGAGCAGGTCCACGATGTAACGCGGGTCGTCCGACCAGTCGTTGGGGTCGTTGACGATGCCGCTAGCCTTGTCGACCTTGACCTGATACCGGTCGATGATCCACTCGATCGCAGAACGCGCGCCGAGCTGGTAGCGGTACGCCTCCTCCGGGATGTTGGAGAGCGTGACCCGGCTGTTGTAGACGATCGTGGACTTGTCCACCTCGTTCTGCTTCTTGAGCATCTTCATCTTCGTCACCCGGAACAGCTCCGAGGGCGCGGTGTCCGCGCTCCCGCTGATCTGTTCCACGATCCCGCCGTACGGCGCCACGGTCTCGTAGCCCACGTGCAGCTCGGCGAGCTTCCGGCCGGCTTCGGCGAAGCCACGGAAGTCGCGCACCTTGGGGATGCGGGGGAGCGACTTCTTCAGGTCTGCCCCGAAGGCGTCCTTGTATTCCTGGGAGTGGAGCAGACCGTAGGTGTAGTAGAAGATGTCGTCCTTGGTGACGGTGTCGTCGGCGTACGTCGTGCGGTAGTCGCGGAGGGCCGCGTCGGTGATGTTGTCGACCCGCTCGTAGCCGGTGTCATCGCCTTCGGCAGAAGCGAAAAGGTCGTCTCCGGCGCTCCGCTCGCGGTAGGTGTGGCGCGCGAAGAAGTATCCGCCCTTGCCGAAAACGTCCAGACAGGGGGGAAGGTCTGTGGCCAGAACCGCGAACTCTGCGGTGGCGTGGAACCCGTTGACGTAGAAGCCGAGGTTCTCGTGCTCCGGTGTCGGAAATAGTTGAGGCAGCTTGCCGGGGCGGTGATTCAGGTCTCGGTCGAAGTAGACAGCTTGACGGCTGAAGGGCCGGTACGTGCCTGTGACCACACGGTCTGCGTCGTACTCGATCTTCTTCCCCTGCGCCAGCTTCATGATGAGGCTGGAAGACCAGCTGATCCGGCGAGGGTCTCGGTCAATGAAGTCCTCTGCCTGCTTGACCAGAGGGCCCGCTGCGGTAGACCCGCGTTGCTGGAAGTCCTTCATCTGACCGTCATATACGTCGATCATGCTGCGCATGTTCTCGTGCACGCGCTCAGCCGAGTAGTTGTAGACCCAGGCATCACGGTTGGTCTGGAGCCCTGGCGAGTACGCATCGAAGAGCCCCGCGTTCTGGCCCTTCGCAGTCTTGTCACCGAGTGGCCGGAACGTCGCGAACCGTTCGTCGCGCTGGTTGATCCAGTCGCCCTCGGGACTCGGAGGGATCTGCCGCCATTCCACGGTGTCGAGGTCTTGGCCAGCCACGATGCGGAGCTTGTCCTCGCGGCTGAGGTAGTCACCGATGTCTCGGTAGTACAGCTGGCAGCCTTCGCCCGTCCCCGCCGCAGTTCCGCCCTTGACGAGGATCAGGACGGCAACTGTGCTGCGGCTTCCTGAGCCGAAGACCTTGCCTCCCTCCCTGCGGGCCAGCTCGCCGGCCGTGCGCTGGTTGCCTCGCAGGTTGTAGCAGTAGATCGCGTCGAACTCGTCCACCAGGGACAAGCGCAGGCCATCGGCGGTGTTGCCGTCGATGTAGCCGCCGTTAGAAACGTAGGCGACGATGCCCTCGTCCTTGATTCGGTCCGAGGCCCAGCGGATGGCCCGGATGTAGGAGTCGTACAGCGAGTTCTTGTTGGTCGCCGTGGAGCGGGCGGCGTAGGTGGTCTGGATGCGACGGTCCAGGGCCTCGTACTTGAGGTTCTGGTTGTCGTCGTTCTGGCTGTCCTGACCCACCGAGTACGGCGGGTTGCCGATGATGACCCGGATGTCCTGCGCCTGCTGCTTGCGAACACGCTCGTTGTTGCCCTCCAGGGCCCCGAAGAGGCGGTCCGCGTGACCCTCGGCGAGCTGGAAGGTATCGGTCAGGACGATGCCCTCGAAGGGCGTGTACTCCTCCGATCCGCGCATGTCCTCGAAGGCGGCTTCGATGTTGACCGCAGCAATGTAGTAGGCGAGCAGCACGATCTCGTTGGCGTGGAGTTCGCTGACGTACTTGCGCAGCAGGTCATCCGGCTTGATGAGGCCGGACTGCAACAGGCGGACGATAAACGTGCCGGTGCCGGTGAAGGGATCGAGGACGTGGACGCCCTCGTCCGACAGGGAGGTGCCGAAGTGCTTGGCGAGGGCCTGGTCGGTGGAGCGCAGGATGAAGTCGACGACCTCGACCGGGGTGTAGACGATGCCCAGCGCATCGGCGGTCTTGGGCAGGGCGGTCTTGAAGAACTTGTCGTACAGCTCGATGATGACGCGCTGGCGACCCTCGTGGTTGTCGATCCCCTCGGCCCGTACGCGTACGGAGTCATAGAAGCCCTGGAGGGTCTTGGCCTCGTCGTCGAGGCTCTGGTCCTCCAAAACGTCGAGCATGCGCTGCATGGCCTGGGAGACCGGGTTGCGTTCGGCGAACGCGTAGCCCTTGAAGAGCGCGTCGAAGACGGGCTTGGTGACGATGTGCTGGGCGAGCATGTCGATGGCGTCGGTCTCGGTGACGCCCGGGTTTATGCTCGCGCGCAGCTCGCCGAGGAACGTGGCGAAGGCGGCCTGCTTGTCCGGAAGGGCGAGGGCGGCCTGGATGCGGGCCTTGTGGCGCTCGGCGATCTGGGCGATGTCCTTGGCCCAGTCCTCCCAGTACTGGCGCTGCCCGACCTTCTTGACGATCTGTGCGTAGATCGCGTCGCGCCAGTCCTCCAGGTGGAGCATGCCCTGGACGTAGCGGGCGGCGCTGGCCTCTCCCTGGTTCGCGGTGCCGTCGCCTTCGCCGTTGAGGGACTCTCGGTCGCCGGTGGCGTCGGCAACCATGATGTTGTCTGGGCGGCGGTTGTTCAGGTCGAGCTGGTTGACGGTGGCGTTGAAGCGGTCGTCGTGGGCGCGGAGGGCCTGGAGGACCTGCCAGACGGTGCGGAAGCGCTGGTTGTCCGCGAGCGCCTTCTCCGGCGGCGTTCCGGCCGGCACGACGACGGGCAGGATGATGTAGCCGTACTTCTTGTCGTCGGCCAGGCGCATGACCCGGCCGACGGACTGGACGACATCCACGACGGAGTTCCGGGGGTGGAGGAAGAGGACGGCGTCCAGGTCGGGCACGTCCACGCCCTCGGAAAGGCAGCGGGCGTTGGAGAGGATGCGGGCCTTGCCCGGGCCGGGGTCCTGCTTGAGCCAGTCGAGAAGGTCGTTGCGGCGCAGGGCGTTGAAGGTGCCGTCGACGTGGTCGACGTCGCAGTCGAGGATCTCCTCGTCGGCGCCGTCGTACGCCTGGACGACCTCCCTGAACCGCTTGGCGAGCTCTTTGGACTCGTTGATGTTGCGAGCGAAGGCCACGGCGCGCTTCATCGGCGCCTCGCCGGGTTCGAAGCCGGTGCCGTCCGCGAGCTTGCCGGTGCGCTTGGCCAGTCCGTTCCAGCAGCCGACGATCTTCGCCGCGTCGTCCAGGGACAGCTCGTTGTTCGCGTCGGCGAGCTGCTGTTGCAGGGACTCGGCGATCTGTCCCTCGTCGATGGTGAGGATGAGGACCTTGTAGTCGGTCAGCAGGCCCTGTTCGACGGCCTTGCCGAAGCCGAGGCGGTGGAACTCCGGTCCGTAGAGGCTCTCGTCGTCCATGGAACACAAGACGGTCTCGGAGTTCTTGGCGTCGGCCTTGACGTCCTCGCTGAAGAGGCGGGGGGTCGCCGTCATGTACAGGCGACGATCAGCCCGGATGTAGCCGTTGTCGTGGACCTTGACGAAGTTCGACTCGTCGCCCGGGGTGAGGGTGGCACCGGTGGTGCGGTGCGCCTCGTCGCACAGGATGAGGTCGAACTCCGGCAGTCCAGCCTTCTGCGCCTGAGCGATGGTGTCGATGGACTGGTAGGTCGAGAAGACGACCGTCAGTCCCGGGCCGGCCTCCACACTCGCCACCTGCTCGATGAGCTTGGTGGCACTGGTGGTGGCGGGCAGCGCCAGGTCGTGCGTCGACATGTCGGTGTTGTCTTCGTCGTTCTTCTTCGTCTGCTTGCCGACCTTGATGTCGGAGCAGATTGCGAAGCGTCGCATCGGCGTCTCGGTCTCGTACGACCACTCCCGCAGGGTCTGCGAGAGGAGCGCGATGGACGGCACGAGGAACAGCACGTTGGTGTGCTCACCCTCGCCGCGCTCCGCGCGCTCCTGCTGGAGCCGCTCGACGATCTTCAAACCGGTGAAGGTCTTACCGGTGCCGCAGGCCATGATGAGCTTGCCGCGCTGGTGCGCGGCGAAGCCCTCGAAGACCGCGTTGATGGCCTCGTCCTGGTGCGGGCGCGGCGTCTTCTTCTTCCGGAGGCTGAGTTCGATAGCCCGCTCGGCGACTGTGGGAAGGTGCCAGTCGACCGGGCTGGCCTCGATGTCGGCGAGGCCGAGCCGGGTGACGGGGATCTGTTGGTCGTCCAGCGCGGATTCGGCGTTTTGGCCCCACTTGTCCGTCGTCGAGATGATCATGCGACGGGTGAAACCACCCTTGCCGGAGGCCGTGAAGAAGGAGTCGAGGTCGGCCTTCTGGACGGTGTGCTCCGGCTCGTAGAACTTGCACTGGATGGCGCAGAAGCCGCCCGTCTCCCGGTCCTGGGCCACCAGGTCGATGCCGACGTCCCGCTTGTCGTGCTCCGCGCCTGGCCAGTCGCCGTACATCCACACCTGGGTGAACTGCTCACGCCAATCCGGGTCGGCTCCCAGGTACTGGACCATGAGTTCCTCGAAGCGCGTGCCGCGGTCACGGTTCGTGGCCGACTCGTCGCGGATCTTCCTGAGAACGTCATGTACCGAAGTGGCCACTGCTCGTCGCTTCCCTCACAGCCGGAGACGCGCGGAGACGCGCGTCGAGGAGATCACACCAAGTTCACGGAAACCCTACTTGCACCCACCGACACGGGAGGGGCACTCGTCACGATCGCGCGCCCCTCCCCGCACCCGCGCCCCGATCTCGCGGAGGCATGTTCGCCAACGGGGCGCTCCACCTCTGGAACGGGTTGATCGCCTCGACCAGCCTGCCGAGCGCGTCCCCGTAGCTATAACCGTCGTCGCTCGCCTCGACGCCGCGCGGATTGCTTGCGGGCGTGGAACCCGGCTGCACGGGACGTTCGCGTGCGTCCTTGCCAGAGCCTTCGTCGTGGTTGGCGGGCTCGTCGCGCCCCTTGCCCTTGTCGGAGCCGCTCACAAAGGACGGCGCCGGCGTGGGCCCCACGACCGCGACCACATCGAGGGTCTCCAGTGCGTCCAGAACGGCTTCGTCCATCACGTCGGTCCGACTTGCCCCAGGGCGGCGCCGTTCGTCCTCGACGGCGCCGTAGAGCGTAGAGCGGAGCGAGGCGGGCAGTGCGCCGGTGTCGATGATCTCGGCGGCCTGGGCTCTGGTGAGCCCGGCGTCATCGAGGACCTTGATGCCCTGGGCCCGCACGGCGCCTCCGAGCTTGATGCCGGCCGCCTCGCGCGGGCCCGAGATCGCTCGCAGGAGGTCGGCGGCGTTCTCGACGGCGCTCGAAGCGCTCGCGGGCGCCGCGACCGCTCGCCTCGGCCTCGACGAAGTGCCGCTGATAGGTCATCCGGCTCGCGGACGTGAGCAGGCCGAGGCTCACGAAGGTGAGGCCACAGGCGGTCGCGATGACCGCAGGGCGCCCCTTACGGGCCTTGCGGGCAGGACGCCGGTTCTCGTCGGCGTCAGTAGTACGTGGTGCACCCACGACGATCCCCCTTGGGCTCGTGCTCGTTCTCTTACGTCCGGACGGCAGCCCATCAATCGAACAAGAGTCGAACAAAATGCGTACGTCCGCGAATCCAACCATGGAACACGCGTTCGAACTGCTCATCGAACGCCGATCCCGACCTTCAGCCCCGTGAGGTTGACCACGCGCCATCCACGAGGGGACGTCGGGTCGCCCCCGAGACGTGCACGGATACGCAAAGGGCCCTGCCGCAGGGGCAGGACTCTTCCGCGTGACTGGACGGGCAGACGGGGCCTTGGGAGCGCACGGGAGACGACCGAAGCGCCGCCACACGATCGCCACACAGCACCCGAGAACACCGAGGAATAGTCACAAAGAGTGAGCAGCCCCCTCGTCCGCCCGAAACGCGAAAGGGCCCCTGACCAGGCAAAATGCCTGGCCAGAGACCCTTCTCCGGCTTACCGACAGACGAGTCGGGCTGTACGCCGGGTTCTGTGCCCCGGGACCTCGCGGTCGTCGGGGCGACGGCCATCCATCTAGGACCGGCGTTGCCGCCGGCCTCCTGCGGTCTACCCGCGGACTCGGGCGAGCAGCCCTCGAACATCCGCGCAGGGACACCGGGGTGTCCCCTCTTGACCTTGCTCCGAGTGGGGTTTACCTAGCCGCCTGAGTCACCTCAGGCGCTGGTGGTCTCTTACACCACCGTTTCACCCTTACCGGGGACCGAAGTCCCCGGCGGTCTGTTTTCTGTGGCACTGTCCCGCGGGTCACCCCGGGTGGCCGTTAGCCACCACCCTGCTCTGTGGAGCCCGGACGTTCCTCGGGAAGATCCGAGGATCTCCACGCGGCCGTCCGCCCGGCTCGTCTGCCGTGCCGACCATGCTACCCGCCGGGGGCCACGCGCTTGACCCTGCCGCGGCGTCGGGGATTCCGCCGGCCCCGCCGTCGGCGACCCGCTCGCCCCGCCCAAGGCCCTCACGCGGGCGCGAACAGCGCCTTCGCCGTCCCCGGGTCCGCCTCCGCCAGCCTGACCCGCAGCCACTCGCCCAGCGGCAGCCGGGTCGTACCTCCCTCGATGCGGGCGACGACCGCCGGGTCGTCCAGGTGGACGGTGCCGACCGCCGGTTCGCGTTCCTTCACGTCGATGACGTACGCGTCGAAGACCTCGCCGACCCGTTCCCGCAGCAGGGCCGCCTCGACGATGTCGACGCTCTCCCGCTCCACCGTGTTGGCGCGGCGCGAACCGGCGGCCATCTCGACGGGGAGGGCGGGCAGGGCTGCCCGTACCCACTCGGGCGGTTCGTCGCCCGCGACCGCCGCCACGCACAGCTCGCCCGCGTACCGGTCGACGAGGCGGCGCAGGGGCGCGGTGCAGTGGGTGTACTCGTCGGCGACGGCCGCGTGCATCGCGGGGGTGGGGATGTGGCCGTCGGTGAAGACCGTGTACCCGGCGCCGCGCAGGAGGGACGTGCACTCCTGGAGGAACGCCGCCTGGCGCGGGTCGGTGGGGTCGGCGGCGCGGACGACGTCGGCGTACGAGACGTGGTGCGGCCAGTCGACACCGAGGGCCTGCGCGGAGCGGCGCAGCCGCGCGACGGCGCCGTCCGGGGCGGTGGGGAGGGTGCGCAGGATGCCGGTGCCCGCCGCGGTCATGAGGTCGGCGGCGGCCATGCCGGTGAGCAGGGAGATCTGGGCGTTCCAGCCGTCGGCGGGGAGCGGTGCGCGGTAGGCGAGGGAGTAGGCGTGGTCCTGCTCGACGATCTCCTGTTCGGGGACGTTGAGGGAGATCCCGCCGCGTTCCGCTTCGAGGGTCTCGCGGAGGCGGCCGATCTCGCGGAGCAGGGCCACCGGCTCCTCCGCCGTACCCGTGTCGATCCGCCGCTGCACGTCCGCGTAGTCGAGTTTGGCGCGGCTGCGGACGAGGGCGCGGCGGACGTCGGTGGCGACGCGGCGGCCCTCGGCGTCCAGGTCGATCCGCCACAGGAGGGCGGGGCGGGGCTCGCCGGGGAGGAGGCTGGCGGCGCCCTCGGAGAGTACGGCGGGGTGCAGGGGGACCTTGCCGTCGGGGAAGTAGAGGGTGAGCACGCGCCGGTGGGCCTCGGTGTCCAGGGCGGAGCCGGGGGTGACGAAGGCGGCGACGTCGGCGATGGCGTAGTGGACGCGGTAGCCGCCGTCGGCCCGGCGGGCCAGGTGCATGGCCTGGTCGAGGTCGGTGGAGGTGGGCGGGTCCACGGTGAAGAAGGGCAGGTCCGTGGCGTCGTACGAGGGGAGCCGGGGGTTCTTGGCCACGGTCTCGGCCTCGGCGAGGACGGCCGGCGGGAAGTCCTCGGGGACGCCGAGCTCGGTACGGAGTGCGCGCAGGGCGGCCCGCAGCGGAGCCTCGGCTGCGCCGGTCACGTGAATGTGGCGGCGGGGCATGGACCGAGCGTATGGGGAGGGGAGGGGTGCGGCATTTCGTACGGGGGCGGAGCGGGGAAACGGGGGTGGGGCTGGGATCGGGGACGGGGGTGCGCTCGGGCGGAGGGCCGTTGGGCCCGGCTCGGCCTCCCTGCCGGGCCTGCCCCTCCGCTCGTACGGGACCCGCCCCGTACCTCGTACGCTGGGCCCTCGGGGCCGCACCCCCTCCCGTACCGACGAAGGAGAACCACCGTGCTCGTGCTGTTGCCGCCCTCCGAGGGCAAGGCCTCCTCGGGGCGCGGGGCGCCGCTCAAGCCGGAGTCGCTGTCCCTGCCGGGGCTCGCCGAGGCGCGGGCGGCCGTCGTGGACGAGCTGGTCGAGCTGTGCGCGGCCGACGAGGAGAAGGCGCGCGAGGTGCTCGGGCTGAGCGAGGGCCTGCGCGGCGAGGTCGCGAAGAACGTGGAGCTGCGGACGGCGGGCGCGCGGCCCGCCGGGGAGATCTACACGGGCGTGCTCTACGACGCGCTGGGTCTGGCGACCCTGGACGCGGCGGCGAAGCGGCGGGCCGGGCGGTCCCTGCTGGTGTTCTCGGGGCTCTGGGGCGCGGTCCGGGTGACCGACCGGATTCCCTCGTACCGCTGCTCGATGGGGGTCAGGCTGCCGGGGCTCGGCGCGCTCGGCGGGCACTGGCGGAGCGCGATGGCCTCCGTGCTTCCCGAGGCCGCCGGTGACGGGCTGGTCCTTGACCTGCGCTCGTCGGCGTACGCGTCGGCGTGGAAGCCGAAGGGCGCGGTGGCGGCGCGGACGGCGACGGTACGGGTGCTGCACGCGCCGACCCGGAAGGTCGTCAGCCACTTCAACAAGGCGACGAAGGGGCGGATCGTCCGGAGTCTGCTGGAGACCGGTGCGGTGCCGGGTTCGCCGGAGGAGCTGGTGGTGGCGCTGCGGGACCTGGGGTACGTGGTGGAGGAGAGCGGGAAGTTGGGGGCGCTCGACGTGCTGGTGGACGAGATCCACTAGGGAACCCCGGGGTCGTGTTGCACCCTGCGCAACGCTCGTTGCGTGGGGCGTTCCTTCGTGGGCAGGATGAGGCCCATGCCGACGAGCGTGTTCGACCTTGCCCCCGGAACCCCCGTCGTCCCGGTCGTGGTGATCGAGGACGCCGCCGACGCCGTACCCCTCGCCCGCGCCCTGGTCGCCGGCGGGCTGCCGCTCGTCGAGGTCACCCTGCGCACGCCGGCCGCGCTCGACGCCGTCCGGGCGATCGGCGCCGAGGTGCCGGAGGCGGTCGTCGGCGTGGGGACGGTCGTCTCGGCCGCCGGGGTCGCCGACGCGGTCGGCGCGGGGGCCCGGTTCCTGGTCAGCCCCGGCTGGACCGGGCGGCTGCTCGGCGCGATGCGGGAGTCGGGCGTGCCGTTCCTGCCGGGCGTCTCGACGGCCTCGGAGGTCGTGGCCCTGCTCGAACAGGGCGTGGAGTCGATGAAGTTCTTCCCGGCCGAGGCGGCGGGCGGCGTCCCGTACCTCACCTCCCTCGCGGGGCCGCTCCCCCGGGCCCGCTTCTGCCCGACCGGCGGCGTCTCCCGCGCTTCCGCCCCCGGCTATCTGTCCCTGCCGAACGTCGGCTGTGTCGGCGGTACGTGGATGCTGCCGCCCGACGCCCTCGCCGCCCGCGACTGGGCGCGGGTGGAGGCACTGGCGCGGGAGGCGGCGGGGTTGCGGGGGCCGGGGAGCCACGGCGGCCCCGGGGGGCCCGTCAGCGGGTGAGACCTGTGAGCCGCGCGTCCAGGTGGTCGGTCACCGGGCGGTAGCCGAGGCGGCGGTAGAGGGCGTTGCTGGTGGGGTTGGCGAGGTCCGTGAAGAGCAGTACGTGGGCGGCGCCCGCGCCTTGGGCGAGGTGGCTGACCGCCGTGGTGATGCCCGCCGCGTATCCCCGTCCGCGGTCGGCGGAGGGCGTGTAGACGAGGTGGACGCGGGCCTGGCCCTCGATCGTGCGGGAGGTGCTCGCCATCGACACCGGGCGGCCGTCGGGGGTCTCCCAGAGGAGCAGGCGGCCCTCGGAGATCCGGTCCGTGACCGGCGCGGTGAAGTCCCTGGCGTCGGCGTCCTCCCCGACGTCCCGGGCGAACTCCCGGGCCCAGGCGGCGGCCAGCGGGATGTCGGCCGGACCGGCCACCCGCGCGCGTCCGGCGGGCGCGGGGTCGGGCGGGGTGAGCGTACCGAGCCGGAAGAGCCGCAGCCGGACGGCGGGCCGCCAGCCCCCACCGAGCGCTTCGGCGAACGCCGCCGCGCACGCTTCGGCGGGACCGGTCTCGCCCCGCACGGCGGTCGGAGCGTCTCCTGCCGGGAAGAGGCGGGGGCCGGTGGTCGCCGCCAGAGCCCGTACCGCCTCCGTCGTCACCGTGCCGAGGACGACCACGCGGGGCGCCGTGACCGCGAGGACGCCCGTGACCCTGCCGTCCTCGGGTTCGGTCCACCAGCCGAGGCGGTCCGCCGCGGCCATGAGGGTGAGGACTCCGGTGTTACGAGCCGGCTCGGCGGCCAGCAGGGGCGCCGCGGACGCCCGGAACGCATCAGGGTCTTCGGTGAAGTGCCACGTCATGGACGTCGATGGTGGTACGGGGCCGGGGCCCCGCGCCACCCCATTCCCGCCGCGGCGCCCATGCCTACCGGAGGTGCGAGGTGTCGTTGAGGAGCCGTACCGACGCGTTGCCGTCCGCGTAGTACGCCACCGCCGAGATCGACGCCGCCGACAGCTCCATCCGGAACAGCGACTCCGGCGGCGCCCCGAGGGCCAGCCGGACCAGCGTCTTGATCGGCGTGACGTGGGTGACGAGGAGGACCGTACGGCCCGCGTACGCGGCCGTCAGCCGGTCCCGGGTCGCGGCGACCCGCCGGGCGACGGTCGCGAAGCTCTCGCCCCCGCCCGTCGGCGCGGCCTTCGGCGAGGCCAGCCAGGCGTCCAGGTCCTCCGGGTGGCGCTCGCGCGCCTCCCCGAAGGTCAGCCCCTCCCACGCACCGAAGTCGGTCTCGCGCAGGCCCTGCTCGATCCGTACGTCGAGCCCGAGGCGGGCGGCGACGGCGGCGGCGGTCTGGCGGCAGCGGGTGAGGGGCGAGCTGACGATCTCCTGGATGGTGCCGCGCGCGGCGAGCGCCTCCGCGACGGCCTCGGCCTGCCGCAGTCCCGCCGCCGACAGCTCGGGGTCGCTCCCGCCGCTCCCCGAGAACCGCTTCTCGGGCGTGAGCGCGGTCTCGCCGTGCCGCAGCAGTACGAAGGTCGCGGGCGCTCCCATGTCGGGCCCTGCCCAGCCCTGGCGGGGCGCGGCACCGGCCTGCGCGGGTGCGGCAGCCGTACCACCGGTCGCGGGGGCGGCGGGCGACTCGCCCGTCACGGGTGCCGGGCCGGGAGCCGTGACCGGGGCCGTTGGTACGGTCACGGGTGCCGGGCCGGGAGCCGTGACCGGGGCCGTTGCCTGCGCGGCTGCAGCCGCCCGGCTGCGTGCCGCGTGGCCCGTCGGGGCCAGAGCGCCCGCCTCCGCCTCGAAGTCCCCCGAGGCCTGCGCGCCGCCCGGCGCCGTGAAGGCCTCCTCGGCGGCGAACAGGCCTTCGTCCGGAAGCGCGTCCGGGGTCGTGGGGCGCGCCACCGAAGCGGGCCAGGCGCCCGTACCCGCGCCCGCACCTACGGACACGCCCGAGCCCGTCCCCGTGACCCCACCCGCCACCAGCGCCGCGCGCGCACGTGCCGCGCCCGCTGTCGCGTCGCCCGGCGGGCCCGACGGCGGCGGGGTCGCCGCGTTGCGGGCGGCCACCGCGTCCAGGCCAGCCGTCGACGACGACGGCTCCCACTGGCGGCCCCGCTTGCCCGCGTCCATCGCCTCGTTCGCGAGCCGGTCCGCGTGCTTGTTCCGTTCGCGCGGGATCCACTCGTAGCGGACCCGGCCCGCCGGGTAGACCCGGCCCGCCTCGGCCGCGAGCGGCTTCATGTCCGGGTGCTTGATCTTCCAGCGGCCGGACATCTGCTCGACGACCAGCTTGGAGTCCATCCGGACGTGGACGTCGGCGTCAGGGAAGAGCGCCCGGGCGGCTTTCAGGCCCGCGACCAGGCCCTTGTACTCGGCGACGTTGTTCGTCGCCACGCCGATGTACTCGGCCGCCTCCGCGAGCGTCTCGCCCGTCACGGGGTCCAGGACGACCGCCCCGTAACCGGCGGGTCCCGGATTGCCCCGGGACCCCCCGTCGGCCTCGACGATCAGCTCGCGCGGAGGCGTCGTGGCCGGCATTACAGGCCGGACTCCGAGGTGCGGACGAGGATGCGGCGGCAGTTCTCGCAGCGGAGGACCGTGTCCTTGGCCGCGGCGCGGACCTCGTTCAGCTCGGTGATGTTGAGCTCGATGTGGCAGCCCTCGCACTTGCGCTGGTACAGCCGGGCCGCGCCGACGCCGCCCTGCTGCTCGCGCAGCTTCTCGTACAGCTTGAGGAGGTCGGCCGGGACGGAGCCCGCGACGAGCTGGCGCTCCTTCGTCACGGACGCGGCCTCGGCGTCCAGCTCGCCCTCGGCGGCGTCGCGGCGGGCGGTGGCGTCGTCGGTCTTGGCCTGGACGGCGGAGACCCGCTCGGTCAGCTCGGCCAGGCGCTCCTGGGCGGACTCGCGGCGCTCCATGACCTCGAGGACGATCTCCTCCAGGTCGCCCTGGCGCTTGGCGAGGGAGACGATCTCGCGCTGGAGGTTCTCCAGGTCCTTCGGGGAGGACACGGTGCCCGCGTCGAGGCGCTGCTGGTCGCGCGCGGCCCGCTGGCGGACCTGGTCGACGTCCTGCTCGGCCTTGGTCTGCTCGCGGCCGCAGTCGCTCTCCTCGGTCTGCGCGGCGACGAGCAGGTCGCGCAGCTGGGTGAGGTCCTTGTTCAGCGACTCGATCTCGGCGTGCTCGGGGAGCGAGCCGCGCTTGTGCGCGAGCTGCTGGAGGCGGACGTCCAGCGACTGGACGTCGAGGAGGCGGATCTGGTCGGCGGGCGCGGCGTTCAGTTGGGGGCTCCAGGGGAGGTGTGGTGGAAGGACCAGGGGTCGGTGACCGTCTTCGAGACGTGGACGCGGAGGTCCCAGCCGTGACGGTCGGAGATCGCGTCGAGCTGGGCGGCGGCCTGCTCGCACCAGGGCCATTCGGTCGCCCAGTGGGCGGCGTCGACCAGGCCGAGGGGTGACTGCTGGGTGGCCTCGGAGACGGGGTGGTGGCGCAGGTCGGCGGTGAGGAAGGCGTCCACGCCGGCGGCCCGCACGGCCTCGAAGAGGCTGTCGCCGGAGCCGCCGCTGACGGCGACGCGGCGCACGGTCATGCCGGGGTCTCCGGCGACCCGGATGCCCTGCGCGGTCGCGGGCAGCCGCTTCGCGGCGCGCGCGGCGAACGCGGCGAGGGTCTCGGGCGGGTCGAGCTCGCAGATCCGGCCGAGGTTGTTCTCGGGGACGAGGGGGCCCGTGACGCGGAGGTCGAGCGCGCCGGCGAGGGCGTCGGAGACGCCGGGGTCGGCGGTGTCGGCGTTGGTGTGCGCGACGTGCAGGGCGATGTCGTGCTTGATCAGACCGTGCACGACCCGGCCCTTGAAGTGGCCGGCGGCGACCGTCGTCGTACCGCGCAGATAGAGCGGGTGGTGGGTGACGACCAGGTCGGCTCCGAGGGCCATGGCCTCGTCGGCGATCTCCTGGACGGGGTCGACGGCGAAGAGGACGCGGCCGACCTCGGCGTCGGGGTCACCGCAGACGGTGCCGACGGCATCCCAGGACTCGGCCCGCTCTGGAGGCCAGAGGGCGTCGAGCTCGGCGATGACTTCAGACAGACGGGGCACGAGGAAAGGCTACCTGGCTCCTCTTTGCGCCTTGACCGGCGCCGCTCTCGCGGAGGTGGCGGGCCGCCGTCGGGGTTCCTCCATCGATGGTTGCGGTGAGCTCGGACGCAAGAACGCCTGGTGCCGCGGCACCAGGCGTTCCGGCGGCTACTTGACCAGGTCCGCGCGCAGGTCGTCGAGGACGCTGTTCGCCGCCGTCACGCCGAGGCCCAGGTACCAGGTCTCGTCCGGCACGTCCTTGGCCTGGCCGGCCTTGACGGCCTTGAGGTTCTTCCAGAGCGGGTTGGCCTGGGCGGTGTCCTTCTTGGTGGCCTTGGCGTCGCCGTACACGCCGGTGAAGATCCAGTCGGCGTCGGCCTCGTCGATCTTCTCCGGGCTGATCTCGGCGGCCAGCTCGTCGATCTGCTGGTTCTTGGGCCGCGGCAGGCCGGTGTCCTCCAGGATCGTGCCGATGAAGGAGGCCTTGGCGTAGAGGCGGATCTTGCCGGGGAGGTAGCGGACCATCGAGATGGTCGGCTTGTTCGGTCCGATGTCCGTGCCGAGCTGCTTCGCCTTGGTCTCGTACGCGGCGAGCTTCGTCTTCGCCTCGGCGGTCCTGTCGAGCGCGGCGGCGTTGAGAAGGTAGTTCTCCTTCCAGGTGAAGCCCGGACGGATGGAGAACACGGTCGGCGCGATCTTCGACAGCTCGTCGTACTTGTCGGCGGCGCGGAGCCGGCTGCCGAGGATCAGGTCGGGCTGGAGGTTGGCGATGGCCTCCAGGTTCAGGTTGTTGATGGTGCCGACCGACTTGGGGCTGCCGGCGTCCTTCTCGAGGTAGCCGGGGATGCCGTCGTCGCCCTCGGAGGGGGCGTAGCCGACGGGCTGGATGCCGAGGGAGACGACGTTGTCGAGCTCGCCGACGTCGAGGACGACGACCCGCTTCGGGGCGGCCTTCAGCTCGGTCGTGCCGAGGGCGTGGGTGAGGGTGCGCGGGAACTGGCCCGGCTTCGCGTCGGTGCCCATGGCCGCGGTCTTGGCGGCGGCGTCGCCGAAGTCCTTGCCGCCGGTGGCGACGTCCTTCTTCTTGGTCGTGTCCTCCTTCTTGGAGGCGTCGGATCCTCCGTCGCCTCCTCCGCAGGCCGCGAGCGAGGCCGCGGCGGCGAGGGCGAGGACGGCGGCGGTGCCGCGGCGGCGGAGGAGGGACATGAGAAGGCTCCTGTACGGGTCCTGGCGGGGATACGGACGCGACCGCGCGGAGTCCGGGAAGGGGTGGGCCGTCCGGGTGGACGACCGGACCCCCAGAGTCCGCTTAGGTTCGCCTTACCTTACTCACCACTGACCACTCCAGCACAACCGCCCCCCACGGCTCAGCAGAACCGCCGCGCGGCCACCCATATGTGTGAAGTGACCCGGCTCGTGTTGTTCGCCTTGAAGTGCGAAAACTAGCTTCGTGGCCGGAGGTGACGAGTCGATGACAGCGTGTGCCATCGAGACCACGGCCGAGGACGACGACCGCCGCGACGCCGGCCGAGGCGGGGAGCGCCCCGGCGGCGCGGCCCGGCCGACGGGTTTCACGATCACGGCGAACGGCGCGTACGCGGCCAGGCTCGCGGGCGCCGGGAACGCCCTGTACGCGGAGCGGTGGACCCTCGACGGCCCCGAGCCGTACGCCGTGCCGCTCCCCCTCGGCCAGCCGGAGGAGCCGGGCACGCAGCTGCTGCCGCTCGCGGACGGCCGGGTGCTCGTCGCCCGCCGGGTGGACGGGCGGCGGAACACGTTCTCGCTGCTCTACCCCACCGGCCCGGCCACCGGGGAGCTCCAGCTCGGCGCGGTCGAGGCCCCCGGCTCCGAGCGGCTGGTGCTGCTGCCGCCCTCGCCGGACGGCATCTGCGCGTACGCGATGTGCGTCGGCCCCGACACCACCACGCTGTGGCTGGTCGCGGGCGGCGCCTTCGGCCCCGAGCAGGTGGCGGAGATCAAGGGCCGCTGCTCGGGCGGGGTCTGGCTGGACCGGACGGGCCGGATACTGGCGCTCGACCGGCGGCTGGACGACGGGCCGGTGAAGGCCGTCGCAGTCGACCTGGAGCGGGGCGGGGAGGCGACGCCGCTGCTGCAGATCACCGAGGAGAGCGACGACCGGCTGCTCCTCGCGGACCCGGACAGCGGGCTGCTCCTGATCCGCTCCGACGCGCCCTCGCCGGGGCACGACCGGCTCGGCTGGGGCGTGCTCGGGAGCCTGCGGCCGGTGCGGTTCCCCGAGTGCCTGCGGCTCGACGACGCGGCGCTGACGCCGTTCGCCGTGCAGCCGGGGCAGGTGCTGATGCCGGAGAGCTGCGCGGTGGCGCTGCGGATCGACGCGGCGGGCGGCAGCTGGGTGGGCACCTGGCAGCCCTCGTCCCGGCGGCTCGGCCAGCTGGCCGCGCCCGCGGGCTGGCTGGCCGGTGCGGGGCTGTGGACGGCCGGAGGCGTGCTGCGACTGCCGTACGCGACGGCCGGGGCGCCGTGCGGGCTCGCGGACGTGGAGGCGCCGCCGGAGCCCGAGCCGGAGCCGGAGCGCGCGGCCGGGCCCGAGCCGGTGGCGGTCGTCGAGGAGCCCCGGGTATGCCGCCCGGTGCCCTTGCGGGAGGCTCCGCTGACCGATCGCAAACCAGCTGGTTAGACTCACGGCCGCACATCAAGAGCAATACGTACGGGGTGAGTTCCAGCATGTCCGAAGCAAGCACGGAGGGTACGGAGTCGAACGGCTCCGGGAAGCACCGCGGTGATGCCTCGCCGGCGGAGGACTCCACGTCCTCGCCGCACGGCAGGCACCGCCGCGAGGCCGAGGCCCACGCGCGGTAGCAAGTGAGAGGCGAAGGGCCCCGGGGTCTCCCCCGGGGCCCTTCGCCTTCCCCACCACCACCCCCGTGGCCGGGCTCTTCCCCCGCCCCCGAAGCCGGGCTTCTCCGCCACCCCCGTGGCTCAGCCCTTCTTCAGTCCCAGCACCTCCGAGGCCGCGAAGGTCTCGCCCGCCGGGCGGGAGGCGTAGTGCGGGGTCAGGAGGCCGTCCAGTTCCTCGTACGTGAACGCCTCCTTCGCCGTGTCGAACTTGGCCGACACCTTCGGCCGGTCGACCACCGCGACCATCCCGCCGTGCACGACGAGCAGCTGGCCGTTGACCCCGGCCGCCGCCGGGGAGGCCAGATAGCCGACGAGCGGGGCCACGTGCTCCGGCGACAGCGGGTCGAGGTCGCCCTCCGCCGGTTCGCCGAAGCCCGCGAAGACGTCCTCGGTCATCCGGGTCCTGGCCCGGGGGCAGATGGCGTTGGCCGTCACCCCGTACCGGGCGAGCGCGAGCGCCGACGACGTGGTCAGGCCCACGATGCCGCCCTTGGCCGCCGCGTAGTTGGGCTGGCCGGCCGAGCCCGCGAGGAAGGCCTCGGAGGAGGTGTTGACGATCCGGCCGTAGACGCCGGCCTCCCCCGCCTTCGACCGGGTCCTCCAGTGCACCGCCGCGAAGTGGGTGGTGTTGAAGTGGCCCTTGAGGTGGACCCGTACGACCGAGTCCCACTCGTCCTCGGTCATCGAGAAGATCATCCGGTCGCGCAGGATGCCCGCGTTGTTGACGAGGACGTCCAGCTTGCCGAACTCGCTGACGGCCAGGTCGACCAGGGCCCGCGCGGTCTCGAAGTCGGAGACGTCGCCGAGGTGGGCGACCGCCCGGCCGCCGGCCGCGCGGATCTCCGCCGCGACCTCCTCGGCGGGTGCGGCGGACGCGGCGCCCGAGCCGTCGCGGCCGGGCTGGCCGTAGTCGTTGACGACGACGGCGGCGCCGAGCCGGGCCAGTTCCAGGGCCTCGGCGCGGCCGAGTCCCCGGCCGGCGCCGGTGACGATCGCGCTCAGTCCCTCAAGAGGGAGTGACATGGGGCGGGTTCCTCTCAGATCTCGATGCAGGTGCGCAGGGCGGCGCCCGTACGCATCTGCTCCAGGGCCTCGTTGATGCCCGCGAGCGGTACGCGGTGGGTGATGAGGGACTCCAGGTCGATGCGGCCGGCCCGCCAGAGCGCGATGGCCCGCTCGTACGAGCGGATCACGTCGCCGCCGCCGTACATCGAGGGCAGGATGCGCTTCTCGTCGAAGAACAGCTCGAACATGTTGAGCTGGAGGAAGTCGTCGAGGGCGCCCGCGCCGACGACGCAGAGGGTGCCGCCGCGCCGGGTCGTCTCGTACGCGGTCCGCGCGGTGGCGGACTTGCCGACGACCTCGAAGACGTAGTCGAAGCCCTCGCCGCCGGTGATCCGCTGCTTGGCGTCGGCGAGCGCGTCGGGGGCGACCGCCTCGGTGGCGCCGAAGCGCAGCGCGGCCTCGCGGCGGGACTCGACGGGGTCGACGGCGACGATCTGGGCGGCGCCCTGGAGCTTGGCGCCCTGGATCGCGGAGATGCCGACGCCGCCGCAGCCGATGACGGCGACCGACGAACCGGCCCCCACCTTGGCGGTGTTGATGGCCGCGCCGAGGCCGGTGGTGACGCCGCAGCCGATGAGGGCGGCGATGTCGAAGGGCACGTCGTCGGGGATCGGGACGGCGCAGCCCGCGTCGACGACGACCTCCTCGGTGAAGGTGCCGGTGCCGGCGAAGCCGAAGACGTCTCCGCCGGGGCGCTTGAAGTTGGGGGTGCCGGCGTTCATGAACCCGGCGAGGCACAGCTGTGTCTGGCCGCGCTTGCAGGCGGCGCAGCTGCCGCAGGCGGGCAGCCAGCAGAGCAGCACCCGCTGGCCCTGGCTGAGTCCGGTGACGCCGTCGCCGACGTCGAGGATCTCGCCGGCGCCCTCGTGGCCGGGGATGAAGGGGGCGGGCTGCGGGAGGACGCCGCTCATCGCGGAGACGTCGGAGTGGCAGAGGCCGGTGGCCCGGATGCGGATCTTCACCTTGCCGGGGCCGAAGCCCACCGCCTCGACGTCGTCGAGGACTTCGAGTTTGTCCTGGCCGATCTCGTGCAGTACGGCTGCGCGCATGGTGCGGCTCCAATCGAACGGATCAGGAGTGCTCGACGACGGTGTCGGCGAGTACGGGTGCGTCGTCGCGCTCCACGGCGGTGACCGTCACCTGGACGCGGCCCTCGTCGGTCCACATCCGGATGCGCAGGGTCTCGCCGGGGAAGAAGATCCCGGCGAATCGGGTGCGGTACGAGCGGACGCGGGTGACGTCGCCGCCGAGCACCGTGTCCACCACCGCCTTGAGCGTCATGCCGTACGTGCAGAGTCCGTGCAGGATCGGCCGGTCGAATCCGGCGAGTCCGGCGAACTCGGGGTCGGCGTGGAGCGGGTTCCAGTCGCCGGAGAGGCGGTACAGCAGCGCCTGGTCCTCCCGTACGGGCCGCTCGACGGTCTTGTCGGGCTCGCGGGCGGGGATGTCGAGGCGCTCGGAGGGGCCCCGGTCGCCGCCCCAGCCGCCCTCGCCCCGGACGAAGATCTGGGCGTCGCTGGTCCAGAGCGGCCCTTCGGCGTCGGAGGCCTCGGAGCGCAGGACGAGGACGGCGGCCTTGCCCTTGTCGTACACGGCGGCGACGCGCGAGGTGGAGACGGCTCGGCCGGAGGCGGGGACGGGGCGGTGGAGGGTGACCGACTGGCCGCCGTGCAGGACGGCGGCGAGGTCGATGTCGATGCCGGGGGCGGAGAGGCCGCCGACGACGCCCATCCCGGCGCCCGCGACGGTCGCGAAGCTGGGCAGGACGTGGAGGCGGGATTCGAGGGTGTAGCGCAGCTCGCCGGGGTCCGTCGCCGGGACACCGGCGCCCAGTCCCAGGTGGTAGAGCTGGACGTCCTTGTGGTCCCAGGAGATCTCGGCGCTGCGGGGTTCGGCGGCGACGGCCTTGGCGGGGTCGATGGGCATCGGGCTGCTGCTCCTCGTGGCGGGGAAGACCTCGGCGCGGCCGTCCGCACCGTCGGCCGCACCGAGGCCGTGCGGGGACCGTCCCGTACGCGGCCGTTCTAGAACGCGTTCTAGGTCGGTGGACCCCATGTATAGCCGAGGCGGGGGAAGTTGTGAACCCTCCCGGCGACGTCCAACTGACGCAGCGTCAGAAACACACCCGGGACATTTGTCACGGCCAGGTCCGTACATGCGCGCCTGCCGCCCGGAGCCCCCGGCTCGTAGCGTCGTACCCATGAAGAAGGACACGAACGCACCGGCGGTCGACTTCCGGGCCGCGACCAAGACCTTCGGCGCCGTCCGCGCCGTCGACGGACTCGACCTCACCGTCCCGCGCGGCGAGACCGTGGCACTGCTCGGCCGCAACGGCGCCGGGAAGTCCACCGCCATCGGCCTTCTCCTGGGCCTCGACACGCCCGACGGCGGCCTGGTCGAACTGTTCGGCGGGGCTCCGGAGGCCGCCGTGGCCGCCGGCCGGGTCGGCGCGATGCTCCAGGAGGGCCGCGCGGTCCCCCGGGTCACCGTCCGGGAGCTGGTCTCCTTCGTCGCCCGCACCTACCCGGCGCCGATGCCGGTCGCGGAGGCCCTGGCGCTGGCCGGCCTCACCGAGCTTGCGGGCCGCCGGGTCGACCGGCTGTCGGGCGGCCAGACCCAGCGGGTCCGGTTCGCCGTCGCGCTGGTCGGGAACCCGGAGCTGATCGTCCTGGACGAGCCGACGGCCGCCCTGGACGTCGAGGCCCGCCGGGAGTTCTGGGACTCCATGCGCGGCTACGCCCGCCGGGGCAACACCGTCCTGTTCTCCACCCACTACCTGGAGGAGGCCGACGCGTACGCCGACCGGATCGTCGTCCTCGACGCCGGCCGCGTCCTCGCCGTCGGCACCAGCGAGGACCTGAAGCGGGCCGCGGGCGGCAGTCTCGTCTCCTTCGACCTGGCGGGCGGCCCGACGGACTGGCTGGACCTGCTGCCCGGCGTCACCGCGTACGAGATCAGGGGCGACCGCGCCCGGCTGCGTACCGACGACTCCGACGCCACCGTCCGCGCGCTCGCCGAGCGGGACGCGATCCGGTCCCTCGAAGTCACCCCGGTCTCGCTCGACGACGCCTTCCTCGCCCTCACCCTGGCCCAGCAGCCCCTCGGCACCCTGGAGACGGCCCGATGAACACCACGAGCACGATCACCCCGAGCCCCTCGTACGCGCGGAACACCGCGATCCCGATGATCACCGCGTACGTCGGCCTCGAAGTGCGCCGCACGCTGCGCGACATCGGTTTCGTGATCTCCACGATCGGTGTGCCGGTGATGATGTACCTCCTCTTCACCAACCTCGGCGCGGACGACAGCGGGTACAAGAAGGCCGCGATGGTCGGCATGGCCGCGTACGGAGCGCTCGGCGCCGCCCTGTCCCTCGGCACGGGAGTGGCGGAGGACAAGTCCACCGGCTGGCTGCGGCAGCTGCGGATCACACCCATGACGTCCCGGCAGGTGGTCACCGGCCGGGCCCTGACCGGGTCGATCGTCGTCCTGCCCGCCATCACGGGGGTCCTGCTCGCGGGCGGCCTCGCCAACGGCGTGCGGATGGAGCCCTGGCAGTGGGCCGCGGTCGCCGTCACGCTCTGGCTCGGCTCGCTGCCCTTCACCCTGCTCGGCATCGGCAACGGCTACCGGTTCACCGCCCAGACCACCGGCGTCGTCAACGTCGCCTGCAATCTCGGGCTCGCCGTCGTCGGCGGCCTCTGGTTCCCGGTCGTCCTCTTCCCCGACTGGCTGCGGACGATCTCCCGGCTCACCCCGACGAACCGCTTCGCGGAGCTGGGCGTGGCGATGGCGGAGGGCAGGGCCCCGGGCACGGCGACCCTCGCGGTACTGGGCGGCTGGGCGGCCCTGTTCGGCGCGTACGCGGCGGTCTCGTACCGCCGTTCCGGGCGGACGGTGTAGGACATGAGCATGGCGGACACCAGGTGGGGCCGGACGGTGGCGGTGCTGAGGCGGCGGCAGGAGGACCGGGGACCGAGCGGGCTGAGCCTGCTCCCCTGGCTCCTGATGGGCCTCGGCGCGCTCTCCCATCTGATCAGCGGCGACGCCGCGAACCCGTGGATCGGCGGCCTCGGCCTGCTCGCGTTCAACTCCCTCTACATCGCGATCGTCATGCGCGCCTTCCACGAACGCACCCGGGAGGCCCCGCTCACCTGGGGACTCCTCGCCGCGCTCGCCGCGCTCACCTTCGGGCTCGCCGCCGGCTACGGCAGGGAATGGCTGCTGCTCTTCCCGCTCCTCGGCCTGGCAGTCGGGGCGGTGGTGCGGCGCGGACGGCTCCTGCGGCGGATCAGCCTCCCGCTGGTCGTCGCGGTCGCCGCGGTGACGTTCTGGCGGGACGGCTGGAACTCCTTCGGCATCGTCTACGGCACCTTCATCTCGGTGATGGTGACGGCGACGATCCTCGCCCTGGACGAGACGGTCCGGCAGCTGCGGGCCACCCGGGAGGAGCTGGCCAGGACGGCCGTCGAGAAGGAACGGCTGCGGTTCTCCCGCGACCTGCACGACCTGCTCGGCCACACCCTGTCGGTGATCGTGGTGAAGTCGGAGGTCGTACGGCGGCTGGCGCCGCACGACCTGGACGCGGCCCTGGCGCAGGTCGCGGACATCGAGTCGGTGGGCCGTCAGGCGCTGACCGAGATCAGGGAGGCGGTGACCGGCTACCGCGAGGGCAGCCTCACCACCGAGCTGGACCGGGCACGCGACGCGCTCTCCACCGCGGGCATCGAGCCGGTCGTACGCCGCTCGGGCCCACTGCTCCAACCGCAGACCGAGGCCCTGCTGAGCTGGGTCGTACGGGAGTCCACGACGAACGCGGTACGGCACAGCGGCGCCTCCCGCTGTGTCATCGACCTCACCGGCGGCGCCGACCGCGTCCGCCTCACCGTCACCGACGACGGGCGCGGCCCGGCCGACGGCGTCCCCGGCAGCGGACTGCGGGGCCTGCGCGAGCGGGTCGCGGCGGCAGGCGGCACCCTTGAGTCGGGACCGGCACCGCAGGGCGGGTTCCGGGTCGCGGCGGAGCTCCCCACCGAGACCCCCGACCCGCACGAGGGGGAAGCGCCGGAATGATCAGAGTCCTGCTGGCGGAGGACCAGGGCATGATGCGCGGGGCGCTGGCCCTGCTGCTCGGCATGGAGCACGACATGGAGGTCGTCGCCCAGGTGGGGCGGGGGGACGAGATCGTGGACGCGGCGCTGGTCGCGCGCCCCGACGTGGCCCTCCTCGACATCGAACTGCCGGGCCGCTCGGGCCTGGACGCGGCGGCGGACCTGCGTACGGAGGCCCCGGACTGCCGGGTCCTGATCCTCACCACCTTCGGCCGCCCCGGCTACCTCCGGCGGGCGATGGAGGCGGGCGCGGCGGGCTTCCTGGTGAAGGACGGTCCGGTGGAGGAGCTGGCCGAGGCGATCCGCAAGGCCCTCAGGGGCGAGACGGTGATCGACCCGGCCCTCGCGGCGGCGGCCCTCGGCGCGGGCCCGAACCCGCTGACCGCCCGCGAACGCGACGCGCTGGCGGCTGCGGTGGACGGCGCGACGGTCGCGGACATCGCGACGGCCCTGCACCTGTCGGAGTCCACGGTCCGCAACTACCTGTCGTCGGCGATCGGGAAGACGGGCACGCGGAACAGGATGGAGGCGGTACGCGCGGCGCGGCGGCAGGGGTGGTTGTAGGCCCCTCGGGGAGCCGCCTGAACGCGCGCTAGGCCTTGGGGAGCCGGGGCTCTAGGCCTTGGGGGTCCGCTTCGGGAGCCAGAAGTACATCAGCGCCGCCGCTCCGATCAGTACCGCCGTCGAGACCCGGAAGGCCGTCGCGTAGCCCGGGACCAGGTAGGAGCCGTCCGGGGTGCCGAGGACGGCGAAGTCGGCGACCGCCGGGGTGGCCGCCGCCGCGACCGTCGAGAGGATCGCGAGGCCGAGGGCGCCGCCCATCGTGCGGGAGGTGTTGACGAGGCCCGAGACGAGACCCGCGTCGGACCGGGAGGCGCTGGACGTGGCGAGGGCGGCCAGCGGGGTGGTGGCCAGGCCGATGCCTCCCATCATCAGGATGCCGGGGCCCAGGATCGTGCCGAGGAAGGTGCCGTCGGCCGTCAGGGTCGACTGCCAGGCGAAGCCGGCCGCGGCGATGAGGGCGCCGAGGACGGCGAGGTTCCGGGAGCCGACCGCCGGCATCAGCCGGGGGGCGAGCTTGGAGCCCAGGACGACGCTGAGGGAGCTGGGGACCAGGGCCAGGCCCGCCTGGAGCGGGGTGAAGCCGAGCACGCTCTGCGCGTAGTTCGTCATGAAGAACCACATGCCGAAGGAGCTCGAACCGCACAGCAGGATCGCCACGTTGGCCGCCGTCACCGCCCGGTTGCGGAAGATCTTCAGCGGCATGAGCGGGGCCGCCGTGCGCGCCTCGACGGCGACGAACCCGCCGAGCAGCGCGAGACCGCCGAGCAGCGGGAGGAGGGTGGCCGGGGCGGTCCAGCCCGCCTGTTCGGTCTGGACGATGCCGTACGCGAGGACGGCGAGCCCGGCGGTGACGAGGACGGCGCCCGGCAGGTCGAGGCGCCGGTGGGTGCCGGGGCGGGACTCGCGGAGCCAGAGCAGGGCGGCGACGAGGACGAGGGCGCCGACGGGGATGTTGATGAGGAGGACCCAGCGCCAGGACAGCAGGTCGACGAGGAGGCCGCCGACGAAGCCGCCCGCCGCGCCGCCGGCCGCGCCGACCGCCGTCCAGGTGCCGATGGCCCGGGTGCGGGCGGCCCCGGCCGGGACGGCTGCGGTGACCAGGGTCAGGGTGGCGGGCGCGAGGACGGCGGCGCCGAGGCCCTGCACGGCGCGGGCGCCGATCAGGTACGCGCCCTCCGGGGCCAGGCCGCCGACCGCCGAGGCGGCGGTGAAGAGGCCGAGACCGAGGAGGAACATCGCCTTCCGCCCGTAGAGGTCGGAGGCCCGCCCGCCGAACAGCATGAAGCCGGCGAAGGCGATGGCGTAGGCGTTGAGGACCCATTGGAGCCCGACCTCCGAGAGCCCGAGGTCGGTCCGCATCGACGGCAGCGCCACATTGACGACGGAGACGTCGAGGACGACGAGGAACTGGCCCGCGCAGGCGGTCGCGACGACCGCCCACGAACGGACCGACGGTGGGGAAGAGGTCGGGGAGGTGCTCGTGGCGGAGTCGGTCTGCGGCATGAATGTCATGGTCGCAGACCGACTCCGCCCCGTACATGGGGATTCGGTCCTACGACTTGCGCAGCAGGGTCACCACCGCCGCACCGCCCAGCCCGATGTTGTGCGCGAGCCCGACGCGCGCCCCCGAGACCTGTCGCGCGCCCGCCTCGCCCCGTAGCTGCCAGACGAGTTCGGCGGCCTGCGCGAGGCCTGTCGCGCCCAGCGGGTGACCCTTGGAGATGAGGCCGCCGGAGGGGTTCACCACCCAGCGCCCGCCGTACGTGGTGGCGCCGGACTCGACGAGTTTGCCGGAGGCGCCCTCCTCGCACATGCCGAGCGCCTCGTAGGTGAGGAGTTCGTTGATGGAGAAGCAGTCGTGGAGCTCGATCACGTCGACGTCCTCGATGCCGAGCCCGGAGCGCTCGTAGACCTGCCGGGCGGCGGCCCGCGACATCGGGCGGCCGACGGCGTCGATGCAGGAGCCGGAGGCGAAGGACTCCTCGGTGTCGGTGGTCATCGCCTGCGCGGCGATCTCCACCGCCCGGTCCCGCAGACCGTGCTCGTCGACGAAACGCTCGGAGACGACGAGGGCCGCCGCCGCGCCGTCGGAGGTGGGCGAGCACTGGAGCTTGGTGAGCGGCCGGTGGACGGTCTTCGCGGCGAGGATCTCGTCGACCGTGTAGACGTCCTGGAACTGGGCGTTGGGGTTGTTCGCGGAGTGCTGGTGGTTCTTGGCGCCGACGGCCGCGAGCTGCACCTCGGTCGTCCCGTACCGCTCCATGTGCTCGCGGGCGGCGTTGCCGAAGATCTGCGCGGTGGGCGGGGACATCTCGAAGCCGTGGGTCGCGGCCATGATCCCGTAGTGCCGGGCGACCGGCGAGGTCGCGAAGTCCCCCGCGCCCGCCGAGCCGCCGCCGCCGAGCGAGCCCCGCGCCATCTTCTCGAAGCCGACGGCGAGGACGCAGTCCGCGATGCCGCCCTCGACGAACTGGCGGGCGGTCATGAGGGCGGTGGAGCCGGTGGCGCAGTTGTTGTTGAGGTTGTAGACGGGGATGCCGGTCAGCCCGAGTTCGTACACGGCGCGCTGTCCCGCGGTGGAGGCCTGGAAGCAGTAGCCGACGGCGGCCTGCTCCACACGCGCGTAGGGCACGCCCGCGTCGGCGAGGGCCGCGGTGCCGGCCTCCCGGACCATGTCCCAGTACTGCCAGTCCCGGGTCTCCGGCTTCTCGAACTTGGTCATCCCGACGCCGACCACGTACGCCTTGCTCATCTTCTGTTCCCCCTCAGTCTCGCGGCAGGCCGAGCAGCCGCTCGGCGACGACATTGAGCTGTACCTGTGTGGTGCCGCCCGCGATGGTGAGGCAGCGCGACATCAGCATTCCGTGGACGGCGCGCTCGCCGGGGCCCTCGCGCACGGCGCCCTCGGGGCCGAGGAGTTCGAGGCTGAGTTCGGCAAGGCGCTGCTGGTGGAGGGTCTGGACGAGCTTGCGGACGCTGGCACCCGCGCCCGGTTCGAGCCCGGACACCTGGAGCAGGGTGGTGCGCAGGCCGATGCACGCGAGCGCGTGCGCCTCCGCGAGCAGGGCGCCGATCCGTACGCGTACGGAACTGTCCTGCGGGGCGGCCCGTTCGATGAGCGCTTCGAGGCCGGTGTCGAAGGCGACCTGGTCGGCCATGTGGACGCGTTCGTTGCCGAGGGTGTTGCGGGCGACCCGCCAGCCGTCGTTCACCTCGCCCACGACGGCGTCGGCGGGGAGGAGCGCGTCGTCGAACCAGACCTCGTTGAAGAGGGAGTCCCCGGTGATCTCCTTGAGCGGCCGGATGTCGATGCCCGGGGTGTTCCGCATGTCGACGAGGAAGTAGGTGAGGCCCTGGTGCTTGGGGGCGGTGGGGTCGGTGCGGGCCAGCAGGATGCCGTGATGGGCCCACTGGGCGGCGCTCGTCCAGACCTTCTGGCCGTTGATCCGCCAGCGCCCGTCCTCGGTGCGTTCGGCGCGGGTGCGGAGGGAGGCCAGGTCGGAGCCGGCGCCGGGTTCGGAGAAGAGCTGGCACCAGAGGCGTTCGCCGCGCAGGGTCGGGGCGAGGTGCTCCTCCTGCTGGGCGGGGGTGCCGTGGGCGAGCAGCGAGGGTACGACCCAGGTGGCGATGCCGAGCCCGGAGACCTTGATCCCGGCCTCGTCCAGTTCCCGCTGGACGGCCAGCTGCTGGAGCGGCCCGGCGCCGAGTCCGTACGGCTCCGGGAGGTGCGGGGCGGCGTAGCCGGTGGGGACGAGGGCGCGGCGCGCGGCGGCCGGGTCGAGTCCGGCGGCGGGGGCGACGGCCTCGCGGGCCGCCCTCCGGTACGCGTCGGCCTCGGGCGGCAGGTCGAGACGGAGACCGCGCCGGACCCCCGCGACGGCGTGCCGGAGCCCGGCGAGCCGGTGGTGGTCGCCGGTGCCGAGGAGCTGCCGGGCCACGAGGGCGCGCCGGAGCAGCAGGTGGGCGTCGTGCTCCCAGGTGAAGCCGGTGCCGCCGAGGATCTGGATGCAGTCCTTGGCGCAGCTGTAGGAGGTGTCGAGGGCGGTGGCGGCGGCGAGGGCGGCGGTGAGGGAGCGGGGTCCTTCGTGGTCGGCGCCGCTGCCGGGGCCGATGTCGCCGCCCTGGCTGCCGGGCCCGTCGTGGTCGTCTTCCTCGCCGGGGTTCGCGGCGCGGGCGGCGTCCCAGGTGAGGGCGCGGGCCTGTTCGAGCCGGACGAGCATGTCGGCGCAGAGGTGCTTGACGCCCTGGAACTGCCCGATGGGCCGTCCGAACTGTTCGCGGGTACGGGCGTGTTCGGCGGCGGTGTCGACGGCGCGGGCGGCGGTGCCGCAGGCGTCGGCGGCGAAGAGGACGGCGGCGAGGTCCTGGACGAGCGCGGTGACGGCGGCGGTGTCGGTGACGTGGCCGGGGGCGCTTTCGGCGCCCCCGAGGGTGAGTTCACGGGCGGCGGGGACGTGCGCGGCGCGGGCGGTGACCTCGGCGGTGGGCCGGGTCGGGTCGGCGCTCTCGTGGGGCCGGACGGTGAGGCCGTCGGTGTCGACGGCGAGCCAGACGCTGCCGTCGGCGGTGGCGGCCCGCAGGATCACGAGGTCGGCCTGTGCGCCGCCGAGGACGGGGGGCGCGGCACCTTCGAGGAGGTGGCCACTCGCGGTACGGACGGCGGTGAGGGTGCCGGTGCCGCCGAAGGCGACGGCGCCGACGCGTTCCCCGCTCGCGAGGGCGGCGGCCAGTTCCCCCTGTCCGGCACGGTGCAGCAGCGCGGCGGCGAGCGTGGAGGAGAGGAAGGGCCCGGGGAGCAGGGCCCGCGCGGCCTCCTCGACGACGACGGCGAGGTCGACGAGATCGCCGCCCCCTCCCCCGCACTCCTCGGGCAGATGGATCCCGAGGAGCCCCTGCCCGGCGGCGGCGTCCCAGTACGCCGGCCGCCCGAGCCCGGCGTCGGGAACGTCCAGGTGCTTGCGCACCTCCTCGGGAGGTACGGCCCGAGCGAGCCAGCCCCGAACGGCTCGGGCGAGCTCCCGCTGTTCATGCGTGATGGCGATGCCCATGCGCGGCAGACTAGAACACGTTCCATTCTGACGGAAGGTCAGATACGGGGTGGGTTACGGGAGGAGGCCGGCGTTCACGACGGCGAGGGCGGCTTCGCCTTCGTCGAAGAGGGTGGTCAGGTCCCGTGGGGTGGCGTGCGGGGCTGCGGCGTGTTCGAGGAGCAGGACCGGCTGGTGTTCGCCGTCCTGCTCGGCCGGGTGGAAGTCCGTGGTCAGCTCCCGGGTCAGCAGGACGAGGCGGTCGGCGTCGAGCGGGTCGGACGGCAGCGCGTCCAGGGAGGCCCGTACGTCGTCCGGGGACGAGTGGAGGTCGTGGGCCAGCACGTCCCGGCGGGCGAGCAGCGTCACGGAGAGCCGGTCGGCGGTCCGTCTGTAGCGGGCGACCAGGTCCTCCCGCAGCAGATAGAAGACGCCCTCCTCGCCTTCGTGCCCCCGGTTCAGGAGGAGACGGACCAGGCGCTCGCCGGGCTCGGTGGAGTTCTGGTCGAGACCGAGGATCACCTCCCGCCCCTCGGGATCGAGGGAGGGGACCGCACCGATCCACATGTGCGTCAAGTCGGCCTGGGCGGCCGGGTCCTGCGTGTCGTCCGTCGTCATGGCCAGGATCCAAGCACACGGCTCCGGCACCGGAGCGGCGTTGTCAGTGGTGCATGCCACGCTGTGGGTGCAGCTGATCGACCGAACACGGAGAGAGTGAGCACGCCATGGGTACCTGGGACATCGGCCCCTTCGACAACGACACCGCCGCCGACTTCTCCTACCGGGTGGACGAGGCCCCGGCGGAGAAGAAGGCGGAGGTGCTGGGCGCGTGCTTCCGCGAGGTGAGGGCGAGCGGCGACGAGGACGTGGACGCGGACGTCGCCGTGGAGGCGATCGCCTCGGCCGCCCTGGTCGCGGCCCAGTGCCCGGGCGGCGACCCGGTCACCACCGCGTACGGCCCGAAGGAACCCCTGCCGCCCCTCCCGGCCGAACTCCGCCCGGAGGCCGTCGCGGCCCTGGACCGGATCCTCACCGAACCCTCCGAACTCCTCGAACTCTGGGAGGAGTCGGACGGGGAGGAGTGGAAGGCGGGCATACGGAAGCTGCGGGCGGTGCTGACGGGGGCGTGACCCTTCAGTACACGGGCCGGGGCTGATGGTCGCCGATGTGGTCCGGGTGCGGGCCGGAACGGGTTCCGGCCTGCACCCATCAACGGGTACCGGCCGGACGCCGCAGGGCCAGGAGCACGCTCGTGGCGGTCGCGACGACGGCCGTGGTCCCCAGGATCAGGAGGCCCGGGTTGACCCACCACGGGACGACCTCGATGCCGTGGCACACCAGGCTCACCGGCAGTGCGCTGCTGGAGTCCGGGGAGGCCTTGATCCCCACGCCGAACCAGCACGCGTCCTCCGGGAACAGGAACGGCATGTACGACAGGCCGTACAGGTGCACCGCCCCGCCCGCGACGTACGCCATCGCCGCGACGTAGGCGGCCTTCCTCGCGCGCGAGCGCGGGGGGCGGGGCGGGGCGGGCCGCGGAAGCCCGTCGCCCCTTCGCGCCCTGACCAGCCCCACGTACGTGATCCCCGCCCAGGCCGGCAGCCCGATGGCGAGGATCAACGTCCCTATCAGGGTCGCCACGGTCAGCCGCCGATACGGCCCTCGGCTGCGGCGCTCACGAACTCCGCGAAGACGGCCGGGGCGGCGAGGAAGGCGGGGCCTTCGGGGTTCTTGGAGTCCCGGACGGCGACGTGAGCGGCGAGGTCGGCGATTTCGATGCACTCGCCGCCGTTGGGACCGCTGAAGGAGGACTTGCGCCAGGCGGCGGTGCCGAGCGGGGCGCACTCGATGCAGTCACCGCCGTTGGGGCCGCTGTAGGACGACTTACGCCACCGCAGGTCCTGGCTGGTGCCCATACCGCTCCTTCATCACACGTTCGATCAGCGCAGCCGAGTCCTCCCGGGAGAGGGCCGAGGCCTGCAGTCGAGCGTAGCTGACGGACACCTCCCGGATCACTTGGGAATTGGCGGTCATATGGCCCGAGTCGTAGCTCTCGGTGTAGAAGATGTCAGGGTCGTCCTCGAAGCGCAGGAGGTTGAACGAACCCAGCAACCCCGGGTGCTGGCCCACCTCGAAGGGAAGCACCTGCACCTGCACCCACGGGTGGTGACGGAAGCTCAACAGGTGGGCCAGTTGGTTCCGCATGACCTCCGCCCCGCCGATCTCCCGGCACAGCACCGCCTCATCGAGCACGACGCACAGCACCGGCGGATGTTCCCGCTCCAGGATGCGCTGGCGTTCCATCCGCGCCGCCACCATCTCGTCCAGCCGTCCCGGGTTCTCGACGCTCAGCACCGCCCCGGCGTACTCCGCCGTCTGGAGCAGGCCGTAGACCAGCTGCGACTGGTACGTCGAGATGTACGTCGCCTTCGCCTCCATCTCCGCGTACGGCTGGAACCACGTCGGCAACTGACTCTTCAGCACCAGGCCCACCAGCCGCGAGAACAGCCCGCCCGTCATCAGCGCCGCGTCGAGTTGTTCCGAGAACCGTCTCGTCGGGACCTTCTTCGCCGTCTCGATCTGGCCGATCAGCGAGCCCGTGCAGTAGACGATCTTGCCGAGCTGCGGCTGGTTGAGTCCGGCCTCCTCTCTCAGACGGCGGAGTTCCGATCCGAAGTAGTCCAGCGGCGACGCGCTCGGATCCAGGCTGCGGATGTTGACCAAGGTGTGGTCACCCCTCAAGCTCACGCGGTGAGGCGTTGTGTTCAGGCCGTAGCCGAGCGTAACGAAGACCGACCACTCTGGTGGCATGAATCAGGCAACAGACCTCTACCCTGCGGCCCTTGCCACGAGCTACCGCATGGCCTTCACCGTCGGTGACCACTCTGCCGGTCACATGCGCCGCATCCTGCACATGTTCCTCACGCGTTGGGAACTCGGCCACCTGTCCGACCCCGCAACCCTCGCCCTCACCGAACTCGTCGCCAACGTCGTCCGGCACGTGCCCGGCCGCCGCTGCTCCGTGCTCATCCTGCGCGAGCCGTACGGGCTCCGGGTCGAGGTCTCGGACGAGGTACCCGGGGCCGTGTACGCGAAGGTTCCCGCGCCGCTGGACGAGGGCGGGCGGGGGCTCGTCCTCGTGGAGGCCGTGACGGACCGGTGGGGGGTCGACGAACGGGCCGACGGGAAGAGGGTGTGGTTCGAGTGCGACGCGTAGGGCACGATGGGCGCCCGTACCCCCGTACCCGCCAGTAGGAGTCACCATGTCCGTGCCCGCGCCCGAGATCCTTGCCGCCTTCGAGGCCGCGAAGGGCTTCATGCCCGCCGGGGAGGGGATCGCCCTGTACGAGGCGGCCTCCGAGGCCGCGAAGCTCGGGCTGCCGCTCCTTGAGGTCGGGACGTACTGCGGACGCTCCACGATCCTGCTCGCCGACGTGGCCCGGCAGGCCGGGACCGTCGCGGTGACCGTGGACCACCACCGGGGCAGCGAGGAGCAGCAGCCGGGCTGGGAGTACCACGACGAGACCGTGGTCGACCCCGAGGTGGGTCTCATGGACACCCTGCCGACCTTCCGCCGGACGCTGCGCAAGGCGGGTCTGGAGGAGTGCGTGATCGCCGTGGTCGGGCGGTCCCCGCAGGTCGCGAAGGTGTGGGGCGGGCAGCTCGGCCTCGTCTTCGTCGACGGCGGTCACACCGACGAGCACGCCACCAACGACTACGAGGGCTGGGCCCCCAAGGTCGCCCCCGGGGGCCTGCTCGTCATCCACGACGTGTTCCCCGACCCGGCGGACGGCGGCCAGGCGCCGTACCGGATCTACCTCCGCGCCCTGGAGTCCGGTGACTTCGAGGAGATCTCCGTCACCGACTCCCTGCGGGTGCTGCGCCGCCGCTGACCGCCACGGGGGCGGGGCGGCGGCGCGGGCTCAGAACAGCGAGGTCACGTACAGGCAGTTCGTGTAGCTGTAGCCCGATTCGATCTTCGCCTTGCTCGACTTGGTGTCCCCGGCCGTGGACGTGCCCGTCGCCGCCCGCTTCTGGAGGAAGTGGTAGTCACCGGCGGGCAGCAGCAGGGTCGCCTTCGGGTACTTCGAGGACGGCCCCGTGCAGGCCTTCACCTTGCCGCCGCGCGGGATCAGGCTGGAGTACTTGGTGCAGGTCCCGCACGCCTTGAGGGTGACCTTGCCGGTCATCGGGCCGGTGTAGAGCAGCTCGACCGAGCCGGGCCCGTCGTTGCTCACCACCATCACCATCCGGCCCCCGCCGGGCACCTCGGCCGGCGGGAGCTTCTTGCCCGCCTCCGGCTCCTCCTCCGCGATCTCGGCGGCGATGGCGATGGAACGGGCGTGCGCGGCCTGCGGGCTGTTCGGGTAGTCCTTGGCGTACTGGGTCATGGTCTTGCCCGCGTCACCGAAGTCCTTGCTCCTGAACTGGAAGGTCCCGCAGGAGAAGTCGCCCTTCTGGACCGCCGACGCGGCCTCCTTCGTGGCGCCTTCGACGGCGGGGTCCGTCATGTTGTCCAGGGAGGAGCGGAGCGCGCGCAGCTCGTTGGTGGTGTCGCAGGGGGCGGCCCCGCCGGTGAGCGCGGTCGTCCTGGTCTTGATCGCCGCCCGCACCGCGGGCTCGACGCGGGTCGCGTGGACCGACTTCGGGAAGGTGTCGTACAGCGCGTTCAGGCTCTCGGAGGCGGGCGGGTTCGCCGTCTGCACGCCGAGCGCGGCCGTCCCGCACTCGTAGAGCGAGTGCGCCAGCGGCTCGTCGGTCTTCGCCGGCCGGGCGCCGAGCAGGTCCTTGTCGAAGGTGCCGGGCAGCTCGCGCAGGTGCTTGAGCGGTGCGATGGCCGCGCAGTACTCCTTCTTCTCGTACGGCCCTGAGACTGTCGTGTAGTACGCGTCGAGCCGGGCCGGAACCAGCTTCCCGGCCCGCGAACCCGCGTGCCCGATGCCGAGGTCCTGGTAGTCGGCCAGCGCCCTGCGGTAGATCGGCTCCGCCTTGTCGAAGGCCAGGCCGTCGGCGGACTTCACCAGCTCGTCGGCTGCGGCCAGGCGTTCGAGCAGGGCCTGCTCCTTCGCCTCGTCGCGGGCCGCCCCGTACGCGAGCGAACCGCCCGCGGGCACGGCGAGCAGCACGAGGGCCAGCGGCAGCGCGAGCCGACGGAAGGAGTCACCGATCCGGAGGGTCGCGCGCAGTCCGCGCCGGGCGCCGTCGGCGGCGGCGAGGAGCAGGAAGACGCCGTAGCCGGCGAGGAGGCCGAGGGGCACGCCGTCGACATCGGCCGGGAGGGCCATGACGAGCAGGACGGCGGTGGCGATCCAGCAGACGGCGGCGCCGATCCAGTTGCGCAGGAGGACGTAGCCGAGGCCCAGGCAGGAGAGGTTGAGCAGGCCGACCATGGCGGCCTGGGCGGGGTTCGCGTCCCCGCGCGGCGGCGTGGGCGGCTGCCCGCCGTACCCGGGAGGCGGGCCGTATCCGGGCGGGCCGTAGCCCGGCGGCGGCCCGTAGCCGGGCGGGGCCCCGGGGGGCGGCGGCGCGGCACCGGCTCCCGCTCCCGCTCCTGCTTCCGCTCCGGACCAGCCGGGAGCGGGAGCGGCGGAAGCGGAGGCAGCCGCAGGAGCGGCACCCGCAGCGGGCGGCGCCTCCCACGGCGCGGCGGGCGGCTGTCCCGGCGCCCCGGCGGGCGGCTGCCCTAAGGCTCCGGCGGGCGGCTGCCCCGGGCCCCCGTACCCTCCCTGTCCCGGCACCCCGCCGGTCGTCTGCCCGGGCGCCCCGGCAAGCGTCTCCCCCGGGCCCCCGCCCTGCCGCGGGTCGTACCCGCTCGATCGTGGGTCGTTCCCGCCGCTTCCGACAGGTCGGTCGGACGGTTCGGGACGTGCGTCGTTCGGTTCTTCCCCCACCACGGTTCCCCCTCGTGGGTCCATGCGCGGTGGCACCCCACCGTCGCCTCTGGACACCTACCCTTCACGGTCCCGGCACACGCGTCCACCGTTATCCGGAGCCGGTGACCAACCTGGGATCTGGCCGCTACGGGATTTCGCCGCGCGCAGGGCCTAGAGTCGCCCGGGTGCCGTACGACCACCGGAAGACCTCCCGCCGCACCCCCACCCCCACACCCCGCCCCACGCGCAGCTCCGTGCTCACCCGTGCGCTCGCCCTCGCGGGCTGCTGCGCCGCGCTCGTCGGCTGCGGGGCCTCGCAGGCCGCGCCGCCCAGCGGGAAGGCCCAGGAGACCCGGCAGGAGAGCGCGACGCAGTCCCTGCCGCCGGTCGCCTCCGGCGGACAGCCGAGCCGCTCCCCCCAGGCGGCCCCGCAGTCCAGCCGCTCCCCGCAGCCCGTCTCGCAGGGCAACCGTCCGCTCGCCGGGCGGACCGTCGTCATCGACCCCGGTCACAACTCCGGCAATTTCCGCCATTCCCGGGAGATCAACCAGAAGGTGAACATCGGGACGACCCGTAAGGAATGCGACACCACGGGCACCTCGACCGACGCCGGGTACACCGAGGCCTCGTTCACCCTCGACGTCTCCCACCGCCTGCGGGACCTCCTCACCGCGCGTGGCGCGAAGGTGGTCCTCACCCACGACGCCGACCGCCCCTGGGGCCCCTGCATCGACGAGCGGGCCCGGATCGGCAACGCGGCCCGCGCCGACGCCGTCGTCTCCGTCCACGCGGACGGTTCCGCCGTCGGCCACCGCGGATTCCATGTGATCCTGCCCGCACGCGTGCGCGGCGGCTCCGCCGACACCGCGAGGATCGTCGGCCCCTCGCGCGACCTGGGCGAGGACATCGTCGACCGCTTCGCCCGCGCCACCGGAACCTCGCCCGCCAACTACCTGGGTTCCGGCACGGGGTTGGACGTACGGGACGATCTCGGCGGACTCAATCTCTCAACCGTGCCCAAGGTCTTCGTCGAATGCGGCAATATGCGTGATCCGAAGGACGCCCAGCTGCTCACGTCGGCGGCGTGGCGGCAGAAGGCGGCCCAGGGCCTCGCGGACGGCATCGCCACCTACCTCAAGGGGTAGGACCGGCGGGCGATAGATTCGCTCCGTACGATGGGGCGCCGCCCCCGTGCCATGAGGCCCTGCCCATGAGGCCCCGAGTACCACCCCCGACGCGACGACCGACGAACGACGAAGGACTCTTACGTGAATATCCGCTCCCTCACCCGAGGCGATGGCGTGCTGATCGGTGCAGCGGTGGTGCTGTTCATCGCCTCGTTCCTCGGCTACGCCAGCTGCAACGGCCCCGCGACCGTCTGCGACCAGGTCGACCTCCCGAACTCGTGGGAGGCGTCGCCCCTCGGCTGGGGCTCCTTCTTCCTCGGCATCGCCGGAGCCGCCCTCGTCGTCGTCTCCCACGGCCTGCCGCAGCAGCGCAAGATCGCCGGCCTGGAGCTCGGCCAGGTCGGTGCGGCCTTCACCATCGCCTCCGCCTGGACCCTGCTCATGTGGGTCTTCGAGTCGACCAGCGCCGGTGCCGGCCTGATCCTCGGCCTGATCGCCTCCCTGGTCCTGGCCGCCGCCGCCGTCGCCGGTCCGCTGGTCCCCGCCCTCAAGGCCCCGCTGATGAGCGCGCCCGGCCCGCAGGCCCCGCAGCCGTACGGCATGCAGCCGGGTCAGCCCGGCCAGCAGGGCGTCCCCGGTGCCGGCTACGGCTACCCGGGCGCGCAGCACCCGCAGTACGGCGGGCCGCAGGACCCCTCGCAGGGTGCGGGCCAGCCGTTCGGCGCGCAGGCGCCCGCCCCGCAGCCGCAGGCCGCGCACCAGCCCGAGCCGCAGGCCCAGGCCCCGGCCGCGCAGGCGCAGCCGGCCTCGGACTTCACCCCGTTCTGGTTCGCCGTCCCGGTCGCCCGTCCGCTGTACGCGGAGGACGGCTCGCAGGCGCCGATCGCCGAACTGGCCCCGGGTACCTGGTACCTGGCGGTCGAGCAGCGCGGTCCGGGCCTGGTGGCCCAGACGCAGGACGGCCGTCGCGGCGTCCTCCAGGACACCACGGGCATCCAGCGCGGCTAGGAAGCCCCCGAGCCCTGACCGTACGGCCCTCACTCCACGGCCCCTCGTCCGGAATCCCTTCCGGGCGGGGGGCCGTTGGCGTACAGTCCCCGCATCGCACGAACTGACGGATCGTCAGAAAGGATGCGGGGCATGCGACTCGGACTCGCCCTCGGCTACTGGGGCCGCGGCCCCTCCCCCGCCCACCTCGACCTCGCCCGCGAGGCCGAGCGGCTCGGCTACGACTCCGTGTGGACGGCGGAGGCCTGGGGCTCCGACGCGTTCACCGCGCTGACCTGGATCGCCGCCCACACCAGCCGTATCAAGCTGGGGACGGCCGTCGCGCAGATGGCCGCCCGCGCCCCCACCACCACCGCCATGCACGCGCTCACCCTCGACCACCTCTCCGGCGGGCGGGTCCTGCTCGGGCTCGGCCTGTCCGGGCCGCAGGTCGTCGAGGGCTGGTACGGGCGCCCCTTCCCCCGCTCCCCGCTGACCGCGACCCGCGAGTACGTGGACGTGGTCCGTCAGGTGCTGCGCCGCGAGGCCCCGGTCCGGCTCGAAGGACGGCACCACTCCCACCCGTACACCGGCCCCGACGGAACCGGCCTCGGCAAGGCGCTCAAGCCGATCACCCACCCGCTGCGGGCCGGGCTGCCGATCCTGCTGGGCGCCGAGGGGCCGAAGAACATCGCGCAGACGCTGACGATCGCCGACGGCTGGCTGCCGCTGTACTGGACCCCCGAACGCTGGTCCGAGGTGTACGCGCTCCCCGAGCGCCTCCCCGAGGGCTTCCTCGTCGCCCCCATGGTCCGCGCCCAGGTCTGCCCGGACGTGGCGGCCGGACTCCTCCCGGTCAAGGCGATGCTCGGCTTCTACATCGGCGGCATGGGCCACGCGGCCCGCAACTTCCACGCCGACCTGATGGGACGCATGGGGTACGAGAAGGAGGCCCGGCGCGTCCAGGAGCTGTTCGCGGCCGGCCGGCGCGAGGAGGCGGTGCTCGCCGTGCCGGACGACTTCGCGGACGAGATCTCCCTCGTGGGACCCCGGGCACGGATCGCCGAACGGCTGGAGACATGGCGCCGGGGCCCGGTGACGGACCTCCTCGTCACCTCACCGGACCCCGAGACCCTACGCCTGCTCGCCGAGCTCAACTCCTAGTGCGCGGCGGGGAGTCGGTCACCCGCCGCTGAGCTGGGACGCGCTGGGCACCTTGTCGACGACCTCGGCGCCGGCGCTCTTGCCCGCGTCCTTGACGCTGTTGATGACGCTCTCGAAGGAGCTGACGTCCGCGGCGCCCGCCTCGCCCTTGCGGAGCTTCGTACCGAGGTCCTTGAGCGAGTCGATGCCCGCCGAGAGCGGTGCGACCGCCTTGGAGAGCAACGGGTCGCCCTTGGCGTTGTTCACGGCGGCCTTGAGCCGGTTGTACGCGAACGCGCCCGCGAGGCCCGCCTTCACCAGGGCGAAGGTCCGGCCGTCCGCGCCCTTGGTGAACTTGCCCGCGCGGTACGGCTTCACGATCCACTGGTACGCGGCGCCCGCCGCCAGCCCCGCGTTGGCCACGAACCGGGTCTTCGCCAGCTTCTGCTGCTCGAAGCTGCTGGAGGCCGACGGGGTCACGGCGGCGCTCGTGCCCTGCGTGTCGCCGCCGCAGGCGGCGGTGGTCATGAGCAGGGTGCTCGCAAGCAGCAGCGCCACGACTCCGCGCGAAGGACTTCTGGGCACGACGGGACCTCCCTGGGGACTGTGGCGCCAGCCTCACCCGGGGCCGGGGCGTCCGCTACCCGGGCGACTCCGTCCGGGTAGCGTCCGGGCCCGGGAGGTCCTGCCCGGCGCCCCGCCCCTCTACGCCCGGCAGCAGTCCGGTTCGAGGCCGCCGGGAAGGCGCTCGCCGCCGAAGACGGCCACCGTGGCCTCCTCGCCGCCGAGGGCCGCCACCGCGAGCAGCAGGGAGCCGGCGGTCCAGGCGGTCTGCTCCTCGGGCCACATGGCCTTGTCGACCTCCGCCTCACCCTCGAAGACGTACCCGGTCCAGTACATGCCGTTCCCGGCGCGCAGGTGCTGGATGTCCTGGAGGATGGTGAGCGCCCGGTCCGACTCGCCCATCGCCCAGAGGGCGAGGGCGAGTTCGCAGCTCTCACCGCCGGTGACCCAGGGGTTGGGGACCACACAGCGCACCCCGAGGCCGGGCACGACGAACGTGTCCCAGTCGGCCTCGACCCGCGTCTTCGCGTCGGCTCCCGTCACCGCGCCGCCGAGCACCGGGTAGTACCAGTCCATCGAATAGCGGGACTTGTCGAGGAAGCGCTCGGGGTGGCGGCGTATCGCGTGTCCCAGCGCCCCGGTCGCCAACTCCCAGTCGGGCTGCGGCTCTTCGCGGACCTCGGCGATGGCGAGGGCACAGCGGAGCGCCTGGTGGATCGAGGAACTGCCGGTGAGCAGCGCGTCGTTCACCGGGGCGCCGTCGGGCTCGCGCTTCCAGCCGATCTGGCCGCCCGGCTGCTGGAGCCCGAGGACGAACTCGACGGCCGCGTAGACGACGGGCCACATCCGGTCGAGGAAGGCGTCGTCGCCGGTCGAGAGGTAGTGGTGCCAGACGCCGACCGCGATGTACGCGACGAAGTTGGACTCGCGGCCGCGGTCGGTGACCTGCTCCGGGTCGCCGTCCTGGTAGGCGGCGTACCAGGAGCCGTCGGTGTTCTGGTGGCGGGCGAGCCACGCGTAGGCCCTGGCGGCGGCGGCGTGCTCGCCGGCCGCGTCCAGGGCCATGGCGGCCTCGGTGTGGTCCCAGGGGTCGAGGTGGTGGCCCCGGAACCACGGGATCGCCCCGTCCTCGCGCTGGACGGCGAGTATGCCGGTGACGGTCTCGGCTGCCTGCTCGGCGGTGAGCACCCCGGGCAGGACGAGGTGCTCGGCGATCCGCTCGGGACTCGTCACTTGTCGGCGTCCACGGCGTCGGCCTTCGGAAGGTGCGGCTTGGTCGCGTACGCCACGAAGCTCTTGCCGACGACCGGGTTGAGCAGCTGCTCGGTGACCCGGGTCAGGGCGGGCTTCTTCATGATGTCCCAGACCAGGAGCTTGTGGTACGCGCGGACCGGCAGCGCCTTGTCGTTGTCGACGCCGAAGGCGCACTTCAGCCACCAGTACGGCGAGTGCAGGGCGTGCGCGTGGTGGGTGCCGTACGGCTTGAGACCGGCCTGCCGGATCTTGCCGAGGAGTTCGTCGGCCTTGTAGATGCGGATGTGGCCGCCCTCGACCTCGTGGTACGCGTCGGAGAGCGTCCAGCAGACCTTCTCCGGGCCGTAGCGGGGCACGGTGATCGCGATCCGGCCGCCCGGCTTGAGGACGCGGACCATCTCCGCGAGCACGCCCTTGTCGTCGGGGATGTGCTCCATGACCTCGGAGATGATGACGACGTCGAAGGACGCGTCGGGGAAGGGCAGGTTGAGGGCGTCGCCCTCCATCGCGGTGGCGGTCGCCCCCGCGGGCGCCTCCCCGGCCTCCTTCATCGCCGCGAACCACTTGGCGACCTCGCGGATCTCCTCGCCGTTCTGGTCGAGGGCCACGACCTGGGCGCCGCGCCGGTAGCACTCGAAGGCATGCCTGCCCGCACCACAGCCCAGATCGAGCACACGATCGCCGGGGGCGAGCGGGAAGCGAGTGAAGTCGACGGTCAGCACGGGATCCTGCTTTCGCGAGTGGAAGGTGGTTGTGGGCAGGCGCCCACGCCGACTTGTGGGCAGGCGTTCCGGAGGGCGGAACAGGTGGGCGCAAGCCGACCACCGGGCCGCACCCGGCCATGACGACGAAGCATCACCGGCGCACCCCGGCGCCCTGCGCGGCGACCGCCTCCCGATACAGCTCGGCCGTCCCCTGCGCGGCCCGCGCCCAGGTGAACTTGGCAAGCACCCGCTCCCGCCCCGCCGCGCCGAGCCGAGCCCGCAGCTCCGCGTCCCCGAGCACCCGTCCAAGCCCAGCGGCCAGCGCCCCCGCATCACCGGGCGGCACCGCGAGACACGTCTCCCCGTCCGCTCCCGCGACCTCGGGGATCGCCCCACCGGTGGTCGCGACGAGCGCCGTCCCCGTGGCCATCGCCTCGGCGGCGGGCAGCGAGAACCCCTCGTACAGCGAGGGCACGCAGGACACCTGCGCCGACCGCACCAGGTCGACCAGCTCCGCGTCGCTGATGCCCTTGACGAACCGGACGGCGCCGTCCAGCCCGTACCGCTCGATCGCGGCGGCGACGGGGCCGTCCTCGGCGCGCTTGCCGACCACGACGAGGTGGGCGTCGGGGTTCTCCGTACGGAGCTTGGCGAGCGCCTCGATCAGGTGGATCAGGCCCTTGAGGGGGACGTCGGCGCTGGAGGTGGTGACGATCCGGCCGGGGACCTCGGCGACGGCCGGGTCGGGCGACCAGAGGGCGGTGTCGGCGCCGATGTGGACGACCCGGATGCGGTCCTCGCGTACGCCGAGGTGCTCGACGATCTCCTGCCGGGAGGTCCCGGAGACGGTGAGGACGGACGGTATCCGGCGGGCGACGCGCTTCTGCATATGGGTGAAGGCGTACCAGCGGCGGACCGAGGCGCGGCGCTTCCAGTCGGCGGCGGCGTCGAGTTCGAGCTGCCGGTCGACGGTGATGGGGTGGTGGATCGTGGTGACGAGCGGCGCGCCGATCGCGCGCGGGCCGCCGAGGAGCCCGTACCCGAGGGTCTGGTTGTCGTGGACGACGTCGAAGTCGCCGCGGCGGGCGGCGAGCATGCGCCGGGCCCGCAGCGAGAAGGTGAGCGGTTCGGGGAAGCCGCCGGTCCACATGGTCGCGACTTCCAGGCCGTCGATCCAGTCCCGGCACTCCTCGCGCTTCGGCGTACGGAAGGGGTCCGGCGAGCGGTAGAGGTCGAGGCTTGCGATCTCGGTGAGCGTGAGCCCCCCGAGGTCCTCGCCCTCGTCGAGGACGGGGTACGGCTGGGAGCCGATGACCTCGACGGAGTGCCCCAGGCGGGCCAGCTCGCGGGAGAGGTGTCGGACGTAGACGCCCTGTCCGCCGCAGAAGGGATTGCCCTTGTACGTGAGGAGGGCGATGCGCAGGGATTCACCCCCGGCCGCCGTGACGCCCTGTCGGGGGCTTGCCTCTATGGCCTCAGCGCTCATGCGCGACCCCCTTCGAGCGTGCGTTTCGCCGGAGCGTATCCGCTCGCGCTAATCTAGAACAAGTTACAGACTTGATCGCCGGCCCGATCTCCGGCCCGATCGTTCTCGAACGCTTGATCCTTCGAGGAGGACAGAATCTACCGGCAGGTAGCTCCGCGGTGAGATCCGGAACAGGTGATTCGCGCCACGGCCTCCGCACCGCCATACTGTCGCTCCCCACCGCACGGAACGGGACCTCATGACCGCAGACAACAGAGCGGACCGCAGCCCCGCGTCGCCACCCCTCACGGAGCGGCAGGAGGCGCGCCGCCGCCGCATCCTGAACGCCAGCGCGCAGCTCGCGGCGCGGGGCGGCTTCGACGCCGTGCAGATGCGGGAGGTCGCCGAGGCGGCCGGAGTGGCCCTGGGGACGCTGTACCGCTACTTCCCCTCCAAGATCCACCTGCTGGTCGCGACGATGCAGGACCAGCTCCAGCACATGCACACCACCCTGCGGAAGCGGCCCCCGGCGGGCGCCGACGCGGCGCAGCGGGTCGCGGAGACGCTGATGCGGGCCTTCCGCGCCCTCCAGCGCGAACCGCAGCTCGCGGACGCGATGGTGCGGGCGCTGACCTTCGCGGACCGCGGGGTGAGCCCCGAGGTCGACACGGTCTCGCGGCTGACGACCGCGATCATCCTGGACGCGATGGGGGCGGAGCACCCGACGCCGGAGCAGCTCTCGGCGGTCCGGGTCATCGAGCACACCTGGCACTCGGCGCTGATCACCTGGCTGTCGGGCCGGGCCTCGATCGCACAGGTGAAGATCGACATCGAGACGGTCTGCCGGCTGATCGACCTGACGGCACCGGCCCCCGCACCGGCCCAGGCCCAGGCATCGGCCCCGGAGTCCGTGGCCGGCTGAGCGGCACGGGCCGCACCGCCCGCGCCCCCGGTGGTTCGTGCTCCGGGGGTGCGGGCGGCACCGGGTCAGGACTTCTTGGCCTTCGCGTTCTCCTCGGCGATGGCCGCCGCGCACTCCGGACCGCCGTCCACGGCGACGAACATGACCAGCTTGAGCGGGCCGGCGGAGTGGTTGCTCGCCTGGAGCTGCCAGCTGCTCTTCTTCAGGGACTTGATCACCGAGCCGCCCTGGCCGGAGCTGCGCTCCTCGCTCCAGCCGCCCTTGGTCAGGGTCGCGACCGTGGCGTTGTACGACTTCGCCGGGTCGGCGGCCTTCTCGGCGTCGGCCGTCCAGCTGACCATGCAGTTCTTGAGCGTGGCCGGAACCTGCTCGCCCGAGGCGTCCTGCGTGAAGCCGGCCCCGGTCGCCGCGCCGGACAGCTCCTCGGTGACCGCGGCACCGTCGAGCCGCTTGCCATCCGAACCGCCCGAGCCGCCCGTCGAGGACGAACCGGCCGAGGACGAACCGCCGGACGCCGAGCCGCCCTTGTCCGCACCGCCGTCGCTCCCGCAGCCCGCGACGAGCAACACCACACCGGCGGCCAGGGCCGCCCCCATCACCTTGCGCACAGCACTCCCAAGGACGCACACACGAAGGCCTCTCGCCTCCGCCGACAGGGGCACAGTTTTGCACGTGGGAACGGTCGTTGCCCGCAACGGCGCCCTTCGTCAAGGCCGTTCGACGTCGTCCCCGAGCAGGGACTCCCGCTCCTTCTCGGTGAGCTTCGCCATGCACGAGTCCTCCGACGCCTGGAAGGAGATGATGTCCATGCTCAGCCCCTGGCGGGCGCTGTGGTGGCGGGCGTTCATCGTCCAGCCCTGCTTCTTGAGCGTGACCGTGACGCTGGTTCCGCCCTTCTCGTCCAGCTTCTCCACCTGGCGCTGCGTCTGGTTCCACCGCTTCCCCGCGAGGGCGGAGACCGCCTTGTCGAAGCCGGCGCGGGACCCTTCGGCGACGGGGCCGACGTACTGCCAGCCGGTGGAGCAGGCGGCGCCGCGCTCGGCCGCCCGCTCCCGCACCGTGGACGGCGTGGGCCGGGGGGTGGCGCCCTTCGGGGTCGGCCCGCCGATCTCCGGAAGGTCGGACTCGGGCAGCCCCGAGCCGCCGACGGCGGCGAGGACCTCGTCGTGCGCCGCCGTACGGCCGAAGGCCGGCGCTCCCGCCGCACCGGGCCCGCATCCGGCCCCGAGGAGCGCCACCAGGGTCACTCCGGCTACCGCCGCCCACCCCGTACCCCGAGCCGTACCCCGACCCCGACCCTGACCGCGCATGACGTCTCCGCTCCCTGTGTCCCTGCTGTGCCGAGCGAGTGTCACACACATGAGGGCAGGTCAGGGGCGGTGCCGACGGGCGCGGTTCCCCGGCGGGCCCGGGCCCGGTCACTCCTCCAGGGGCCCGGTCACTCCTCCGGTGGGAACACCGGCTCCCCACCGTCCGCGAGCGTGATCAGGATGGCCTCCACCGGGCAGCCCTCGGCCGCCGCGAGCAGGCGTTCGCCCGCGTCGGCCTCCGTCGCGCGCGGGTGCGACTGGCGGGCGGTGTCGAGACGGAAGCCGTCGGGAGCGTGGTTGACGCACATGCCGGAGCCGATGCAGACGCTCCGGTCGACCTCCACGTGCCAGCGGTCGCCCATCACGCGTCCCCGTATCCGGCCGGCAGGTGGATCATCTTGTGCTCCAGGTACTCGCCGAAGCCCTCGGGGCCGAACTCCCGTCCCAGGCCGGAGTTCTTGTAGCCGCCGAACGGGCCGAGCATGTCCAGGCTGAAGGTGTTCACGTTGAACGTGCCGGTGCGCACGCCCCGCGCGAAGTCGATGCCGTGCTCCACGTCGCCGGTCCAGACGCTGCCGCTGAGCCCGAAGTCGGAGTCGTTCGCGATCCGGAGGGCCTCGGCCTCGTCCCCGTACGGCAGGAGGCAGATCACCGGGCCGAAGATCTCCTCGCGGGCGATCCGCATGGAGTTGTCGACGCCGCCGAAGAGGGTCGGCTCGACGTACCAGCCGCGCTCCAGGCCGGCCGGACGGCCGCCGCCCGCGAGGATCTTGGCGCCCTCCTGCTGACCGATGCCGATGTAGTCGAGGGAGCGCTGCCGCTGGCGGCGGGCGACGAGCGGGCCGACCTGGGTGGCCGGGTCGAGCGGGTCGCCGACGACGAGCGCGCCGGCCGCCGCGGCGAGGGCCTCGGCGATCTCCTCGTACCGGGAGCGGGGGGCGAGGATACGGGTCTGGGCGACGCACGCCTGGCCGTTGTTCATCCAGGCGGCGGGGACGATCCCGGCGACGGCGGTCTCCACGTCGGCGTCCGGCAGGATCACGGCGGCCGACTTGCCGCCCAGTTCGAGGGTGACCCGGGTGAGGTTGCGGGAGGCGACCTCCATGACCCGCTTGCCGGCGGCGACCGAACCGGTGAAGGAGACCTTGTCGACGCCGGGGTGGCCGACCAGGTACTCGCTGACCTCGCGGTCGGCGGGCAGGATGCTGAGCACGCCCTCGGGCAGCCCGGCCTCGGCGGCGATCTCACCCAGGATGTACGAGTCGAGCGGCGACTCCGGGGAGGGCTTGAGGACCACCGTGCAGCCGGCAAGGAGCGCGGGCCCCAGCTTGGCGGCGGCGGTGAACTGCGGGACGTTCCACGGGACGACGGCCGCGACCACGCCCACCGGCTCGCGCCGGACGAGCAGCGGCCCGAGGACGCCGCCGCGCCGCTCCTCCCACGCGAAGTCACGGGCGACGGTGATCGCCGCGTCCCAGACCATCATCGCGCCGAGCGCCTGGGCGAGGACGGACCAGGAGTACGGGGAGCCGTTCTGCGCGCTGATGACGCGGCCGATCTCCTCGTACCGCACGGCGATGGCGTCCTTGATACGGGTGACGACCGCGATCCGCTCCTCGACCGACATCCGGGGCCAGGGCCCCTCGTCGAAGGCCCGCCGCGCGGCGGCCACGGCCCGGTCGACATCGGCGGCGGAGGCGTGCGGGACCCGTCCGATGACCTCCTCGGTGTGCGGGGAGATCACCTCGATGACCTCCTCGCCGAGCGGATCGGCCAACTCCCCGCCGATGAACAGCTTTCCGTGCTCCACAAGCTCGGTCATGACCGCCGCCTTCCGGGGAGGGGAAAATCTCTCTCAGTTCCTGACGATGCTTCAGAACTGATACCAGTTCTAGTTATGGTGGGCAATGGCCGTACCGGTACACAGAGACGAGGACGCTCATGAACCAGGTGACCGAGCACGGCGGAGGCGTCTGGTCGCTGCGGGTGCCCATCCCCGACAATCCGCTCGGCCACACCCTGGTCCACGTCCTCGACACCGACCGGGGTCCCGTCCTCGTCGACACCGGCTGGGACGACCCCGCCTCCTGGTCCGAACTCGTCGGCGGGCTCGACGCGCTGGGGATCGCCATGACCGACGTCCACGGGGTCGTCATCACCCACCACCACCCCGACCACCACGGCCTCTCCGGGCGGGTCCGCGAGGAGTCCGGGGCCTGGATCGCCATGCACGCCGCCGACACCGCCGTCGTACGCCGCACCCGCGAGGCCCGGCCCGGCACCTGGCTCGACTACCTCGCCCGCAAGCTCGCCGCCGTCGGCGCCCCCGAGGACCACCTCGTCCCGCTGCGCGCCGCACGCGACTCCGGCCGGATGGACACCCTCCCCGGGCTGCGCTCCGCCCTCCCCGACCGCGAGATCGTCCCCGGCGAACTCCTCGACCTCGCCGGGCGGCGCCTGCGCGCGATCTGGACGCCCGGCCACACCCCCGGCCACGTCTGCCTCCACCTGGAGGAGGAGCACCCCTCCCGGCTGCCCGGCCACGGCCGCCTCTTCTCCGGCGACCACCTGCTGCCCGGCATCTCCCCGCACATCGGGCTCTACGAGGACCCCGACGAGGTCACCGAGACCGACCCCCTCGGCGACTACCTCGACTCCCTGGAGCGCATCGGCCGCCTCGGGGTCGCCGAGGTCCTCCCCGCCCACCAGTACGCCTTCCCCGACGCCGCCGGCCGGGTCCGCGCACTCCTCGACCACCACGAGGAGCGGCTCACCGGCCTCCTCGGCCTCCTCGCCACACCGCTCACCCCCTGGCGGCTCGCCGAGCAGATGGAGTGGAACCGCCCCTGGGAGCAGATCCCCTACGGCTCCCGCAACATCGCCGTCAGCGAGGCCGAGGCCCATGTCCGCCGGCTGGTGAAACTGGGCCGCGCGGAGGCCGTCCCGGGGACGGACCCCGTGGAGTACGTGGCGGTGTGAAGGCCTGACCCGGCCGGGCGGCCCGCGTCGGGCGCCCGACGCGGTCCCCGCCCCGGTGTGAGGCGCCTCGCACCCTCGGGGCGGCGGGCGTACGGGCCGGTAGAGTGGGCGCGTCGTCATCATGCCCGTACGGGGGGAAGCCGGTGCGACTCCGGCACTGACCCGCAACCGTATGCCGCGCCCCCCGGGGAGCGGCGAGTCGGAATGCCCCGTGCGGGACGTGACCGCCGGCACCGTCGAGGAATACGGAGCCGGAGCCTGGTGCCCCTGAGGCGTGCCGGTGCCCGGCCGCAGGAGAGGGCTCCATGAACACCGTCCGCCGAGGCGCCGCCGCGCTCGCAGCCGCCGCCGTCCTGCTCGGCACCGGAGCCGTCGGCGCGGCCTCCGCCGCGCCCTCCCCCACCCCCTCCGCGGGGACGCTCCCGCCCGGCCTGTACGGCACGAAGGACCCGACGTACGACGGTGTGTGGCGCCAGTCGCTCGCCTTCCTCGCCCAGCGCGCCACCGGCTACCAGCCCGCCGACCAGGCCGTGGACTGGCTGCTCGGCCAGCAGTGCGAGGACGGCTCGTTCGCGGCGTACCGCGCGGACGTCAGCAAGCCCTGCGACCCGAAGACCATGCGGGACACCAACGCCACCGCCGCCGCCGTGCACGCGCTGGGCGCCGTCCGCCGCCAGGCCGCCGACCCGGAGAAGCTCGACGAGGCCGTCACGTCGGGCGCCGGCTGGCTGCGCACCGTGCAGAACAAGGACGGCGGCTGGGGCTACACCCCCGGGGGCCCCAGCGACGCCAACTCCACCTCGCTCGTCATCGGCACGCTCGCCGCGATCAGCGTCAAGCCCGGCTCGTACACCTCCGCCGAGGGCCGTACGCCCTACGACGCGCTCCTCACCTTCGCCGTGCCCTGCTCGGACGAGGAGAACGCCGGGGCGTTCGCGTACCAGCCCGACAAGAGCGGCAAGCTGCTCGCGAACGCCGACGCCACCGCCGCGGCCACCCTCGCCGGGCTCGGCAAGAGCATCGTCGCCACCAAGGCCTCCCCGCAGCAGCAGCCGACCTGCCAGGACCTCACGAAGCCGACCGTCGAGCGGGCCGCCCTCAACGGCGCCTCCTACCTGTCGAAGGCGCTCCTCAAGACCGCCCACCTGACCACCCCGCCGATGCCCGGCGCCACCGACACCAGCGAGCAGCCCGACTTCGGCAACACCGCCGACGCCGTCGTGGCGCTGGCCGGCGCCGGCGCCGCCCGGCAGGCCGAGCCCGCCCTCCAGTGGCTGGAGACGCACTCCGCCGCCTGGGCGAAGGAGAACGGCCCCGCCGCGTACGCGCAGCTGATCCTGGCCTCCCGCTCGATGGAGACCGACCCGCGCGAGTTCGGCACTGCGGACCTGGTCGAGCAGCTCAACGCGACCGGCCCCGCGCCCAAGACCCCGGACACCTCCGCGTCCTCGACCAGCGACGACGAGGGCTCCGGCTTCGACGTCTGGTGGATCATCGGCATCGGCATGGTCGTCGGCGTCGGCATCGGCTTCCTCGTGAGCGGCCGCAAGAAGTGACGGCGGCCCGCAGGACCGGCGCGCGGATCGCGGGCGCCGCGGCCGGCGCGCTGCTGACCCTCGCCGGGGTCGCCGCCGCCCCGGCGCAGGCCGCCGGCTACCGCTACTGGTCGTTCTGGGAGAGCGACGGCGGCAAGCCCTGGGCGTACGCCACCCAGGGCCCGGCGACCGCCCGGCCCGCCGACGGCGATGTGATCGGCTTCCGCTTCGCGATCAGCAACGGCACGGACGACACCTCCCTGCCCTCCGTCGCCCCCGACTTCCCGGGGATCTGCGGCAGCACGGACGCGAAGGACGGCAGCAAGCGCGTGGCGGTCGTCGTCGACTTCGGCGGGCCGCTGGACGCCCCGCCGGGCGAGACCCCGCCGGAGAAGCTGATCGAGGTCGGCTGTGCGCGGGTCCGCGAGGACGCGACGGGCGCGGAGGCGCTGGCCGAGGTGGCGAAGCCGCTGCGGTACGACAGCGCGGCCATGCTGTGCGGGATCGCGGGCTACCCGGTGCGGGGCTGCGGCGAACAGGTCGCGGAGAAGGCGCCGGGGGCGTCGGCACCGGCCGAGGCCGCACCGGCCGCGACGGGGGACACCGACGGCGGCGGCCCGTCCTTCGGCGTACTCGCCGGCGGGGCGGCGGTCCTGGCCCTCGGCGGCGCGGCGATATGGAAGGCCCGCCGACGCGGATGAGTACGGCCCGTCGCGTGTTCACGACCTGGGGCGCTCTCGCGGGCCGGGGCGGTCGCACGGCCCGGGGCGCTGAGCCGGCCCGGGGCTTGTCCACCGCGCGCGGCGCCGGCACGGCTCAGGGAGCTGATGCGGTCCGGGGCGCTCAGACAGCCCAGGGCACTCACACGGCCCGGGACGGTCACACGGCTCAGGGCGATGCCATGGCCCGGGGACTGTCCACGGCCCGGGACGCTCTCCCAGCCCGTGGCGCCTTCACAGCACGTGGCGTGTTCACTGCCCCCGAGGCGAGCCGGGCCAATGCCCTGCACGCCGGTGCCTGGTGGCTGTGGGCTCTCGGTCTGGCCGTCGCCGCCTCCCGGACGACCAACCCGCTGCTGCTCGGTCTGCTCGTCGGGGTCGCCGGCTATGTCGTCGCGGCCCGGCGTACGGACGCTCCGTGGGCCCGCTCGTACGGCGCGTTCGTGAAGCTCGGCCTGTTCGTCGTCGGCCTGCGGGTCGTCTTCTCGCTGCTCCTCGGCTCCCCCATCCCGGGGACGCACGTGCTGTTCACCCTGCCCGAGCTGCCGCTGCCCGACTGGGCGGAGGGCATCCGCATCGGGGGGCGGGTGACGGCCGAGCAGCTGGTGTTCGCGCTGTACGACGGCGCCAAACTGGCGACCCTGCTGATCTGCGTGGGCGCGGCGAACGCGCTCGCCAACCCCGCGCGGCTGCTGAAATCGCTGCCGGGCGCGCTGTACGAGGCCGGGGTCGCCGTCGTCGTCGCGATGACCTTCGCACCGAACATGGTCGCGGACGTGGTCCGGCTCCGTACCGCCCGGCGCCTTCGCGGGCGCCCCACGGGCGGGGTGCGGGCGGTGCTCCAGATCGGCCTGCCGGTCCTGGAGGGCGCGCTCGAACGGTCGATCGCCGTCGCCGCCTCGATGGACGCACGCGGGTACGGGCGGACGGCGCAGGTGCCGGCCTCCGTGCGCCGCACCACGAACGTACTGACGCTGGGCGGTCTGCTCGGCGTCTGCGCCGGTTCGTACGGGCTGCTCGCGGCGGAGGGCGCCGGTTACGGGCTGCCGCTGCTCGCCGCCGGGCTGCTCGCGGCCATGGCCGGGCTGCGGCTCGGCGGGCGCCGGACGGTCCGCACCCGCTACCGGCCGGACCACTGGGGCCTCCGGGCCTGGCTGGTCGCGGGCTCCGGGGTGGCGGTCGCGGTCCTGATGATCTGGGCGAACCGGTACGCGCCCGAGGCCCTGCACCCCGGGGTCGTCCCCCTGGAGGCGCCGGAGCTGCCGCTGTGGCCTGCGGTGTCGGTCCTGGTGGGCCTGGTGCCGGCGTTCGTGGCCCCCGTACCGCCCGGCAAGGAGAACGCGTGATCCGCTTCGAGAACGTCTCGGTGACCTACGACGGGGCCGCCGGGCCCACCCTGCGGGACGTCGACCTCACCGTCCCCGAAGGGGAGCTGGTGCTGCTCGTCGGCCCCTCGGGCGTCGGCAAGTCGACCCTCCTCGGCACGGTCTCCGGGCTCGTCCCCCACTTCACGGGCGGCACCCTGACCGGCCGCGTCACGGTCGACGGCCGCGACACCCGCACGCATCCGCCGCGCGAGCTGGCGGACCTGGTCGGCACGGTCGGGCAGGACCCGTCCGCGCACTTCGTCACCGACACCGTCGAGGACGAGCTGGCGTACGGCATGGAGTCACTGGGCCTCGCGCCCGGCGTCATGCGGCGCCGCGTCGAGGAGACCCTCGACCTCCTCGGCCTCGCCGAACTCCGCGACCGCCCGATCGCCACGCTCTCCGGCGGGCAGCGGCAGCGGGTCGCGATCGGCTCCGTCCTCACCCCGCACCCGAAGATCCTGGTCCTCGACGAACCGACCTCCGCGCTGGACCCGTCGGCGGCGGAGGACGTCCTCGCGGTCCTCCAGCGCCTGGTCCACGACCTCGGCACGACGGTCCTCCTCGCGGAACACCGCCTGGAACGGGTGGTCCAGTACGCGGACCAGATCATCCTGCTGCCGGACGCGGTGATGGGCCCGCCGGCCGAGATCATGGCGGTCTCACCGGTGCATCCGCCGGTGGTGGGTCTGGGCCGGATGGCGGGCTGGGACCCGCTGCCACTGACGGTGCGGGATGCGCGGCGGCGGGCGGGGGGACTGAAGGAGCGGCTGGAGGGGGTGGAGGCGCTGGAAATTCCAGCCCCGCCGGCGTTCGAGGCGCGGGGGTCCGGGGGCGGAGCCCCCGGTTACGGGAAGTGGGGGTCCCCCCACGCCGCCAGGCGTAGGGGGAGGGGTGGGGGATTCATCCTCTTCAAGCGGCGCCGCACCGCCGCCCCCGCACCCGCACCCACCACCCCCCTCGTTCTCACCGACCGCCTCGCCGTCCGCCGCGCCCGCGTAGAAGCTCTCCGTCACATCGACCTCACCGTCGCCCCCGGCGAAACCCTCGCCCTCATGGGCCGTAACGGCGCCGGAAAGTCCACCCTCCTCTCCACCCTCGTCGGCATGATCGAACCGACGGCCGGCACCGTCCGCGTCGCCGGCCGCACCCCGCACGCCACCGACCCGCGCGAGCTGATCCGTCAGGTCGGCCTGGTCCCGCAGGAGCCGCGCGACCTGCTGTACGCGGACACGGTCGCCGCCGAGTGCGCGGCGGCCGACACGGACGCGGGCGCGGCGCCCGGTACGTGCCGGGCGCTGGTGTCCGAGCTGCTTCCGGGCGTCGCGGACGACACCCACCCCCGGGACCTGTCCGAGGGGCAGCGCCTCGCCCTGGCGCTGGCCGTGGTCCTGACGGGCCGCCCCCCGCTGCTGCTGCTCGACGAGCCGACCCGCGGCCTGGACTACGCGGCGAAGGCCCGTCTCGTCACCCTGCTCCGTACGCTCGCCGCCGAGGGCCACGCGATCGTGCTCGCGACGCACGACGTGGAGCTGGCGGCGGAGCTGGCGCACCGGGTGGTGATCATCGCGGACGGCGAGGTGGTGGCGGACGGGCCGACGGCGGAGGTGGTGGTGTCCTCGCCGGCGTTCTCGCCGCAGGTGGCGAAGATCCTCGCCCCGCAGCCGTGGCTCACGGTGGAACAGGTGGAGCGCGCACTGCGAGGGCCCACAGGACAAGGGGAGGGCGCGCTGTGACCACCGGCCCCATGACCACCCGCCCCACCACCACCCGCCCCGTCCGCCTCGGCCCCCGCTCCGTGACCGCCCTGCTCCTGGTCTCCGTCGTCGGGCTCATCGCCATCTGCTGGCCCCTCTTCGCGGACGCCGGTTCCGCCGTGACCACGCACGCCGCCGACGCCCCCTGGCTCTTCGCCGTGCTGCTGCCGCTGCTGATCGCGGTCGTCGTCGCGACGATCGCGGACTGCGGGATGGACGCGAAGGCGGTGGCGATGCTGGGGGTGCTCGCCGCCGTCGGCGCGGCGCTGCGGCCACTGGGGGCGGGGACGGCCGGCCTGGAGCCGATGTTCTTCCTGATGGTGCTGAGCGGCCGGGTCCTGGGGCCGGGCTTCGGTTTCGTCCTGGGCTCGGTGACGATGTTCGCGTCCGCGCTGCTCACGGGCGGGGTGGGGCCGTGGATGCCGACGCAGATGCTGGCGATGGGCTGGTTCACGATGGGCGCCGGTCTGCTGCCGGGGCCGGACCGGTTCCGGGGCCGGGGCGAGCTGCTGATGCTGTCCGCGTACGGCTTCGTGGCGGCGTTCGCGTACGGCACGGTCACCAATCTGTACGGCTGGGTGACGATCGGCGGCGGGGAGGCGGCGGCCGGGGGCGACGGTGGCGGGATCTTCTTCCTGCCGGGCGCTCCGGCCCACGAGAACCTGGCCCGTTTCCTCGCTTTCCTCGTCGCCACCTCCCTCGGCTGGGATCTCGGCCGTGCCGTGCTGACCGTGGTCCTGACCGTGACGGTCGGCGGGACACTCCTGAAGGCGTTGCGGCGGGCGACGCGGCGGGCGAACTTCGAGGCCCAGGTCACATTCGAGGCCCCCGAGAGGGCCCCCGCGAGTGAGGCGGCCCATAGGACCTACGTCACGTACGACGTGGAATAGTAGCCGGGAGGTACCCGCCCAAACCACCCACAACGGGTGATGACCTGCGGAAACCCCTGAACCGGACCCAGGGTGTCCCACCCCCCGGGTCCGAACCTTCCTCGTACAGGGGGTCGTTGCGTCGGCGTTCCCGCCCTGCTTGTCTGGTGGACGTCGCCAGGCAGCCGGTGCTCACCGCAGCACCTCGGACGGCCGGTTCCCTCCAGTTCCCGGGTCTCCCGGGCTCTGGTTCCGGCTTGCCGAAATCGCCTGGCGCACCCATTGCCCCCGAAGTTAGGTTGAAACCTTGATCCGCTCGATCACCACTCGTGTCGCTGCCCGCAAGAAGTCCATCGCCGCCTCCGCAGCCGTGCTGCTGGGCGCGTCGGGTGCGGTGCTCGGCACGACGGGCGCGGCCTCGGCCGCCAGCCCGCAGGACATCGCCCGGCAGATCGTTCCCGCTTCGCAGTACCAGTCCTTCAGCAAGATCGTGGCCCACGAGTCCGGCTGGAACCACCACGCCACCAACTCCTCCAGCGGCGCCTACGGCCTCGTCCAGGCCCTTCCGGCCTCGAAGATGGCCTCGGCCGGTTCCGACTGGAAGACGAACCCCGCCACGCAGATCAAGTGGGGTCTCAACTACATGAACGAGCGCTACGGCTCCCCGAACGCCGCCTGGGCGTTCTGGCAGGCCAACGGCTGGTACTAAGAGTCACCCGCCGCTCCGCGCACCCGCAAGGCCCCGCCTCCCGTCAGGGAGGGCGGGGCCTGCGGCGTCTTCCGCCCGGGGTCCGCGATCCGGCGGGGCCGCCGGAGAGCCACAACCGCTACAGCCGCCGCAGCCGCTACAACCGCTGGATGATCGTCCCCGTGGCCACCGCCCCGCCCGCGCACATCGTGATCAGCGCGAACTCCTTGTCCGTCCGTTCCAGCTCGTGCAGGGCCGTGGTGATCAGCCGCGCACCGGTCGCCCCGACGGGGTGCCCGAGGGCGATGGCGCCGCCGTTGACGTTCACCTTCACAAGACCGTCCAAGTCGCGGTCGAATGCCTGCGCCCAGCTGAGCACCACCGAGGCGAAGGCCTCGTTGATCTCGACGAGGTCGATGTCCCTGAGCGACATCCCGGCCTTGCCGAGGACCGCGCGCGTCGCGTCGATCGGCCCGTCGAGGTGGTAGTGCGGGTCGGCGCCGACCAGGGCCTGGGCGACGATCCGGGCGCGCGGGCGCAGCTTGAGCGCGCGGGCCATGCGCTTGGAGGCCCACATGATCGCGGAGGCGCCGTCGGAGATCTGCGAGGAGTTCCCGGCGGTGTGGACGGCGGTCGGCATGACGGGCTTGAGCCGGCCGAGGCCCTCCATGGTGGTGTCGCGCAGACCCTCGTCGCGGTCGACGAGCCGCCACATGCCGTGGCCAGCCGCCTGCTCGTCCTCGGTGGTGGGGACCTGCACGGCGAAGGTCTCGCGCTTGAAGCGTTCCTCGGCCCAGGCGTTCGCGGCCCGTTCCTGGGAGAGCAGTCCGAGGGAGTCGACGCGTTCGCGGGTGAGGCCCCTGTTGCGGGCGATGCGTTCGGCGGCCTCGAACTGGTTGGGGAGGTCGACGTTCCACTCGTCGGGGAAGGGCTTGCCGGGTCCGTGCTTGGAACCGGAGCCGAGCGGTACGCGCGACATGGCCTCGACGCCGCAGCTGATCCCGATGTCGATGACGCCGGCCGCGACCATGTTGGCGACCATGTGGCTGGCCTGCTGCGAGGAGCCGCACTGGCAGTCGACGGTGGTGGCGGCGGTCTCGTAGGGGAGGCCCATGGTGAGCCAGGCGGTGCGCGCCGGGTTCATGGACTGTTCTCCGGCGTGGGTGACCGTACCGCCGACGATCTGTTCGACGCAGTCGGCGTGGATGCCGGTGCGTCCGAGGAGTTCGCGGTAGGTCTCGCCCAGGAGGTAGGCGGGGTGGAGGTTGGCGAGCGCGCCTCCGCGCTTGCCGATGGGGGTGCGTACGGCTTCGACGATGACGGGTTCCGCGGCCATGAGCTCGTCCTCTCCTCGACCGGACGGGGCGTCCCGGCAGCCCGTCGGTCGGCGTCACGGGGGAACTAGTACGCGTTCTAGTTCTGAGTGCAGTCTTATGACTGCTACCGCGGGTACGCAAGGGTCCGGGAGGCAACAGTTCCCGTTCGGCCCCTTGCTACTTCTAGAACTCGTTACTAACTTTCCCGACAACTCCTGACGACCCATCAGATGTGGAGTGTGTTGCCGATGCCCTGCCCCCATCTCCCCGAAGGGTTCGACGCCACCGATCCCGATCTGCTCCGCGACCGCATTCCCTTCCCGGAGTTCGCCGAGCTGCGGCAGACGGCGCCCGTGTGGTGGTGCCCGCAGCAGGCCGGCATCACGGGCTTCGAGGACGAGGGGTACTGGGCCGTCACGCGCCACGCGGACGTCAAGTACGTGTCCACGCACCCCGAGCTGTTCTCGTCGAACCTCAACACCGCCGTGATCCGCTTCAACGAGAACATCCAGCGCGAGCAGATCGACGTCCAGAAGATGATCATGCTCAACATGGACCCGCCCGAGCACACCCGGGTCCGCCAGATCGTCCAGCGCGGCTTCACCCCCCGGGCGATCCGCAGCCTGGAGACGGCGCTCGGCGACCGCGCCCGCGCCATCGCCGAGGAGGCCCGGCTGAGCGCCGACTCCGACGGCACCTTCGACTTCGTCACCCGGGTCGCCGTCGAGCTCCCCCTCCAGGCGATCGCCGAACTCATCGGCGTCCCCCAGGAGGACCGCTCCCGGATCTTCGACTGGTCGAACAAGATGATCGCGTACGACGACCCCGAGTACGCCATCACCGAGGAGGTCGGCGTCGAGGCCGCCATGGAACTCATCGGATACGCGATGAACATGGCCGCCGACCGCAAGGCCTGCCCCGCCGCCGACATCGTCAGCCAGCTCGTCGCGGCCGAGGGACAGGGGAACCTCTCCTCCGACGAGTTCGGGTTCTTCGTCCTGCTGCTCGCCGTCGCGGGCAACGAGACCACCCGCAACGCCATCAGCCACGGCATGCACGCCTTCCTCACCCACCCCGACCAGTGGGAACTCTTCAAGCGGGAACGCCCCGCGACCACCGCCGAGGAGATCGTGCGCTGGGCGACCCCCGTGGTCTCCTTCCAGCGGACCGCGACCCAGGACACCGAACTCGGCGGCCAGCAGATCCGCAAGGGCGACCGCGTCGGCCTGTTCTACTCCTCCGCCAACAACGACCCCGAGGTCTTCACCGACCCCGAACGCTTCGACATCACCCGGGATCCCAACCCCCACCTCGGCTTCGGCGGCGGCGGACCCCACTTCTGCCTGGGCAAGTCCCTCGCGATCAAGGAGATCGACCTGATCTTCAACGCCCTCGCGGACGCCCTGCCCGACCTCACCCTGGCGGGCGAACCCCGCCGGCTGCGGGCGGCCTGGCTCAACGGCGTCAAGGAACTCCGGGTCCGCGCCTCGGCGTGAGCGGGGCGCTCCGTGCGGCCGGGTGACCCGGCCGCCCGGAGCGCCACCGGGTGGGACGGAACCGGATCATGACCGGTCACGTCCCACCCCGCATGCGGGGGACACACCGAACCACACGAACACCAGGGGCACGGACGCGCCGCGTCCTCGCCGTCGTCGTCGCACTGCTCGCGCTCCAGCTCGGCTCGCTCGTCGCACCGGCGTACGCCTGCGGCTGCGGCGCCATGATCCCGTCGAAGGACCAGCGCATCGGCGTCGACCGGGAGGAGTCCGCCGTCCGCTGGGACGGGCGCACCGAGACGGTCGTCATGCGCTTCAACGTGCACGGCGACGCCGAACACGCCGCCTGGATCATGCCCGTACCGAGCCGCGCCGGCGTCACCCTCGGCGACCCCGCGCTCTTCGACGCGCTCGACCGGCTCACCGAGCCCGAGCAGCGCGACCGCTTCCACTTCTGGCCGCGCGAGGGCGAGTGGCCGTTCACCGAGGACCACGGGGACGGGGTGGGGGCCCCGGCGCCCGGCGCGGCCCCCGGCGTCGGGGTCGTCGGCCGCGAGCGGCTCGGCCCCTTCGACGTGGCCCGGCTGACCGCCACCGACCCCGGAGCCCTCGGCGGCTGGCTGCGCGCCAACGGCTTCGAGCTGCCCGAACGGCTGACCGGCGCGCTCCAGCCGTACGTGGACCGGAAGTGGGAGTACGTCGCGGTGCGGCTCGCGCCCCAGGAGGAGGGCGCGGTCCTGGACGGCGAACTCACCCCGCTCCGCATCACCTTCGCCTCCCCCGAACTCGTCTACCCCATGCGGCTCTCCCGGCTCGCCGGCACTCCGCAGACCCTCGGCCTGTACGTCCTGGCCGAGCACCGGATGGAGCCCCGCTCCCCCATCGGCGGCGACCGCCCCGAGGTCACCTTCGCCGGACGGATCGAGCGCCCCGAAGGCGCCGTCGCCGCGCTCGCCGGGGACCGGCCGGTCCGACTGACCGTCCTGGAGCAGCGGTTCCCGCACCCGGAGCGGATCGACGACGACCACCATCTGCGGACCGTCGCGGACACCCCGTACCGCCGGGTCGAGTACACCGACCGTCTGCTGACGGTGGCCGGAGGCATCCCCGTCTGGCTGCTCACCGTCGGCGGCGGGGCGCTCCTCGCGGCGGTGACGGCGCTCCTCGCGGTACGGGTGGTACGGGCGGGACGGCGGCGCGCGGGGACCCCGGCGGGTCCCGACGCCGGTGTACGTTCGGCCGCATGACGAACTCTCAGCCTGATCCCCGATGGACCGAGGTCGACGACTACTTCACCGAGACGATCGCCCCCGGCGACGAGGTGCTCACCGCCGCACTCGCCGACTCGGCGGCGGCGGGCCTGCCCGAGATCGCCGTCGCACCCAACCAGGGCAAGCTGCTCCACCTGCTCGCGCTGACGCAGGGCGCCGGGAACATCCTGGAGATCGGCACCCTCGGCGGCTACAGCACGATCTGGCTGGCCCGCGCGCTGCCCGCCGACGGCCGGCTCATCACCCTCGAGTACGACCCGGCCCACGCGGCCGTCGCCCGCGCCAACATCGCGCGCGCCGGCCTGGACAAGCTCGTCGAGGTCCGTACGGGCGCGGCGCTCGACAGCCTGCCCGAGCTGGAGGCGGAGGGCGCGGGCCCCTTCGACCTGGTCTTCATCGACGCCGACAAGGTCAACAACCCGCGCTATGTGGAGTGGGCGCTGAAACTGTCCCGCCCCGGCACGGTGATCGTCGTCGACAACGTCGTACGCGGGGGAAGGATCACCACCCCCCACCCGGAGGACCCGGCGATCAACGGCACCCGCGAACTCTTCGACCTCGTGGCCCGGGAACCCCGGCTGGAGGCGACGGCCGTCCAGACGGTCGGCACGAAGGGCTACGACGGACTGCTGCTGGCCCGCGTGACGGGCTGACGCGGGTCGGCACCGCTGACGCCGACGCCGACCGCACCGCTGACGCCGACTCCGCCGAGCCCGCCGTACGACCACCGCCGACGACCGTCCGGCGTCGCCGACGACCGTCGCCGGACGGTCGGCCTCAGCGGTGGTCGTCGGGTCGGCCCCGTACGGCCCTCCCCGCGACCGGCGCGCTCCGCTGCCACCCGGTGAAGAGCGGCAGCTCTTCCGTGGCGTCGAGGACGACGAAGCCGAAGGGGCGGTCGAAGGCGATCCGTTCCACCACGGGCCGCGGGGGCCGGGCCGCGCTCCGGGTCATCGTGACCTGTGTGACGGCGGCGGCCTCCACCCCCTCCTCCGCGACCTCGATCAAGACCTCCTGCACCACCTCGGAGACGAACAGCTCGGCCTCGGACAGCACCGGGAACTCGGCTCCGGGACGCAGCGCGCGGGTGACGCCGAGCGCCTTCAGATGCGCGTCCACCCCGGTCCGCGTACGCGACTCGAAGCGCGGCAGCGCCAGATCGGCCGAGTCTGCGGCGAGCCGCTCCCGCGCCGACGCCGCCGCCCAGGCGGCGGGCAGCACCTCGGCCGGCCGGGCACCCTCCGGCCCGAGCACGAACCGCACCAGGGCCCCCGCCGCCCCGGCGCAGGGCAGCTCGACGACCGTGACCCCGTCCACGTACCAGACCTGGGCGGCCGGAATCCGCTGCCGCATGGTCGGCACGGTCCGGGTGGTGCCGTCTCCCTCGGTGAAGGGCTCGTCGCGGGTGAGGTCCGCGCGGAACGCGGAGCGCCACGAGGCCTTGAGCGCGAGGGCGTTGAGCAGGACCAGGTCCTCGGATCCGTCGAGCCGGAGCGGGAGCCCGTCGATCCGGCCGCCGGTGGACTCCCGTACCCACGCGTCGAGTTCCTCCTGACCGTCCCCGGGCAGCACCCCGAAACCCACCCCGGGCAGCCCCCGCCGGAACCCCTCGCGCACCGGCACCCTGCTCCACACCCCGGTCGCCACCACGACCCCGCCGGCAGCCGCGATCCGCCGCCCGACGGCGGTCACGGCCTCGCCGGCCGCCTCGCCCTCGACCCCGAGCAGCGCGCCCAGCTCCTCGCCGGTCCGCCCCCGCGCCCCGGAGGCGACGGCTCCGAGCGCCAGCCACAGCCCGGCGGGCGAGACGACGAAGTCCCCGTCCCCGAGACAGGGCAGCCAGCGCGCGGCCAGGGCGCGTATCGCGTCCGCCCCGGGGACGGAGGGAGAGACGGGAGGAGTGTGCGTCATGTCCTGCCCTTCATGAGCCCGCGAGGGCGTCCGAAACCGGGGACGCCCAGCATAGGAGCCGCCTCCGACACCCGGCCCGCGCCGCCTTCTCGCCGCCCTGTCTTCACGCCGTCCCGACGGGGCGGTGTAGGAGACTGCGGGTACGTACGTGATCAAGGCCGGGCACAGCGCCCGGCCCGTGCTTGTGACGAGGTGTCCTGTGCCCAGTGTCGTGAAGATCAACGTCCTGACCGTGCCGGCCAAGCAGCGTGAGGTGCTGGAGCAGCGCTTCGCCGCCCGGGCCGGGTCCGTGGAGGGCTCCGACGGATTCGAGTGGTTCGAGCTGCTGCGGCCCCTGGAGGGCACCGACCAGTACCTGGTCTACACCCGCTGGCGCAGCGAGGAGGACTTCCAGAACTGGATGAACGGTTCCATGAAGGCCGCCCACCAGGGCGGCGGCGAGGGCGGCGGCGAGCGACCGAAGCCCGCCGCGACCGGCTCCACGCTGTGGTCCTTCGAGGTCGTCCAGACGACGTCCCCCAAGAACTGAGCCACGAGGGGCGGGACGGGCGCGGCCGGGGTCGGAGGCCCGGTCTGAGCGCGGCCGGCGTCGGAGGCCCGGTCTGAGCGCGGTCGCGGACCGGAGGCCCGGGCCGTGATCGGGTCGGGGCTCGGTCGCGGACCGGAGCCCGGGGCCTGCGGCCGGGCCCGGGGGCCGAGGCGAAACCCGGCTGCGCGCCGGGGCGCGCGCGCCGCAGAATGGCGCGCATGACCTGGATCTTCTCCCCCGAGCCCGTCGACACCCCGGACGCCGCCGCCCTCCGCCGCGACTACTACGACGACGTCGCCAGCCGCTACTGGCGGCGGCCCGCGACCGAGGCCGAGATCGACGAGGGGCTCGCCGGCGACGGGGTCGAGCTGCTGACCCCGCCGACCGGGCAGTTCCTGGTCGGCCGGTACGACGGCAAGGCGGCCGGCTGCGGCGGGGTCCTGCTCCTCGACTCGGAGCGCGCCGAACTGACCCGGGTGTTCCTGCGCCACGCCTTCCGGGGCCTGGGCGGGGCGGGCACGCTGCTCGCCGCCCTCGAGGACGAGGCCCGCGCGCTCGGCGCGCGCCGGATGGTCCTCAACACGCGCCTGGACCTGGTCGAGGCCCGCGCCCTGTACACACGGCACGGATACGCGGAGATCCCGGCGTACTGCACGGGCCCGTACATGGACATCTGGTACGGCAAGGACCTCTGAACGCACCACCCCGGGCGGCGGGCGGCGGCGTACCGAGCGGTGCTCAGGCCTGGTGGTCGCGGGGCGGTTCCGGGCTGTGGGGGCGTTCCGCGTCCGAGCCGTTCAGCTCGGACGTCAGCAGCTCCACCAGCCGCACCAGATCGGTCGGCCGGTCCGGCCCCCACCAGTCGCCGAGCAGTTCGGCGAGCGACTCCTCACGGGCCGCCTCAAGCCGGGTCGCCACTCCGACGCCCTCCTCGGTGAGGATCAGCTGAAGCCCTTCCCTGGTGACCAGACGCCGTTCCTCCACCTGCCGGGAGGCCTCCGTGATGGCCCGCAGCGGTACGGGCACGGTCTCGGCGAGCAGGGCGGGTTCGACGGTGCCGTGGTGGCGGATGCGGAGCAGCAGCCAGCTCGCGGCGGGCAGCAGGTCGAGCCCGGCGCGGGCGGTGATCTTCTCGTAGACCGCCTTGCGTCCCTCGCGGGAGCCGAGGACGGACAGGGCGCGAGCGCATTCGTCGTACGAGGAGCGCTCGACCGGGTTCGAGACGAGGGTCTCGCTGGCGTCGGGCGCGGTGACGGACACACGCAGCTTGTCCTCCTTGAGGAAGCAGGCGATGACGAAGGCGACGAGCACCACGGGCGCCGCGTACAGGAAGACGTCCGTGATGGACGTGGCGTACGCGTGCAGGACGGTGGTCCGCAGCTCGGCCGGGAGGGTGGCGACGGCGCGCGGATCGGCGGCGACCTGCTCGGGGCCGACGCCGGGCGGGATGGTCTGCCCGGCGGCGGTGGCGTCGGCGAAGACGTCGTCGAGCTTGCCGTTGAGCCGGCTGGTGAAGACCGTGCCGAAGACGGCGACGCCGAAGGACGCCCCGATGGAGCGGAAGAAGGTGGCGCCCGAGGTGGCGACGCCGAGGTCCTCGTAGGAGACGGCGTTCTGCACGACCAGGACGAGGACCTGCATGACGAGGCCGAGTCCGGCGCCGAAGACGAAGAAGCAGACGCTCATCGACCAGGTCGAGCTGGTCTCCGTGAGCTTGTGCAGGAGCAGCAGCCCCAGGGCGGTGAGGGCGGTGCCGGCGATCGGGAAGACCTTCCAGCGGCCGGTGCGGGAGACGATCTGACCGGAGGCCGTCGAGGTGATCAGCAGGCCGGCGACCATCGGCAGCATGTGGACGCCGGACATGGTCGGGGTGACGCCCTGGACGACCTGGAGGAAGGTCGGCAGATAGGTCATGGCGCCGAACATCGCGAAGCCGACGACGAAGCTGATGACGGAGACCAGGCTGAAGGTCCGGATCCTGAACAGCTTGAGCGGCAGGACGGGTTCGGCGGCCCGCCGCTCCACGTACACGAACCAGACGAGGAGTACGGCTCCGAGGAGGGCGAGGCCGATGATCTGCGCCGACCCCCACGCCCAGGTGCTGCCGCCGAGCGAGGCGACGAGGACCAGGCAGGTGGCGACCGAGGCGATGAGGAAGGTGCCGAGGTAGTCGATGGTGTGCCGGGTGGAACGCGCCGGGATGTGCAGCACGGCGGCGATCACGAAGAGGGCGACGACACCGATCGGCAGGTTGATGTAGAAGACCCAGCGCCAGGACAGGTGCTCGGTGAAGAAGCCGCCGAGCAGCGGGCCGAGGACGCTGGTGGCGCCGAACACGGCGCCGAAGAGCCCCTGGTACTTGCCGCGTTCGCGGGGTGACACGAGGTCGCCGACGATCGCCATCGACAGGACCATCAGACCGCCGCCGCCGAGGCCCTGGACGGCGCGGAAGGCGATGAGCTGCGGCATGTTCTGGGCGATGCCGCAGAGGGCGGAGCCGATGAGGAAGAGGACGATCGCCCCCTGGAACAGCTTCTTGCGGCCGTACTGGTCGCCGAGCTTGCCCCAGAGGGGGGTGGCGGCCGTGGACGCCAGCATGTAGGCGGTGACCACCCAGGACAGGTGCTCCAGGCCGCCGAGTTCGCTGACGATGGTCGGCAGGGCGGTGGACACGATCGTCTGGTCGAGGGCGGCGAGCAGCATGCCGAGCAGCAGCGCGCCGATGGCGACGAGGACCGTGCGGTGGCTCTGGCCCTCGCCCGGCACGGGCGCGCCGCCGCTGTCGGGCGGGGACGGGCGTACTTCCTGGGCCATGGGCATCTCCTCCGGCGTCTCCTGGTACCGACCTCGTACGGCCCCTTCATCCTGGTCTGAATGTCCGGTTATGGCCTGCGGAAGGGCACGGCTGTTCGCCCACTCGAAAGGGGCGGGCTGCATAATCGCTCGCAGTGGTATCGGGGAGGGGAACCCATCATGACCGGACACGTCTGTCCTGAATGCGGTGTACACAGACCTGGCTGCGCCTGCGCCCAGGCGGAGATAGCGGCGGCCGAGGACTTCGACCCGCTCAGAATCAGGCCGTACGTGACGCTGGACTCACCGGAGGAGAAGGCCGCGTACGGGGCGGGGGGCGCGAACCCGTACGGGAGTGAGTACGGCGGGGAGTACGGCGGCGCGCACGGCGGCACGTCCGATGGCGCGCACGGCGGCACGTCCGATGGCGCGTACGGCGGCGCGTCCGGTGGCGCGTCCGGCGGCGCGTCCGGCGGCACGTCCGGCGGCGCGTCCGGCGGCACGTCCGATGGCGCGTCCGGCGGCACGTACGGTGGCGCGTCCGGTGGCGCGTACGGGAACGGCTCCGGAGGTGCCTCCGGAGGTGCCTCCGGAGGCGTCTCCACGGGTGAGGACCCGCCGACGACCCAACTGGCGGCGATCCGACCGTATCCGGGTGAGGCGGCGGCGGAGACGTATCCGATGGAGGCGGCCCCGGGCGGCTTGCACCCGGGCGGCGCGGGCGGCCCGAGCAGCGCGGGCGGCATAGGCGGCCCGAGTGGCATGGGCGACCCGTCCGAGACCATGCCGCTTCTGCTGCGCGGCGTCGGTGACGTACCGCCGGGCCCGGCCGTGGAGCGGCGGGGGCGCAAGCGGGGCGTGCTCGTCGCGGCGGTGGCCGCCGTCGCCGTGGCGGGCACCGCCGCCCTCGCGGCGGCCGTGCTCGGCGGCGGCGAGGAGCCCGACGACCGGGCGGCCGTGCCCGAGGTGACCACGAGCGCGTCCCTGAACCTCGCCGTCTCGGAGGCTCCGTCCGCCACCTCGGAGACCCCGGAGCCGACCTCGTCCTCCCCCACGCCGCACCCGACCACCGAGTCCCCCTCACCCACCCCCTCCGCGACCCGCACCACCGCGTCGCCGAGCCCCTCGCCGACCACGACCGGGGCGGGGGCGCCCCCGGCGTCCACCCCGCCGGAGACACCGGTCGTGCCGCCGACGACGACACCGGCCACGACGCCGTCCCCCACGGCGACGAAGGGGGAACCCGAGGAGGTCCTGACGCTGAGCATCGGCTCGTCGGGGCCGGAGGTACGGGACCTCCAGCGGCGGCTGACCGACGTCGGGGTGTACGACGGCCACACCGACGGCAAGTACGACAGGGACGTGCGGGACGCGGTGTGGCTCTACCAGTCGTACATGTACATCCAGGGCGACCCGGGCGGCGTGTACGGCCCGAACACCCGCGAGGTCCTGGAGCGGTACACACCCCACATCTGACGACCGGCGGGCGAGCGCCGGTGTACGGACCGGCATGCGGACCCGCCGACGGACCGGCATGCGGACCGGTTGGCCAAGACCGCCCCCGGTTTTGTATCGTGAAAGAACAAAGTGGCCCCGCCCGCGAAACCCTGACCGGTGGGCGGGACCGCTTCGTTCTCCGCGCGACCCCTCTGGAGACCCGATGCCCGCCGTCACCCCGGCAACGCTCACCGCCCGCGCCCTCCTCCTCGACATGGACGGCACCCTCGTCAACTCGGACGCCGTCGTCGAACGCTGCTGGCGCCGCTGGGCGGACCGGCAGGGCCTCGACGGGGACGCCGTGCTCAAGGTGGTCCACGGCCGCCAGGGGTACGCCACGATGGCCGTCCTCCTCCCGGACCGCCCGATGGCCGAGAACCACGCCGACAACCGGGTGATGCTCGCCGAGGAGACCGCCGACCTCGACGGGGTCGTACCGGTTCCCGGCGCCCCCGCCTTCATGGCCGCGCTCGCGGAGCTGCCGCACGCCCTGGTGACCTCGGCGGACGAGGCCCTCGCGCAGGCCCGGATGGGCGCGGCGGCGCTGCCGATGCCGGAGACCCGCGTCACCGCCGAGCGCGTCGGCGCGAGCAAGCCGGACCCGGAGGGCTTCCTCAAGGGCGCGGCCGAGCTGGGCTTCGACCCGGCGGACTGCATCGTCTTCGAGGACTCCGAGGCCGGCATCGAGGCGGGCCGGGCGGCCGGCATGCGGATCGTGGGCGTGGGCCCGCGCGCGGCGGCCTTCGCACCGGACGTGCACATCGACGACCTCACCCGGCTGCGGGTGGAGCGCACGGCCGACGGCTCGATCGCGCTGACCGTCCTGCCGGCGCCCTAAGAACGACCCGGCTCCGGCCTACTGGCTCCCGCTCGGTTCCAGTGGACCGGCTTCCGTCCAGTCGGTCCCGCCCCCGGACGATGCCCGTGATGGCGAACCGGGAAGCCGGACCGTGACGAGGAGTCCACCGTCGGGGCGGGGGAAAAGGTCGAGGGTCCCGTCGTGGGCACGGACGATGCTCCGCACGATGGCCAGGCCGAGACCGACCCCGGCGTGCTCGTCGGTGCGTATGCGCTCCGTTCCGCGCCGAAAGGGCTCGGTGAGGGTCGGCACCAGCTCCGGCGGCACCGGCCGGCCCGTGTTCTCGACCCACAGCACTCCCGTGTCACCACGCGTCTCGGTATGGACCGTCACGGTGCCTCCGGCGGGTCCGGCGGGTCCGGCGGGTCCGGCGGGTCCGGCGGGTCCGGCGGGGAGGTTGTGGACGACGGCGTTCTGGACGAGGTTCGTAACCATCCGCAGGAGGAGCTGCGCGGAGCCGCTCGTCCGGGTCGCTCCGCCGGTGACGGCGAGCGTGAGCCCGCGCTGTTCGGCGAGCGGGAGCAGGCTTTCGGCGGCCTCCTCGGCGACGAGGGAGAGGTCGACGCTCTCCCGGGTGACGTTCCCCCGGTCGCTGCGGCTGAGCAGCAGAAGGGCCTCGGTGAGGTCGATCGCGCGGGTGTTGACGACCTGTAGGCGTTCCAGGAGTTCGGCCCGGTCCCGTGTGGGGTCGCTGCGGGCGACGTCGAGCAGCGCCTGTGAGATGGCCAGCGGGGTGCGCAGCTCGTGGGAGGCGTTGGCGGCGAACCGCTGCTGTTCCCCGACGTGGGACTCGAGTTGTTCGAGCATGGCGTCGAACGCGTCGGCCAGCTCGCGGAATTCGTCCCGACGGCCCTCCATGGCGACCCGGTGGGACAGCGATCCGCCCTCCGTCGACCGCACGGCGGCCGTGATCCGGGTGAGCGGTGCGAGCATCCGGCCGGCGAGGATCCATCCCCCGACGAGGCCGAACACGAGCAGGAAGGCCATCGCGACGGCCGCTGCGGGGGCGAAGGTCCGCACGAGGAGGTAGCGGTTGGGCGAGATCCCGAGCAGGCCCTGCGAGCTGTCGGGGACGTAGCGCAGCAGGAACCCCCACACGACGGCGAGCAGGAGACCACCGGCGACGGCGAGGAACCCGGCATAGCTGAGGGTGAGCTTGAGGCGGACGCTGAGTCCGTGGCGCCTAGGCATGCGGGACGTTGGGGGCCGGTGCCGGGGCCGGCCCGTTGTCGATGCGGTAGCCGACGCCCGGCACCGTCGCGATGATCCATGGTTCGCCGAGCCGTTTGCGGAGCGCGGAGACGGTGATGCGGACGGCGTTGGTGAGCGGGTCGGCGTTCTCGTCCCAGGCGCGCTCCAGTAGCTCTTCGCTGCTGACGACCCCGCCCTCGGCGGCGACGAGCACTTCGAGCACGGCGAACTGCTTGCGAGTGAGAGCCACATAGCGTCCGTCGCGGAAGACCTCCCGTCGGAAGGGGTCGACCCGCAGGCCCGCGATCTCGCGGACCGGCGGCCGGGCGTACGCGCGTCTGCGGTCGAGCGCCCTCAGCCGCATGACCAGCTCTCGCAGCTCGAACGGTTTGGTGAGGTAGTCGTCGGCGCCGAGTTCGAATCCGGATGCCTTGTCGTCGATGCGGTCGGCGGCGGTGAGCATGAGGATCGGGATGCCGCTGCCGGAGGCGACGATGCGCCGGGCCACCTCGTCGCCGGAGGGGCCGGGGATGTCGCGGTCGAGGACGGCGAGGTCGTAGGAGTTGACGCCGAGCAGTTCCAGGGCGGTGTCGCCGTCCCCGGCGATGTCGGTGGCGATCGCCTCCAGCCGGAGACCGTCACGGACGGCCTCGGCGAGATAGGGCTCGTCCTCCACGATCAGTACGCGCATGTCTGAACCCTAAGCACCTCGGGTCACCGCCGTGGAGTGTGTGCCGACGTCCTCCGCCGGGCCGTGAGTGACGTCGTACGGTGCCGGCGCCGATGCCGGCCCCGGAGCGTTCCGAGGGTCTGGCCGGCCGCCCCGGAGCGGTGCCGTGGTGTCGGCCTCTGCCGCCGTGCGCCACCAGCGCCGTGACGCCAGCGCCGCCAGTACGCAGCCGGCCGTGTTGACCAGTACGTCGTCCACGGAGGACACCCGGTCGAGGCGCAGGACGTACTGCGCCGTCTCGACCAGGGCCGAACAGCCCGCCCCGAGCGTCAGGACGCGCGGTATGGACGCCAGTGCGGCGAAGCGCGTCGGGGCGAAGAACCCCAGGGAGGCGAAGACGAGGAGATTGCCGACGATCCCGAGCGGCCCCATCGTGGCCAGGTCTCTCAGCGGCACCAGGCTGAACCGGCCGGGCACGACGCCGGCCCCGGCGCCCGGCATCATCGTCAACCACAGGAACGGCACCGTCCCGTGGACCATGCCCACCTCGGCCAGCGAGAGCCGCCACGCCGCCGCGACTCCCCTCGCTCGCCGGCGGCGCGCCAGAACCCACGCCACCAGCACCGCCAACGGCACGGTGACCAGGGTCATGAACACCACACCGTTGAACGTGTCGAAGCAGCCGTGCCACCGCCCGGCCATGCACCGCGGGGCGGACATCATGAGCATCCTGCGCAGGGGGAACAAGGCGCCTCCCAGGCCGAGGACGGCGAGAGCGACGGGCACGATCCCGCGTGCACGGCGGGGCGACGGTGATGCCGACACGGATGCGTTGTGGTTCATGCCTCCATCAAAGACGGAGGACGGTTGCGACGGCGTATGCGATTTTCCATACGCCCGCGATACGCGCCTCCCGGCTGGGGCGGGTCCGCAGCTCACGACGGACGCCGACTCGCACGTCCCGGCGGGGCACCCGCGCGTCCCGGCGTTGACCGGCCCTCACCTCCCGGCGGGGGCGGCCCCACACGTTCCGGTGATCACCGGCCCGCGCCTCCCGGCGATGACCGGCCCGCGCCTCCCGACGGGCGCCCGCCCACTCCCGTGACACCGGGCGGAATCTGGCGCTCCGTCAGGACGCGTCATACCCCTTGATGTGACGTGTTCATGTCGCCACCCTGTTACCTGGCGCACCCCCCACCGAAACCTGGCGCCGCCACGATGACCGGGCCGTCGCCCGGCACCCCACGCGGGGACGGCATCCGCCAAGGTCCCCCCATCTCAAGGGAGTTCACATGCCCGTCGGCATGATCTACGCGCGTCGACTCACCGTCCTCGCCGCCTCCGCCACCCTCTCCCTCACCGGCGTCCTCGCGACCGCCCCGACCGCCCAGGCCGCCATGCCCACCCCGGTGAGCGCCGCGACGGCCCGCACCTACCTGGCCGCCCTCACCGTGAAGGCGGAAGGTTCCACCTCGGGATACAGCAGGGACCTCTTCCCCCACTGGATCACCCAGTCCGGCACCTGCAACACGCGCGAGACCGTCCTCAAGCGCGACGGCGTGAACGTCGTCACGGACTCCAGCTGCGCCTCCGTCAGCGGAAGCTGGTACTCGGAGTACGACGGGGCCACCTGGACCGCCGCGTCCGACCTCGACATCGACCACATGGTCCCGCTCGCCGAGGCCTGGCGCTCGGGCGCCTCCTCGTGGACCACCGCGCAGCGCCAGTCGTTCGCGAACGACCTGACGCGACCGCAGCTCATCGCCGTCACGGACAACGTCAACCAGGCGAAGGGGGATCTCGACCCGGCGAAGTGGCTGCCCTCGCGGACCGCCTACCGCTGCACGTACGTCCGCGCGTGGGTACAGGTGAAGCACTACTGGAACCTCAGCGTCGACTCCGCCGAGAAGAGCGCCCTGCAGTCGATCCTCAACGGCTGCTGACCACCCCGCCCCTGACAGCGCGTCGGCATCGGCCGTCGGAAAGTGAACGTCACCACACACTTCCCGACGGCTGAATGTTGAACTTGCAAGTACTACTGAGGGGTGCCTAACCTTACGGCCTCATCGGTTTCCGTCCCCACCCCCCGTCCACCCCACGGACGGGGTCAGGCCGAAGGAGTCCCCCCATGAACAACCCGAACGACCCGAACGACCCGAACGACCAGAGCGACCAGAGCGACCAGAGCGACCCGAACGACGCGAACGGCCGGAGCAGTCGAAGCAGCCGGAAGGACCTGAGCGCCCCGGTCACCCCGAGCGGTCTCGCGGGCCGTCTGGACCGGGTCCAGCCGTACGCGCTCGGCCTCTTCCGCATAGTCGTCGGTCTGCTCTTCGCGTGCCACGGCGCCGCCTCCCTCTTCGGGGTCCTCGGCGGCTCGGCGGGCAGCGGCGGCACGGTCCCGGCCGGCACCTGGCCTGGCTGGTACGCGGCCGTGATCCAGCTCGCCGCCGGTGGTCTGGTCCTGGCCGGTCTCGGCACCCGGAGCGCCGCGTTCCTCGCCTCGGGCTCGATGGCGTACGCGTACTTCGACGTCCACCAGCCGGCCGCCCTCTTCCCGCTGCAGAACGGCGGCGAAACCGCGGCCCTGTTCTGCTGGGCCTTCCTCCTGCTGGTGTTCACCGGCCCCGGCGCGCTGGCCCTGGACCGGCTCTTCGGCTCCCGGGTCGGCTCGGCGGCGACGGCGGGCGGGGCACAAGGGGAACGCGAGGAGCGGGGCACGCCGGTCGCGGCCTAGGCGCTCTACAGGAAGGGGCCGGAATCCGCAGCACGTCTTCCGGCCCTTTCCGGGCCGCGCGTCGGTTGGAACCGGCCCCTGGCGCTGGACACTTTCCCGCAAGGTCACACAACTTCGCGCGGTCACGGACACCGGCGACTCGCACGACGCCCCGAGGCGCCGCCGCCCGACGCCACACGCCCCGACCACCGACCACCGACCACCGACCACCAGCAACCTGCAACCAGCAACCAGCAACCAGCAACCAGCAACCAGCAACCCTCCATCGACCACCGAGCGCCGACACCCGCCCTCCCGCACCCACCCGGCGTGCGTTCCCGCGCCCCCGCGTAGGCTCTGGCCCTGTGAATCTGCTCGACAGCCTGGGCTCGCTGCGGTCGCTCACCACCGGTCCGTGGATCTACCCGGTGGTGGCGGCGTCGATCCTGCTCGATGTCTTCCTGCCCGTGCTGCCGAGCGGCTTCCTGGTCATCACCGCCGCCACGGCGGCGGCGACGGCCACGGCGGCCACCCCCGACGTGCCCTCGATCCTCCCCCTGCTGCTCTGCGCGGCCTCCGCGTCGGTGCTGGGCGACTTCCTGGCGTACCGACTGGCTCTCAGGGGCGGCGCGAGGATAGACCGGGCGATCGCCCGCTCCAGGCGCCTGTCCGTGGCGCAGGAACGTCTCGGCACCGCGCTGGCGCGGGGCGGCGGACTGCTGGTCGTCCTCGCTCGCTTCGCCCCGGCGGGCCGCTCCGCGGTGTCCCTGGGCGCGGGCGCGGCGAAGCGCCGGGTCGAGGAGTTCCTGCCGTGGTCCGCCCTCGCGGGCGTGACCTGGGCCTCGTACAGCGTGGGGCTCGGCTGGCTGGGCGGGCAGTGGCTGGGCGCGACCTGGTTCAGCGCGGGGGTGTCGACCCTCGCGCTCTTCCTCGCGGGCGGGCTCGCCGCCTATCTCATACGGCGTCCGGCTGCGGCTCCCGCGACGGCGTCCTGACGGCTGGGTGCGCCCCGCGCACCTCCAGGCCGTCGAGGAGTCTCGCGGTGGCCTCCGCGATCTCGTCCACGGCCCGCTCGAAGACCTCGCGGTTGTGGGCGGCGGGGGCGCGGAAGCCGGAGACCTTGCGGACGTACTGCAGGGCGGCGGCGCGGATGTCGTCCTCGGTCGCCTCCTCGGGCAGCGCGGGCGGTCGGAGCGTCTTGATGCTGCGGCACATGCCTCCAGTGTCGCGCGCGCGACTGACAACGGCCCGGAACACCCACGGTCGCGCCGGATACCCCTTGCCCACGCCGGCCACCCCGGCCCCGCCACCCCGACCCGGCACCCGTGACCCGACCCACCCCAACCGGCCCGGCCCGGCCCGGCCCCAGTCTCAGCCGACGGCCGACTCCGGCCTCACCCGGCAACCGGCTCAGACCTCACCCGACGGCCGACTCAGACCTCACGCGACGACCGGCTCCGGCTTCACCCCAACCCCCCGAGCCCCCGTCTACTACGCGCGTTGATCTCGGCGGCGCGGGCGCGCAGCTCACGCAGGGGTGTGGCGGGCTGTACGTCGGCGGGCTCGGCGTCCCACTCGGCGCCGCCGTGGACGGCGCGGATCAGCACGCGCCCGGAGACGCTCCCCACGTAGAAACCGACCCGCCCGGTGGCGGTGTCGCGGACGAGGTCACCGACCTCGGGCAGTGGCTGCACGCATCCCTCCGTCCCGATCTCCTGACGTTCTCCCGGAGCCACTCCCCCGCGCACTCCGGACGTACTCCGGACACGCTCGCGAGGCGCTCCGGACGCGCTCCCGAGGTACGGGGACACCTAGAGAAGCCGTACGGCACCCCGCTGTCAACGTATCTCTAGAGATGTCCCCCGATGGATGGATCGACGGGCGGGACCGCGCAGGCGCGTGCGCCCCGCGCCGGGGGCGCGCCGTAGGGTGTCACGAAGACGAAGGGAGTAGTCCACCCGTGACTGACCAGGACAGCGCTCGTCGGCCCAAGTACCAGCGCATCGCAGATGAGTTGAGAACCGCGATCCGGTCGGGCGTCTTCGCGCCGGGCGCCCGGCTGCCCGGTGAGAACGACCTCATGGCGACGTACGAGGTGGCACGGATGACGGCCCGGCAGGCGCTCTCGGTGCTGCGCAACGAGGGTCTCGCGGACTCCCGCAAGGGGGCCGGCGTCTTCGTCCGCGTGTTCCGCCCGCTGCGCCGCCGAGGCATCCCGCGCCTGTCCGGGGACCGCTGGGGCAACGGGCGTTCGGTCTGGTCGGCGGACGTGCAGGACGACCGGGACCTGGTCGTGGACCAGATCGAGGTGGGCGAGACGCGGGCCGGGGAGCGGATCGCGGGGGCACTGAACCTGGCGCCGGGCGCGCCCGTGTGCGTCCGGCGCCGCAGGTTCGTGCTGGACGCCAAGCCGGTGCTGCTCTCCGTCTCGTACCTCTCGGCGGAGCTGGTGCGCGGGACGCCGGTCGCCGAGCCGGACACGGGGCCGGGAGGCACGTACGCGCGGCTGACGGAGCTGGGGCACCGGCCGGTGCGGTTCCGGGAGGAGATCCGCTGCCGGATGCCGACGGCGGAGGAGACGGACAGGCTGGCACTGGAGGCCGGCACGCCGGTGGTGCTCATCGGGCGAACGGCGTTCACGAGGCCGGGGGTGGCGGTGGAGCTGAACGAGATGACGCTGGACTCGTCGGCGTACGTACTGGAGTACGACTTCGACGCGTAAAGCGCGCGTACCAGCACTTCCCTCCCCGCCCCGCCGCAACCCTCATCCCCCTCTCTCCGAATTTGTGTGGGCGAGGTGAAGGACGTGCGTATTCTGTGGGCTCGCCGGCCCCATCGGCGGGCGTCCGACAGAAACTGAGGGACATTCATGCTTCGCGCACGCACGTTCGCGGCCGTGACCGCGGCCGCCGCTTCCGGCATCCTGCTGCTGCCCACGCAGGCACAGGCCGCCGGCTCGGTCCACCTGTACAAGATCTACTACGACAGCCCGGGCACGGACAACCGCTCGAACACCAGCCTCAACTCCGAGTACGTGCAGATACGGAACACGACGGGCGCGGCGGTCAACCTCCGGGGCTGGACGGTCACGGACGCGGCGAACCACAAGTACACGTTCGGCAGCTACGTGCTCGGCAAGGGCAAGATCGTGACGGTCCGCACGGGTCGCGGTACGAACACGGCCGCGAACGTCTACCAGAACCGTGCCGCGTACGTCTGGAACAACGACCGCGACACGGCGACGCTGCGCAAGTCGAACGGCACGCGGGTGGACGTCTGCTCGTACGACTCGACGCGGGTGGACTACAAGTGGTGCTGACCGGGCGCCGCGACTGACGTACTACGGGGCTCCGGAAGACTACCGGTGCCCCGGCTCGTCGACGGGGTTCACTGCGGGCGCGGCACTGACGGAGGTCGAGGCAGGCGCGGCGGTCGGGGAGCTGACGCCGGTCGCGGCGGGCGCGGAGTCCTCGGCGCCACCCCTCACCTGAGCCCGAGTCCGAACCCGCTCCCCGTCTCCCTCCCGCTCCCCCTCCTCGTCCCCGGCGGCGCGGGCGGCGGGGATGCCATGCTGCTGCACATCGGCGTTGACCTGCCCGCCGAGTGTCATGACGTTGAGGGTGGCGGAGTTCTCGTTGGCGATGGCCTTCTCGACCCGAGCGACGAGCGTCGAGAACGCCTCGCGGCGGGGGAGGTTGTGGTACGGCCCGACCTTGGTCTCGAAGTAAACCCGTTCGTGCCCGAGGAGTTGCTCGGTGGACCGGTAGTTCTTCCACTGCTCGCGGTAGCGGTAGACGCTCTCCAGGGAGACCGCGGCGACGACGACCACGCTCAGCACGGTGGCGGTGACGCGGGCGAAGACGAGGTCGAGATTGACGAAGACGGGGACGAGGGCGCCGCCGACGACGGAGACGGTCCGCATCCGCAGATGCATCGCCTTCATCCGGGTCGCCTTGGCGTCGTACCAGCCCTGGTACTGCGAGAGCCGGCCCTCGATGTACCGCTGCGGCGTCATCTCGCCGCTCTGCACGCCCGGTTCGGGCGAGTCCCCCACATCAGCCATGCGGGGAGTACACCGGCCGTGCGGGCCGGGCGTCAACTCTTCGCCCATTCCCCCGCAGCCCACCACAAGGTACGTTCATCCCACCTTCGACCAGAGGTACTTCAGGGAGGACCCCGTGGCGCAGGCCCACACCGCACGTATGACCACCACGGCCAAGGCCGGCATCGCCCTCGGCATCCTGGCGGCAGCGCTCGTCGCCGTGGCGGGCCACGCGACGACCGGAGCGACGACGGCGAGCGACCGCGAGACGGGCACGGTCAAGTGGGTGACCGTGGCGACGGCGGGCGACAAGAAGGTAGAAGTGATCAAGGCCTGACGGGCACACGCATGACGAAAGGCCCCTAGCCGCGCCCGGCGAGGGGCCTTTCGTCGAAGTGGAGCACGAACACCGACCACCGGGCACCGGGCACCGGGCACCGGGCACCGGGCACCGATCAGAGCCGCAACTTGGCCGCACGCACCAGCTCGCTGATGCCGTCCCGCGTCCGCACCCTGCACTCTTCCAGCGAGCCTCTGTCCGCCGCCCGCTGCAGCCTGGTGACGTCGTCGAGCAGGGCTTCGCCGGCGCGCCCCAACTCCTCGTCGGTCGTGAGCATCTGCAGCCGGAAGAGCGCCTCCTGAGCGACGGACCGCAGGTCGTAGGCCCGGATGCGCACCGTGTCGGGGCCCTCGGGAGGCGGCGACTCACGTTCGCAGAACCACAGATGAACGAGACAGCGCCGATAGTTCACGAGGGCGCCGGCGTAAGCGGTGTAGGCATCCAGCCGCTCCTGCCGCAACGTCTCACCCCGAGCGAACCGCTGCCCTCTCTCGACGGTACGCCGCTGAACGGCGAGGGTGATGGCCGACCCGAGCAGCGTACCCACAACAGCCAATGCACTGGCGATGATTGCCTCCACCCCACCAGCCGACCACACGCCACACCCCCGCACCCCCCGAACGCCCGAACGGCTCGGGATCGGTGAGGGCGAACTATGTGCCCGGACCGTGTACGAGTTCCTCGCCGACGGGCGGCCCGTGCAGTTGTCGACGAGCTGGGAGCCGTACGACCTCAGTGGTTGGACCGTTGTGGTTCTTCCCGAGGGTGGGCCTCACGCCGGGGCCGACGTCGTGAACCGGATGGCTCAGATCGGCGTCACGGTCAGCCACGCCGTTGAGCAGCCTGAGCCGCGTCAGGCGACCGCCGAGGAGGCCTCGCTTCTCGGGATCCAGAAGGCCGGTCTCGTCACGCACATCCGGCGGACCTACCAAAGCGATCGGGGGCGGCCCGTCGAGACCGCCGACATCGTCGTACCCGCCGCGCTGTGCGAGATCGTCTACGAGATCCTCATCAGCCGAGGAAGGTGAGGGGGTGGGGTCCGAGCTAAGGGTCCCGAAGCGTGAAAGCTCAGGGGACCCCTCCCTTGCCACCCCCCTTGGCCGCGGTGTTCCGCAGAGGAACACCGAACCGGCTCAACCTTGGCCTCGACGCTACAACCGACCACTGACAACGCCCGAGACAAGTTCCGCATCATGGCTGACTGGCCGCTCCCGTGCCCCGACTGCGACCGACCCATGGAATGGAAGGGATTTGTTCTCAGCAAGCGCGAAGAGGACGACCAACGGGTCTGCCGTTCCCTGTGGCGCTGCCAGGACCGGACCCTCTGGTGGCACTGGGCCGACCGCCAGGACGAACCGCTGGAGCTCTGCCCCTTCCCCAACCTGGTCCGCTGACATCCATGGCGTTGGGAATCGTCCGACCCGGTCAATTGGTCGGTAGCGGGGGTGGCATGCACAACGAGCGGCTGTCTGATGAGGAGCTGGAGCTGTTTGTCCAGTGCCTGCACCGGTTGCGAACCATGACGTGGGACATCTTCCTCAACTGGAAGTCGGGGAGCCCGAGTACCCCGTCGATGTGACGCTCGGCAGGGACTATCCCCCGGTCGGGGAGGCCGCGGACTATCGGCGGCCGTTCGCGGATCGGCGACAGGTGCCATCCAAATCTGACATCAACGACGGTGGATGACAGCAGCCCCGCACGGCACCTCGTGGCGCCCGTGAGCTGGTGTCGACCCTCGCTGGCCGTGGTCTGCGCGAGCTTACAAAGCAGATGTCGGCGGTTCGAAACCGTCCGCGCCCACCAGTGCCATGGCCTACGGCCCTGCTCGGATGAGAGTTCATCGGAGTGGGGCCTTCGGCGTTCGTGGGGTTCGAGGGGGTTCACGGATGCTGTCCTGGAGACTTCTTCTCCTGGGAATCGCCTGTTGGCCGCCGGAACGATCATGTCCGTCGCGATCAGAGCCAGCCGGTGGAGAACACTGTCGTCGTCGCACCGCCGCCCTGTGCGAGATTGTCCACGAGGTGCCCGTCAGTCGTTGGCGGGGCTGCGTAGGGGGAAGCGATGGAGTCGCTCGGGTACGCCATCGGTGCGTTGGCCTGGGGTGCGCCGGTTGTTGCTCTCCTCATGGTCGTGCTCACGGCCATCGTCGTTGGCAGGTGGCGACGGAGGACCCTCGCAGCCTTGGAGCGTGCGGAGCTGGAAGCGGGTGAAAGGGCCTCCCGACGTGACCGGGAGGAAGTACTGGCGGCAGAGGAAGGCTGACACCTGCCGCCGCTCCGTGGATGAGCGATGACGCGGGCGGTCGGCCTCCGCGAACCGATCACGGTCCGGGACTCTCTCTCTGCCTCTGTGGCGGATGGTGCCGCTTGTCTTCCCGTGGTCTTGCGGGAGGTGCGGTGGCTTGTGAGCGGGTCTCCCCGGCACCGCGCCGCCTCCCCCGGGCGGCACCTGCGGCGCAGTCAGCGATCTCCGCTGGCGCGGGCACCTTCGCATCGGTCCGACTCTCCCAGCCACCGTTTTTCACGTCCACGAGCAGATCAGGAAGGTCCGGCCCAGCGAGGCCTGCGACGCATCTGGCACGTAGCTGGCACGGCGCCCCTCCCTCGCCCCCGCCCAAAGAACGAACAAGGCCCAGACCCCCGGTTCAGTACCGGTGGCCTGGGCCATTGTTTATCTACCTACTGGTGGGCGCGGACGGTTTCGAACCGCCGACATCTGCTTTGTAAGAGCAGCGCTCTACCCCTGAGCTACGCACCCGTGGGAGGGACAACAGCGTACATGGCGGATGGGTGGGTGCCGCAATCCGATACCTCTGGCCGGGGGGGGTAGCCCCACCCCCGGGACGGTGGGTCGCCGGATCGTGACGTGGGGTGGCGGGGGCATAGCGTCGTCCTACTGTCCGCGTTTCTCGGTGGGGGTTCATCGTCATGGCTGTCGCAGGTCGTCCGTTCCGTGTGCTGCTCGTCTCCGGAGGGGTGCTGCTCTCCTCCCTCGTGCTCGCCGGGTGCGGTTCCGCCGATGTCGACGCCGCGTCCGTGGAGCGGAAGTCGTTCGCCTTCGACGGCGCGGCGCTCACCATCGACTCCGACGACTCCGAGCTGGTGATCACGCCCGCCGACATCGACGAGGTGCGGGTCGAGCGGCAGGTCGACGGGTGGGTGTTCATGGGGTCCGGGCCCGAGCCCACCTGGACGCTCACCGGCGGGCGGCTCACCCTGCGCGTGGGGTGCAGCGGGGTCTCCTCCAACTGTGACGCCGTCCACCGCATCCAGGTGCCCCGCAAGGTCGCCGTCACCGTCCAGGACGACAACGGCGGCGTCACCGCCGAGGGCTTCACCACCCCTCTGAAGGTACGGTCCGACAACGGCGACGTCCGGGTCCGCAAGCCCGCCGGCCCCCTCGACCTGTTCACCGACAACGGCGATGTCGTCGTCGACTCCGGCGCCACCGCCCCCGAGGTCGTCGCCCGCTCCGACAACGGCAACGTCCGCATCGCCCTCGGCGCCGTACCCCGCCGCGTCGACCTCTTCACCGACAACGGCGACATCACCCTCTCCCTCCCCACCTCCGAGTACGACGTGACCGGCGCCAGCGACAACGGCGACATCCGCATCGACGTCCCGCGCCGCGAAGGCAGCGGCCACGCCGTGAGCGCCCGCAGCGACAACGGTGACGTGTCCGTCCTCACCGCGAACTGACCGGCCCGTGTGTTCGTCCTTACCTGGTGGGAGAATGAATCGGACCGGGCACGGCGGACACAGCACGGGAGAGGTACGTGGCGGCGAGCGACGCGAGGGGGGCGGGCGGGGTTCGACGTCGTGACACGCCCGGCCGGGCAGACACCCGAACCGACGGTGGGCCGCGGCGGGCGCCCTCCGGCCTCCGGCTCGCCCTCGCCCTGCCCCTCCTCGTCGGCGCCCTGCTGCCGCACGCCTTCGCCGGCGGCGGCACCCGCCGCTGGTTCGGCGGGCGCGGTGAGAGCCAGCGGGCCGAGGCCCAGGCCGCCAAGGACGCCGCCGCCGCGGCCTTCTACGAGCTCGACACCGCCCAGCGCGGGCTGCGCATCTCCGTCGAGACCATCACCGCCGTCGACAGCTCCCCCGAGGCCCGCCGCGCCGTCGAGGGCTTCGAGGCCCTCGGCCGCCGCATCGACGAGGTCAGCCACCTCTACATCGACGCCGTCGACGCCCACGACCTCGACCACGACGACCTCGACGCCGCGACCGCATCCCGCGCCCGCGCCGAACTGACCCGCGCCAAGGACGAACTGAACCGCGCGAAGGCCGACCTGGACCGGTACGAGGAGGGGCTCGCGCCGCTGCTCGGGCGCGCCGAGACCCAGCTCGCCCGCCTCGCCCCCGCCGTCGAGCGCGCCCGGCAGGCCCTGCGCGGCGCGTCCGGCGCCCTCGACTCCGTACGCGAGAGCGGGCTGCGCGCCGACGACCTCGCCACCCGGCTCGCCGCCCTCGGCCCCGAGCTGACCCGGCTCAACGAAGGCGCCGGGCGGCACGGCGTGCCCGAGACGCTCCAGCGCGCCGACCGGGTGATGCGGGACGCCGAGGCCGTACGTGCCGAAGCCGAGCGGCTGCCCGCGCGGGCCGCCGAGATCGACCGGCGGCTCGTCTCCCTCCGTACCCGCACCGAAGCGCTCACCACCCGCACCGGCGGCGTCGAACCCGTCCTCTCCGAGCTGCGCCGGCGCTTCACCGCGCCCTGCTGGCAGGATCTCCAGCACGTGCCCGAGCAGGCCACCACCTCGCTCCACCAGGCCGAGGAACGGCTCGCCGAGGCCGGAAAGGCACGGGCCGAGCAGCGTTGGCCCGACGCCACCTCGCTCCTCTCCACCGTCCGCGCCCTGCTGGACTCCACCGACGAGGCCGTCTCCGCCGCCGGGGACCGGCTGCGCCGTCTCGACGCCGTCGCCAAGGACCCGAAGGCCGAGATCGACCGGACCCGGTTCGCCGTGCGCGACGCCCAGCGGCTCGCCATGGCAGGCCGGAGCACCCCCGACCCCCGCCACGCCCGGCCCCTCGACGAGGCCGTCGCCCGGCTCGACCGCGCGGTCGGCACGCTGGAGGGGCGGCACCCCGACTACTGGCACTTCCTCACCGAACTGGAGGGCGTACGGGCCACGGCCGCGCACGTCGTCGGGCAGATCCGGGAGGAGCGGGGCGCCGGACATTGATCCGGGAGCCGGGAGCCGAAAGCGGGGGCTGCGGGCAGGAAGCTGCAAGCGGAGGCCGTGAGCGGAACACTCCGAGCCGAAGGCTCTAGCCTGTCCCCATGCCTCGTTACGAATTCCGCTGCCGGACCTGCGGCGACACCTTCGAGCTCAGCCGTCCCATGGCCGAGTCCTCCGACCCCGCCTCCTGCCCCGCCGGGCACGACGACACCGTGAAGCTGCTCTCGGCCGTGGCCGTCGGCGGCAGCTCCACCGCCGGCCCCGCGCCGAGTGGCGGCGGGGGCGGCGGTTGCTGCGGCGGGGGCTGCTGCGGCTGAGGCCGCCGTACCCCTGACCGTCACCTAGACGGCGACCGCCGCCCGGAAGCGGCGCAGGATCTCCTCGCCCGCCGCGACCCCGCGTTCCACCAGGACGTCGAGGTGGGGGGCGGTCCAGTCGCTGTCGGCCAGTTCGCCGTGGCCCGGCCGCCAGGCCCGGTCCGCGGCGAGCAGCAGGTCCGCGTCGAGGAGGGAGTCGCCGGCGGCCAGCGTGAGCGTGGCCCCGGTGCGGTGGGCGACCTCGCGGACCGCGGCGCTCTTGGTGAGCGGCTTCGGGACCGCGTACACCTTGCGGCCCTGGAGCGAGACCGTCCAGCCGCGTTCCCCCGCCCAGGCGCCGAAGCGGCGCAGCCAGTCCTCGGGGAGCCGCTCGCGCTCGACGACGAGGTACGCGAAGAGGTCCTCGGCGACGCGGTGCTTGCGCACCCAGGACAGGTCCGTGGTCGCGGTGAGGTAGGCGCGGATCTCGGAGAGCGGTGCGCACTCCTCCGCGAGCCGGCGCACCACGGAGGCGTGCCACTCGGGGTCGGAGACGCCGTCGACGAGGATGTGTCCGCCGTTGGCGCAGATCGCGTACTTCGGTGCGGCGCCGGGGAGCTGGATGCGCTGGTACTGCTTGCGCGTCCGGGTCGTGGTGGGCACGAAGACGGCTTCGCCGGTCAGTCGCGCGAGGAGGTCGGCCGCGTCCTCGGTCATGTAGGAGAGCGGCTTGGACTCGTGGACCTCGACGCAGAGCAGCCGGGGGGCCTGCGCGTCGGGCATGCCGAGGGCGAGGGCCGCGGAGGAGTAGATGAGGGTGCGGTCGAGGTCGCTGGCGACCAGTACGGAGGCCGGGGCCTTCGTCCCACCCACCGGGGTCGTACTCACTGGGACACCACCGCCTTGCCGTCGGCGCCTGTCGCGCCCCTGGTGTACTGAGGGTGGATCAGACCGACGCAGCTGTACGGGAGTTCGTCGACCTCCTCGACCGGTACGCCGCGCTGCTCGGCGAGCAGCCGGACGTGCGCGAGGTCGGCGCCCGCGCCCCGCCTGGCGAGGATCTTCCAGGGGACGCGGCGGAGCAGGACGCGGGTGGTCTCGCCGACACCCGGCTTGACCAGGTTGACGTCGTGGATGCCGTACTCCTCGCTGATCCGCTCGACGGCCGCCCAGCCCTCCCAGGTGGGGGTGCGGTCGGCGGCGAGGAGTTCCTTGACGTCCCCGTCGACGGATCCGGCGACCTCGTCGAAGCGGGCGGCGACGGCGTCGAGGAAGTCGTTGGAGACGTCGGATCCGGCCAGTTCGCGGTAGAACTTGCCGCCGTGGAAGTCGTCCGGTCCGACCAGGTCTGCGCGGAGGACCGTACGCGATATCAGTCCGGACACCGTGGAGTTGAGGCAGGCGGACGGGATGAGGAAGTCCTCGCGGGTGCCGTAGGTGCGGACGCAGGAGCCGGGGTCGGCGAGGACCGCGATCTCCGGATCGAAGCCCGTGACACCCTCGGCCGCCTCGAACTCCCTTATCGCTTCGGCGAGTTCGCGAGTGATGGCGCCCTTGCCGGTCCAGCCGTCGACGAACACGACGTCGGCCGGGTCGTGGTGGGCGGCGAGCCAGCGCAGCGCGTTGGCGTCGATGCCCCGGCCACGCACGATGGAGACGGCGTAGTGCGGCAGGTCGAGGCCGTGGCGGGCCTGCGCCCAGCGGCGCATGAGGACACCGACGGGGGTGCCGGCGCGGGCGAGGGAGACGAGCACGGGGCGCCGGCCGGGGCACTCGGCGAGGACCGTCTCGGTGACGGTGCCGACGGCGCGGGCGATACGGGCGGCCGAGGTCTCCAGGGCGCTGTGGAACAGCTCCTGGTAGCGGGGGCTCGGCTGGTACTCGACGGGCAGCGACTCGGCGTAGTGGGCGCCGCCGCTCTGGATGGCTTCCTCGCGTTCCTCGGTGGGCGCCTCCAGCTCGACGTCCGAGAGGTCCTGGAGCAGCCAGCCGACCTCCTCGGGGGCGTAGGAGGAGAAGGCGGGGCCGCGGAGGGGCTCGGGCAGCATGGAGCTCCTTTCGGGAGCTTCGGTGACCGGGGGCCTGTCGTCGTACGAGGGGTACGGCGGGGCCGTGGGCGTGTGCGTGGGCAGGGGCGCGGCTGTGGGTACGGCTGTGGTCCTGTGCGTGGGTGCGGCGGTGGCCGTGGGCGTGTGCGAGGGGATGACGGCCAGGACGACGCGCGGGACGTGCGCGGACAGCTGGGCGAGCAGGCCGTCGGGGGCGTGCAGGGCCGGGGTGTCGGCGGTGGAGTCGACGACGGCGACGACCGCGTCGAAGCCCGCGCCGGCCACGTTGTACGCGTACCGCTCGCCGGGTCCGTCGGCGGGGTCGTCGTGGGCGGGGAAGACGAGCCGGGTGCGTATCGCGTATCCGGGGTCGTCGACGGCGAGGACGGGCGAGCGGGTGGTGGTGGAGTAGCTGACGTCGTGGCCGGCGTCCTCCAGGGCGGTGCCGAGGCGCAGCGGCGCGTACATCAGCTCCTCGAAGCCGAGGACGAGGACGCGGGGCGCGGCGGGAGCGCCGGGCTCCTCCGCGGTGACCGACGGGGCGCCCAGTTCCTCGCCGATCCTGCGTGCCAGGGCCGGCAGGGCCTGCTCAAGGCGGGTGCGGTGCTCCGGTGTGAAGCCGTGCCTGCCGCCGTCGGGGACCCCCTCGGGCCAGTCGAGCGCGATCCGCACGGGGGCCGGGCGGGACGCCGGGCGGAGGGGGGCGGGGGTGGGCGTCTCGTGCTCGGCCACCAGCGCCTGGCCCTTCTCCAGGACCCCTTCCGGGAGGCGTACGGTCCCGGCGGCGCCGGCCACCAGGTCGACGCGGGCGCCGATCTCCTCGGCGAAGGCGTCCAGGCGGCCGAGGTCGGCGGCGGAGCGCATGTCGACGAGGGCCACCACGACGTACCGCTTGCGCGGGTAGCGCTCGTGGAGGGTCCGGACGGTGTTGAGGACGGTGTTGCCGGTGGAGAACTCGTCGTCGACGAGGACCAGCGGCCCGTCGCCCGCGAGCAGCTCGGTGTCCTCGGGCAGCAGCAGGTGCGAGGTGGCGTGCGAGTGGGACTCCTCGAAGCCGCCCGCGCGGGCGACTCCGGCCACCGGCCGCCGGGTGGAGTGGAGGTACGGGGCGAGGCCGAGCCCGTCGGCGACGGCGTGGCCGAGGGCCGTGGCGGTCTCGGCGTACCCGAGGACGACGGAGCGCGCGGCCTCCTCCTCGCCGAGGAGTTCACGGACGCGCCGGCCGAGGCCGAGGCCGGAGCCGTACACGACCGAGGGGCGCTGCGGCACGTGCTTGCCGAGCACGCTGGAGACGAGTAGGTGCGCGCGCTTGGGGTTGCGGCGCAGTGCGAGGCCCAACAGGGCCGGTAGCTCCTCGTCGCCGATCAGTTCGACGCCCAGTCGCTCCGCGACCCACGTTCCGGTCCACACCACGTCGTCGACGTCCCTTCGTCAGCCGGCGAGGCCGGCGGTGAGCAGATCCACGAAGCCGACGTCCTCGTTGGCGACGCCGAAGACCTCGGCGCGCAGCAGGGTGCGCTCGGCCCACGCGCGATGCGGCTTCACTTCGTTCATCTTGTTCGTGTAGGCGGAGCGGAGGACTCCGCCGCCGCCCTGTTCCGGCCGCAGGATGTCCTGGGCGTCGCTCCACTCCTCGTGGCTGACCACGGAGAGGGCGTGCACCGGCACCACATGGGTGGGGTGGATGCAGGTCTTGCCGAGCAGGCCGTTGGCGCGGTCGAGTTCGATCTCGCGGAGCAGTCCGTCGAGGTCGTGCTGGATGAGCGCGGTACGGAGGTCCTCGGCGCGGCCCTCCAGGAAGGGGCTGCGGCGGAGCTGGGGCTTGAACATGCGCTCGCCGGGGCGGAAGTACTCCCAGACGGGTCCGGTGACGGTGAAGCCGGTGCCGTCGGAGCGGCCGAGGACGTTGACGACGTCGGCGATGACGTTCGCGACGATCTTGACGTCGTAGGCGGTCATGTCGGGCGAGCGGCGCAGCCCGTAGGCGGAGCAGAAGTCGGTGACGCCGAGGCGCAGGGCGAGGACGCGGTCGCGGTACTTGTCGGTGATCGAGGCGATGCCGGCGAGGGTCTCGGCCCGGGTCTCCAGGTGGAGGAGTTCGGGGGACTCCAGGACGGGCATGGCGAAGAGGCGCCGTCCGCAGTTCCGCTCGGCCTGGGTGAGCGCTTCGAGGAAGGCGCGCCCGCGGTTCTCGGTGAATTTGGGCAGTACGAATCCGGACAGCAGCCGGACCGTGTCGCCGAGGCGGTCGACGAGGTCGGTGATCTGGCGCGGTTCGCGGACCCGGATGAACAGCAGGGGCACGTCCGTGGCGGTGTCGGCGTCCGTCACGGTGCCCGCGGCGAGGTCGGCGAACTGGCGGACGAGGTTGACCTCGCCGGCCTCCACCTCGCCGTCGCTGATGGAGTCCTCCAGGCAGAGCACCATGGAGACCACTCCGCGGGCCGCCTGCTTGCGCACGTCGTCGGCGAGCCGCGGCCGGGTGGCCGGGCTGTAGAGCGTGGCCCCCAGGGCCACGGCGAGCGTGCGCGCGGGCGAGTCGGCGGTGAAGACGGCCGGCTCGCGGTGGAACAATCCTGCCCGTGTCGCGGACGAGATGTGTCCGAAATGACGCATATAAGTCCCCCGTCTACCTTTCTCGACCTGACGACATGTGGCCGGTAATAGTACGTAGGTGCGGGTGTCCGTAGTTCCCCGCGAGCGTGAAATTCAGGTAACTCGTCAGCATCCGTCACTCCTCTCCCCAGGTCGGTGGCGCCCCCGCGTTGTCCGCGGGCCCGCCGGGAGGGCAGGATTGCCGTCATGACGCACGCGATGCTGAAGGGCTCCAACGTCCCTCTCGACACCGCGGCCGTACGGGCCGTGCTCCGCTGGACCCCGGGCCCCGGGGTCCCCGACGTCGATGCGTCGGCCCTGCTGCTCGGGCCCGCCGGCCGCGTGCGGTCCGACGAGGACTTCGTCTTCTACAACCAGCCGCGCCACCCCTCGGGCCTGGTGCGGCGGCTGCCGAAGAAGCGGGACTCCGAGGGCCTGACGGACACCGTGGAGGCCGATCTCGGCGGTCTGGACGTCTCGGTCGACCGGGTGGTGATCGCGGCCTCCTCCGACGGCGGCACCTTCCGGTCCGTCTCGGACCTGCGGATCCTGCTGTACGACGCCTCGCCCGGCCCCGAGCGCGAGCCGCTGGCCCTGTTCGCCGTGACGGCGGAGACCGGCGAGGAGACGGCGGTGATCTGCGGCGAGCTGTACCGGCGCGGGGACACCTGGAAGTTCCGCGCGGTCGGACAGGGCTACCCGACCGGCCTGATCGGCCTCGCGACCGACTTCGGCATCTCGGTCGACGAGGACGCGCAGGAGGCACTGGACGTCCAGGACGCGCGGAGCGACGCCTGGACGCCCCAGGGCGGCTTCCCCGAGGCTCCTGGCGGCTTCTCCGAGCTCCCGGGCGCCCGGGAGCCCTCGGGCGCCGCCCAGGAGGCCGTGGCGGCAGCTCCCGCCCCCGGCTCGCCCGATCTCGACCTGACCGTCGCCCACGGCCCCGTACCTCCGCAGCCGATGATCCCGCCGCCGGTCCCCGACCGGGCCCCGGCCTACGGCTACCCCCAGCCGCCGACGAACGTCCCGGCCCCCGCGTACGGCTATCCGCAGCCGGTCGGCGCCGCGCCCGAGCAGCACCCGGCACCGGAGTTCCGGATGCCGCCCATGGGTCCCCAGTTCGTCCGGTCCTGAGGCGGCTGCGGGCAAGGGCTACGCCTTGGTCTTGTAGCCGCGCCCCCACTGGAGTCCCCAGCCGTACAGCCGGTCCAGCTCGGCCTGGAAGCCGTACACGAAGCGCACCTCGCGGCGGACCGTCAGCTCGCCCTTTGTGTTCTCCACGGTGAAGACCGCGCAGGAGCGGGCCTGCGGAGCGCGCTCGTCGAGCTCGATCTCGATCCGGGGGCCGCTGCTCGGGTAGAGCGTGATCTTGGCGTGCGTACGGTCGAAGGCCGGAGTCTGGTCGTAGATGTACGCGAAGAACAGCAGGCGCTTGATCTCGTCCTTGTGGTCCAGATTGACGAAGATCGTCTCGCCGGACGAGCCGCCGAAGCGGTCGTCCCCGCTGAGCTTCACGTACGGGGCGCCGTTCAGGTCGCCGAAGAAGTCGCCCAGCGGCTGCACCACGCCCTTGCTGCCGTCCTTGAGCTCGTAGAGGCAGCCCAGGTCCAGGTCGACGTTGACCATGCCCTGGGTGTGCGCCTGGACGACCTCGGGCTTGAAGAACTGGGAGGGGTTGCGGAGCAGTCGCCCGCTCTGGCGCGAGCGCCCTTCCAGGTCGGAGGTCCGCATCCGCCAGGACAGGTTCACCCGGAGGTTGCCGGTGGCAGCTCCCTGCTTGCTCAGCGAGACGGTCGGGTGCCGTCTCGTCAGGTCGATCGAGTTCGACGCGGCGCTGCCCGAGTCGAAATGCGCCGCCCTCCCCGGAAATAGGTTGTCCCAGAAGGCCATGCCGCCTTCACCCCCCACTGCTCGTGATCTCCCGCGCACATGCCTGCGGGGCGGCCGGGTGATACGGCCGCCCCGCAGTGAAGCGTTCCTCGTTGCCGGGGGTGTCACACCCCGGACGGCACCTCGGTCTTCTGCTCCGAGGAACCGGAGCCTCCCTCGGCCGCCGCCAGCCGCTTGTTGCGGCGGACGGAGGACCAGAAGGACCAGCCGATGAGCGCGACACCGAGACCGCCCGTGATGACCTCGGGGATCTCGTACTGGATGGTGACCAGGAGCAGGACGGCCAGGGCGCCGATGGCGTAGTGGGCGCCGTGCTCCAGGTAGACGTAGTCGTCGAGGGTGCCCTGGCGGACCAGGTAGACCGTCAGCGAACGGACGTACATGGCACCGACACCGAGGCCGAGCGCCATCAGGACGATGTCGTTGGTGATGGCGAAGGCGCCGATGACACCGTCGAACGAGAAGGAGGCGTCGAGGACCTCCAGGTAGAGGAACATGAAGAAGGCGGCCTTGCCGGCCAGCTGGACGACGGAAGGCTTCTTGCCGCTGCGCCTGGCCTCTTCCTCGACCTCGTGCTCGCGCTCCTCCTCTTCCTCCAGCTTGTTCTCGAAGTAGCTGGAGAGACCGCCGACGACGAGGTACGTGATGAGGCCGGCGATGCCGGAGATCAGCACCGTCTGCGCCTTGTCGACGTGCGTGCCGCCGTGCTGGTGGGCGTGGGTCGCGAAGGTCATCGCGCTGACGAGCAGGACGACGAGGGCGATGCAGACCGACAGCATGTCGACCTTGCCGAGCTTGGCGAGCGGGCGCTCGATCCAGCGCAGCCACTGGATGTCACGGTCCTCGAAAATGAAGTCGAGGAAGATCATCAGAAGGAACATGCCGCCGAAGGCGGCGATCGACGGATGCGCGTCGGTCACCAGTTCCTGGTAACGGTCGGGGTTGTTGAAGGCCAGGTCGACGGCGTCGATCGGGCCGATCTTGGCGCTGATCGCGACGATCACGACGGGGAAGACGAGCCGCATGCCGAACACGGCGATGAGCACACCGATCGTGAGGAAGATCTTCTGCCAGAAGGCATTCATCTTCTTCAGGATTCCGGCGTTGACCACCGCGTTGTCGAAGGACAGCGAGATCTCGAGGACACAGAGGATCGCAACGATCCCGAAGGCCTCCCACCCCCCGTAGAGCACCGCTGCGGCCAAGCCGAGCGCAGTGATCGCGAACGACCAGCCGAAGGTTTTCAGAACCACTGTCTACCCCATCGTGAAATTACATGGCTTTACGAAACGTTGACCCCGAAGTCTAGAGCGATGCCCCGGAGCCCGGACGCGTACCCCTGACCCACCGCCCTGAACTTCCATTCGCCGTTGTAGCGGTACAGCTCGCCGAAGATCATCGCGGTCTCGGTCGAGGCGTCCTCGGAGAGGTCGTAACGGGCGAGTTCCTGACCGTCCAGCTGGTTCACGACACGAATGAACGCGTTGCTGACCTGACCGAAGCTCTGGCTGCGGTTGTCGGCGTCGTGGATCGACACCGGGAAGACGATCTTGTCGCAGTGGGCCGGCACCTTGCCGAGGTCGACGATGAGGGACTCGTCGTCCCCGTCACCCTCGCCGGTGAGGTTGTCGCCGGTGTGTTCGACGGAGCCCTCGGGGCTGCGGAGCTGGTTGTAGAAGACGAAGTACTCGTCGCCGAGCACCCGTCCGGCCTGGCACAGCAGCGCGCTGGCATCGAGGTCGAACGGAGCCCCGGTGGTGGAGCGCGCGTCCCAGCCGAGCCCCACGAGGACCTGGGTGAGGTTGGGTGCGGCCTTGGAGAGGGAGACATTGCCTCCCTTGGCGAGCGTGACGCCCATGATTCGGTTCCTCCCCGGTGGTGATGAGGCACGTCCGGCGCCGCACGGGGTGTGCGGCGCCGGACGGTTCGAACGGTTCGGCTCAGACGTTGACGCCGAAGTCCTGCGCGATGCCGCGCAGGCCCGAGGCGTAGCCCTGGCCGACGGCACGGAACTTCCACTCCGCACCGTGGCGGTACAGCTCGCCGAAGACCATGGCGGTCTCGGTCGAGGCGTCCTCGGAGAGGTCGTACCGGGCGATCTCGGCGCCGCCGGCCTGGTTCACGACGCGGATGAACGCGTTGCGCACCTGGCCGAAGGACTGCTGGCGGTTCTCGGCGTCGTAGATCGACACCGGGAAGACGATCTTGGCCACGTCGGCCGGCACGGTGGCCAGGCTGACCTTGACCTGCTCGTCGTCGCCCTCGCCCTCACCGGTGAGGTTGTCACCGGTGTGCTCGACGGAGCCGTCGGCGCTCTTCAGGTTGTTGAAGAAGACGAAGTCCTGGTCGTTGCGGACCTTGCCCTCCTCGCTCACCAGGATCGCGCTGGCGTCGAGGTCGAAGTCCGTACCGGTGGTGGTGCGGACGTCCCAGCCCAGACCGACGGTCACGGCGGTGAGGCCAGGGGCCTCCTTGGTCAGCGAGACGTTGCCGCCCTTGCTGAGGCTGACTCCCACGAGTCCCTCCATAGGTTTCCAGGGGCAGCGCCCCCGTCGTGCGTTGGTATCGGATCAACGACTGGATCCTAGTGACGGGTTCCCGGTCGAAACAGTCGATTCGCCCGGTGAATCCGAGGGTGTCGGTGCCGGAGCGGCCCGACGGGTGCCTCAGAGGGCGTCGAGCGCCTTCAGGTACTCGCCGAGGTCGCGGGCCTCCGACAGGGCGTTGACGACGGTCCAGCGGACCACGCCCTCCTTGTCGATGACGAAGGTCCCGCGCACCGCGCAGCCCTTCTCCTCGTCGAACACACCGTAGGCACGGGAGGCCTCACCGTGCTTCCAGAAATCGGAGAGCAGCGGGAACTCCAGGGACTCCTGGTCGCCGAAGACGCGCAGGGTGTGGATGGAGTCGTTGGAGACGGCCAGCAGCTGGGTGTCGTCGTTGACGAACGCCCCCAGGTTGTCGCGCAGCGCGGTGAGCTCACCGGTGCAGACGCCGGTGAAGGCGAAGGGGTAGAAGAGCAGCACCACGTTCTTCTCGCCGCGGAAGTCGGAGAGCCGCACGGTGCGCCCGTGGTTGTCCTTCAGCTCGAAATCCGGGGCCTCGGCCCCGACCTCGATCGCCATCGCGTACGCATCCCTTCGCCGGGGCCCTGACCTTGGGCCGAATCGGTGATCCCCACCCTACGGCCTGCACACGAAAGCCCCCGCCGGCGTCCCGGCGGGGGCTTCTCGCAGCGTGGTGATCAGCGCTTGGGGGCGGTCAGGCGGGTACCCGTCCAGTCCTTGGCGACGCTGATGCTCTTGGTCTGGGAGAGACCAGCAGTCTGCGCGGCATCGTTGATGTCGGACGGCTCGATGTAGCCGTCGCGGCCGGTCTTCGGCGTCAGCAGCCAGATGGTGCCGCCGTCCTCCAGAAGACCGATGGCGTCCACCAGGGCGTCGGTGAGATCGCCGTCCTCGTCGCGGAACCAGAGCACGACGGCGTCAGCGACGTCGTCGTATTCCTCGTCCACGAGCTCGGCCCCGATGATGGACTCGATGCCTTCACGGAGATCCTGGTCGACGTCATCGTCGTAGCCGATCTCCTGGACCACCTGTCCGGGCTCGAACCCCAGCCTGACGGCCGGGTTGGTCCGCTCCTCCGCGTGGTCCGCGGTCGCGCTCACGGCTTGCCTCCTGCTCATTCGGTAAATGCTTTGGGCCACGCGTATGCGCGCGGCGCTGGCCGTAGTCCACACGTGCCGGGGCTCATCGCGCAAGTACCCGGCCGTGGAGACCGCCGAAACGGTGACGTTTGGGGCCGTCTCGCCGCAACTTCCGGCGCTGACGGACCGCGCTCCGTGATCAGGCACACACGATTCATCCCGTTTCGGGGACTTCTGAGGTTTCAGTCTGCCGAACGCCCGGACGAAACGCATGCGCGGGTTGGGCGTAAGGTTGCGATTTGAGTACACCCGGACGCCTGGAGGGCACCCCTGGGGGTTACCTTTCGGTAAATGTGACGTCTGGCACCGACCGGGGTACACGATGGACATCCCGACCACTTCCGTGGCCCCGTGGGTACCACCGAACAGCGAAGGAAGAGCGTGGCTCCCGGATCCGATCGCAACCCGATCATCATTGGCGGCCTTCCCAGCCAGGTCCCGGATTTCGACCCGGAAGAGACCCAGGAATGGCTCGACTCCCTCGATGCCGCCGTCGACGAGCGGGGCCGTGAGAGGGCCCGCTACCTCATGCTCCGACTGATCGAGCGGGCCCGCGAGAAGCGCGTGGCCGTGCCCGAGATGCGCAGCACGGACTACGTCAACACCATCGCCACCAGGGACGAGCCGTTCTTCCCCGGCAACGAGGAGATCGAGCGCAAGGTCCTCAACGCCACCCGGTGGAACGCGGCCGTGATGGTCTCGCGCGCCCAGCGTCCGGGCATCGGCGTCGGCGGTCACATCGCCACCTTCGCCTCCTCGGCCTCGCTGTACGACGTCGGCTTCAACCACTTCTTCCGCGGCAAGGACGAGGGCGACGGCGGCGACCAGATCTTCTTCCAGGGGCACGCCTCCCCCGGCATCTACGCCCGCGCGTATCTCCTGGACCGGCTGAACGACACCCAGCTCGACGGCTTCCGCCAGGAGAAGTCGAAGTACCCGAACGGCCTCTCCTCGTACCCCCATCCGCGGCTGATGCCGGACTTCTGGGAGTTCCCGACCGTGTCGATGGGCCTCGGCCCGCTCGGCGCGATCTACCAGGCCCGGATGAACCGGTACATGGAGGCACGCGGCATCGCGGACACCTCCAAGTCCCACGTCTGGGCGTTCCTCGGCGACGGCGAGATGGACGAGGTCGAAGCGCTCGGCCAGCTGTCCATCGCCGCCCGCGAGGGCCTGGACAACCTGACCTTCGTGGTCAACTGCAACCTCCAGCGGCTCGACGGTCCGGTCCGCGGCAACGGCAAGATCATCCAGGAGCTGGAGTCGATCTTCCGGGGCAACGGCTGGAACGTCATCAAGCTGATCTGGGACCGCTCCTGGGACCCGCTGCTGGCGCAGGACCGCGACGGCATCCTGGTCAACAAGCTGAACACCACCCCCGACGGCCAGTTCCAGACGTACGCGACCGAGACCGGCGGCTACATCCGGGACCACTTCTTCGGCGGCGACCACCGGCTGCGGGCGATGGTCGAGGGCATGTCGGACCAGCAGGTCCTGCACCTGGGCCGCGGCGGCCACGACCACAAGAAGATCTACGCGGCCTACGCGGCGGCCAAGGCCCACGCGGGCCAGCCGACCGTGATCCTCGCGCAGACCGTCAAGGGCTGGACGCTCGGCCCGAACTTCGAGGGCCGCAACGCGACCCACCAGATGAAGAAGCTGACGGTCGACGACCTCAAGCGCTTCCGCGACCGGCTGCACATCCCGGTCACGGACAAGCAGCTGGAGGACGGCCTGCCGCCGTACTACCACCCGGGCCGGAACTCCGAGGAGATCCAGTACATGCACGACCGCCGCAAGGCGCTGGGCGGGTACGTCCCGACCCGTGTCGTGCGGGCCAAGCCGCTGGTCCTCCCCGCGGACACGACCTACGCGGCGGCCAAGAAGGGCTCCGGGCAGCAGTCCATCGCCACCACGATGGCCTTCGTCCGCATCCTGAAGGACCTCATGCGGGACAAGGAGATCGGCAAGCGCTTCGTGCTGATCGCCCCCGACGAGTACCGCACCTTCGGCATGGACGCCTTCTTCCCGAGCGCCAAGATCTACAACCCGCTGGGCCAGCAGTACGAGGCGGTGGACCGCGAACTCCTCCTCGCCTACAAGGAGTCGCCGACCGGGCAGATGCTGCACGACGGCATCTCCGAGGCCGGCTGCACGGCCTCGCTGATCGCCGCGGGTTCGGCGTACGCCACGCACGGCGAACCGCTGATCCCGGTGTACGTCTTCTACTCGATGTTCGGTTTCCAGCGGACCGGCGACCAGTTCTGGCAGATGGCCGACCAGCTGGCGCGCGGCTTCGTGCTCGGCGCCACCGCCGGCCGGACGACGCTGACCGGCGAGGGCCTCCAGCACGCGGACGGCCACTCCCACCTGCTGGCCTCGACCAACCCGGCCTGCATCGCCTACGACCCGGCGTTCGGCTTCGAGATCGCGCACATCGTCAAGGACGGTCTGCGCCGGATGTACGGCTCCGAGGCCGAGGACGTCTTCTACTACCTGACCGTCTACAACGAGCCGATCCAGCACCCGGCCGAGCCGGCGGACGTGGACGTGGAGGGCATCCTCCAGGGCATCCACCGCTTCAAGCCGGCCGAGGCGGGCACCATCCCGGCCCAGATCATGGCCTCGGGTGTCGCCGTGCCGTGGGCGATCGAGGCGCAGCGGATCCTCGCCGAGGAGTGGAACGTCAGGGCCGACGTCTGGTCCGCGACCTCCTGGACCGAGCTGCGGCGCGAGGCCGTGGCCGTCGAGGAACACAATCTGCTCCACCCGGACGAGGAGCAGCGCGTCCCGTACGTGACGCGCAAGCTCCGGGGCTCCCAGGGCCCGTTCGTGGCGGTCTCGGACTGGATGCGGGCGGTGCCGGACCAGATCTCCCGCTGGGTGCCGGGCACGTACGGCTCGCTCGGCGCGGACGGCTTCGGCTTCGCGGACACGCGGGGCGCGGCCCGTCGCTACTTCCACATCGACGCTCCTTCGATCGTGCTGGCGGTACTGACGGAACTCGCCCGCGAGGGCAAGGTGGAGCGCTCGGTGCTGAAGCAGGCCGTGGACCGCTACCAGCTGCTCGACGTGGCGGCGGCCGACCCGGGCCCGGCGGGCGGCGACGCCTGAGCCGGGCCGACGGCGAGGGCCGCGCCGGGCCGACGGCGAAGCCTGACCCGGCCGTTGGCGCTCGGACCGGCCCTCCCGGGGCCTTTCCGTAGCGCCCCGGTAGCACGGATCGCCTGGTGAGGGGCGGTGGGACTCCGGTCCTGCCGCCCTTCGGCGTTCTCTACGATTCCCCGCATGAGGGATCGCTGGGAAGAGCGGACGCAGGTGCCGCTCCTTGTGCTGGCCGTGGCGTTCGGCATCGCGTACGCCGTGCCGATCGTCGCTCCCGGCGCCGACCCCTGGGTGCACCGGCTGTGCACCCATGTCGAGTGGACGGTCTGGGCGGCCTTCGCCCTCGACTACCTGGTCCGCCTCGCCATCGCCCCCGCCCGCTGGGCCTTCGTCCGGTCCCATCCCGTCGATCTGCTCGCGGTCCTGCTCCCGATGGTGCAGCCGCTGCGGCTGCTGCGGGTCGTCTCCACCCTCCTCCTCGTGGGTCGGCGGGCCCGGATGGCCCCGCAGATAACACTCACCACCTATGTGGCGGGGGCGGTCGTCGGGCTGATGATGTTCGGCTCGCTGGCCGTGCTGCACGTCGAGCGGGACGCGCCGAACGGCAACATCAAGACGCTCGGGGACGCGGTCTGGTGGTCCTTCACCACGATGACCACGGTCGGCTACGGCGACCACGCACCGACCACGGGTCTCGGCCGGGTCCTGGCGGTGGGGCTGATGCTCTCGGGCATCGCGCTGCTCGGTGTCGTCACCGCCAACATCGCGGCCTGGTTCATCTCCCGCTTCGACCGGGACGACGCGGTGGAGCGCCGGCACACCGAACTCCTCGAGGCGCTGACCCTGGAGGTCCGCGAACTGCGCGCGGAGGTGGCCCGGCTGTCGCCCGCGCCGGAACTCCCGGCCCCGGCCGCCCCAGGAACCCCGGCCGCCGCGCCCGTCCCCGTATCCACCCCCGCTACCGGCCCCGCTTCCGGCCCCCTCGGCGAAGCGGCCCCTACCGCTCCCAGAGCTTGAACGCTCTGACCTCGTAGGGCGTCTGCGGCACCCACGTCCCCCGCCCCGGGTAGGTCTCGAACTCGCCCGTCTCCGCGCACTCCGCCGACTGGTACGTGGTGACCGGCCGGCCCGTACGGTTCGCCAGGGACTGGGCCGAGGTGCCCGCCGGGAGGGCGACACAGCTGTCGATGTCGATCGTGGCCAGCTCATGGGTCTGGGCACGGCCCTTGAAGTCGGGCTTGGACCAGAGGCAGAGCCGCCCGGGTCCACAGGCGCCGAGGGCCGTCCCCCCGGCGGGCACGGCGCTGACGGGCACCGCGAGCAGCGCGGTCAGGACGGCCGCGACGGTCGCGGCGGCGAGAACGGTCCTCGTGAGAACGGGCCTCGCGCGGTGGACGGGCCTCGCGCGGTGGACAGGCGTCGTGCGGTGGACAGGCGTCGTGCGGTGGACAGGCGTCGCCTGGACGGTCTTCGTATACATGCTGATGAACCCCCGCTTGGTCACTCTCTGTAATCACGAGAATGACGGAGGTCTCCCGCCGATGGAAGAGGGGCCGCCCCCGTTCACGCGAACGGGTGACGGCCCCCTACGGGAACCCTGACGAACCTCAGATGTGGCCGCCGCCCATGCCGCCCGCCTCCGCGTTCTCGCCGCGCTTCGTGAGCGTGGCGACCAGGGCCGCGACGACCGCCACGACACCGGCGACGGTGAAGGCGAGGCCCATGCCGTCGAGGAAGGTGTCGTGGATGACCTTGGTGATCTGCTGGAGCAGATCGGGGGTCATCCCCGGCGCCTTGGCCAGCTCCGGCGGGGCCATGCCGAACTCGGCGGCCTGCTCCAGCTGCGGGTTGACGGGGGCCGGGATGCCGGCCTCCTTCCAGTTGCCCTCGAAGGAGTCGGCGACCTTGGAGGACATCACGGCGCCGAGCACCGCCGTACCGAGCGCGCCGCCGACCTGCATCGCGGCCTGCTGGAGACCGCCGGCGACGCCGGAGAGTTCGAGCGGCGCGTTGCCGACGATGACCTCGGTGGCGCCGACCATGACCGGGGCGAGCCCGAGGCCCAGCAGGGCGAACCAGAGGGACATCGCGAGGGTGCCGGTGCCGGCGGTGAGCGTGATCATGCCGAACATGGCGACGGCCGTGCAGACCATGCCGCCGACCAGCGGCACGCGCGGGCCGAACCTGGTGATCAGCGCGCCGGCCAGCGGCGAGGAGACGATCATCATCGCGGTCAGCGGCAGCAGGTGCAGACCGCTGTCGACCGGGCTGAGGCCCTTCACCCCCTGGAGGTAGAAGGTCACGAAGAACAGGCCGCCCATGAAGGCGAAGGCCATCAGGACCATCAGCACCACACCGGCCGAGAGCGGCACGGAGCGGAACATGCCCAGCGGGATCAGCGGCTCCTTGACCTTGGTCTCCCAGAAGGCGAAGACCACGAAGAGCAGCACGGCGCCGATCAGGCCGCCCCAGGTCTTGCCGCTCGACCAGCCCCAGGACTCGCCGGCCTTGATGAGGCTCCAGACGAGGGAGGCCATGGCGCCGGAGAGCAGCAGGATGCCGAGGACGTCGAAGGAGCGCGGCGCGTTCTCGGCGCGGTGGTCCTTGAGGATGACCAGGCCGAGGACGAGGGCGACGACGCCGACCGGCACGTTGATGAAGAAGACGGACTGCCAGCTGACGTGCTCGACGAGCAGGCCGCCGACGATCGGGCCGCCCGCCGTGGAGGCGCCGATGACCATGCCCCAGATGCCGATGGCCATGTTCAGCTTCTCGGCGGGGAAGGTGGCGCGCAGCAGGCCGAGCGCGGCCGGCATGAGCAGGGCGCCGAAGAGGCCCTGGAGGACGCGGAAGGCGATCACCGCGCCGATGGAGTGCGAGAGGCCGATCGCGCCGGAGGCGGCGGCGAAGCCCGCGATGCCGATGAGGAAGGTCTGCCGGTGGCCGAAGCGGTCACCGAGCTTGCCGGCGGTGATCAGGGCGACGGCGAGCGCGAGCAGATAACCGTTGGTGATCCACTGGACCTGGGCGAGCGAGGCGCCGAGGTCGTTCTTGATGGCGGGGTTGGCGATGGCGACGATGGTGCCGTCGAGGGCGACCATCATCACGCCCACGGCCACGCCGAACAGGGTCAGCCAGGGGTGGCCGCGCAGTCCCTTCGCCGGGCCCGGTACGGGTTCCCGGGTGCCCCCCTGACCCTGCGGGGCCTTTTCCACGGTGGTCTGACTAGTCATGAAAACAAACTAGTGACAGTCACTGACAATTGACAAAGCGATTCACGCGTCGGTAACTGTCACGTAGCTCACAGGTACGCTGAGCAGGACGAAATGCCTGAAAAGAGGGACCCGACGTGACCGTGCCCGGCCTGCGCGAGCGGAAGAAACAACGCACGCGCGACGCGCTGACCCGGGTGGCCCTGGAGCTCTTCACCGCCCAGGGGTACGAGCGTACGACCGTCGACGAGATCGTCGAGGCCGTCGAGGTCTCCCAGCGCACCTTCTTCCGGTACTTCTCCTCCAAGGAGGAGGTCGCCTTCGCGGTGCAGCAGATGGTGGAGGAGCGTTTCGTCGAGGCGCTCGGGGAGCGACCGCCGGGCGAGGGGCCCTTCGACGCCATGCGCAACGCCGTGCTCTGCGCCTGGGACACCATCGGCGACGCCATCACCGAGGTCGTCCCCGTCGAGCTGTACCTGCGCACCTTCCAGATGATCGAGTCGACGCCCGCGCTGCTCGCCGTCCATCTCCGCCGCTCCACCGAGATGGAGGAGACCATCGCCCGGATCATCGCCGACCGCGAGGACCTGGACGTGGACGCGGACCCGCGGCCCCGGATCGCGGTGGCGGCGTTCAGCGGTGTGATGCGCGTCACCGGACAGCTGTGGGGCAGGGGTCCGGACCAGAGCCTGGAGGCCATCCGCGGCCTCACCGAGGAGTACCTCGACCACCTCGGCCCCGCGCTCGCCCCGCGCTGGCGGGACCGGCTGCCGGGGGCCTGAACCGGGCCCCGTAGGGTGGCGGCCCGTGACCTCAGCCGATGCCGTTTCACCCAGCCTCGCCGTCGTACGCGCCCTGCTCGCGCTCGCCGTCGTGTTCGTGCTGCTCTCGACCACCGGGTGGACGACGATCCGGCACCGCCCCGTGCCCGGCCCGTCCCTGGAGGCCGCGCTCACCGCCTGGACGCGCGACCGGATCGACCACCGCCCGCTGCCGGGGCCCGACAGTCCGGCCCGTACCGTCGCCGGGTTCTTCGCCGGGCTCGGCCACGTGCGCGGGGCTCGGCTCGCCGAGCGGCACCCGCTCGTCGTCGGCAACCTCGACGGCGCCCCGGTCGCCCTGCGCTACCGCGCCAACCGGATCGCCCTCGGCCGCGCGCTCGACGCCGAACGGGGCAGGGTCGACGACGCCCGGCTCTCCCCCGAGGGGCGGCACGAAGCACGGCGCCGGTTCGACCGCTTCGCCTCGCTGATGCGGCCCGGCCGCCAGATACTCGCCTTCGACCCGACCGGTACGGGCCGGACGGCCGAGGTCCTCGGCGACCTGGAGCGGGCCCGGCGCGTCTCGGTGATCGTGCCCGGCGTCGACACCAACCTCCTCACCTTCCAGAAGACCCACGGCCGGTACGCGGCTCCCGCCGGCATGGCCGAGGCCCTCTACAGCGCCGAGCGGCGGACCTCCCCCCGCGCCAGGGTCGCGGTGATCGCCTGGGCCGACTACACCGCGCCCGCCGGGGTCGGCGTCGACGCGGCCACCGGCCGGCTCGCCGAGGAGGGCGCCGTACGGCTCGTGAAGCTGACCGGGTCACTGCCCGGCAACGCGCGCGTGGCGCTGTTCTGCCACAGCTACGGCTCCGTCCTCTGCGGGGTCGCCGCGCCCCGGCTGTCCGGCCGGGTGACGGACGTGGCCGTGGCGGGGAGCCCCGGCATGCGGGTCGAGCGTGCCGCCGACCTGGCCACACGCGCGCGCGTGTGGGCGATGCGGGACACCGACGACTGGATCGCGGACGTGCCCCATCTGGAGGTCGGCGGGCTCGGGCACGGGGCGGACCCGGTGGAGCCGGAGTTCGGCGCCCGGCTGCTCTCGGCGCGGGGCGCACTCGGCCACAGTGGCTATTTCGAGCCGGGGACCGAGAGCCTCGGCAACTTCGCCGCGATAGGGGTCGGCGCCTACCCGAGTCTGGTCTGCGCACGTGCCGACAGCGCGTGCCACGAGGGAATATCCGGCACGGAAGGGCTCTGACGCGCGTAGATCACGTGATTTCAGGACCTTTCACAGGGGCGACGCGGAGACACGCGCCGCTTACGATGAGGCGTATGGGTGATGTGCTGGCCGGAATTCATGCCACCTGGGAGCTCGAGAGCGACGCGCTCGTCATCCGCTTCGAACGGGGGATCCGCACGCCGAAGCTCTACCAGGCGCTGCGCGAACGACGTGTACCGCACGAGGCGTTGGCGTCCGTGACGCTCACGCCCGGGAAGCGGGGCACCGTCGTGCTGCACGCCGTGCCCAGACCTGGCGCCGATCCGCTGATGGAGGCGGCTGCGGGGCAGCTCAAGGAGGGGTGCGATCCGTACCGCCTGGTGCTCCCCGCCGAACGTGAGCCGCTCGCCGCGCGCTACCGGGACGAGCTGCTTGGCCGGCTGTCGCCCGGTGACGGGGACCTGATGCCGGGCGACCGGTTCCTGGTCGCGCCGCCGCGGGGGCCGCTGTCCTTCAAGGCGTACGACGGCAGGGCGATCTTCGACGGGGCCTCCGAGGTCACCTTCCGCTGGTCGTGGACGGGGGCCTCGTCCGAGAAGTGGAAGGCGGGCGACCAGTCCTTCTCCGTACGGGACCTCCGCGGGGTCGAGTGGTGCTCGGCGGACGGGCTCGACGGGTATCTGCGCCTGGTGCGCCGGTGCGGTGAGCCGCGGGTGCCGCAGGCCGACCGGGACCCCGCCTCGGTCGTGTTCGGCCGCGGCTACGGGCCGGTGCACGAGTCCCTTCCCTTCGCGGCGGCGGTGCTCGCGGCGATCCGGAGCACGGACCGCGTACCCGCGCGCGTGGCCACGCCCGGAGCGGTTGCCGAAAGGATTCGGCACCTGGGTGAACTGCACCAGGCGGGGCTGGTGACGGACGAGGAGTTCTCGGCGAAGAAAGCGGAGCTCCTGGCGGAGCTCTGACCGGGGGGCGCCGGGCGGCCGGGGCCGCGGACACCGGACCACGAACCCCGGACCCCGGACCTGGGGTGCCGGGGCCGCAGACACCGGATCCCGGACCTGGGCGCCCGGCCCGGAGACACCGGACCCCGGGCCCTGGGTGACCCGTGCCCGGAATCACCGGAGCCCCGCGCTGCGCGCCCGGACCCCGACCCCGGGACCTCGACCCCGGGACGCCGGGCCCGGAAACACCGGCCCCCCGCGCCCCCGTTGTCATACCCCGGTATCAGTCCGCAGCCCGCTCCCCGGTATGACGCCGGGCGTCGGGTGTGCTGCCTACGCTGGGCGGGTCATGGCTACCGAACAGCGGCACGAGCCGCCCACCCTCCGCCGGATCGGCACCCGGGCCCGCGCGATGTTCCAGGGGCTGGGCACCGCGCTCACCACCCCGACCACCCCGGGGGCGCCGCTCCTCGCCGACGCCTCCTCGCGGTGGGTGCGGCTGCTGCCGTACGCCGTCGCCCTGGCCTTCGTCGCCTCGCTGCTGCCCACCACGATCCAGATCCTCACCGGGGACTACGGCGTCAACGGCGCCCTGGCCGGGGCGCTCGGCACCGCCCAGACCGCGCCGCTGCTGCTGGCTGTCGCCCGTCCCCTCGAAGCCTGGTGGATCATCTTCGCCGCCGACGTCCTCGGCGCCCTCGTCCTCCTCACCGCGGACGGGCCGCAGGCCCACTTCTGGCCCTGGACCCCGCCCGCCCTCGTCGGCTACTGCGCGCTGATGATCGCGCTCGGGCTCCGCGAATCCCGTCGGGCCCTGTTCGGGGTGTGGCTGGCGACGGGCGTCGCCGGATACGTCCTGGAGGTCTTCCGCCCCGACGGGTACACCAGCATCCACACGCTGCTGCTCGTCCTGAGCGGGGTGCTGCTCCTGCTCACCTCGGCGGTACGCGCGCGTGGGGACGCCCAGCGGCGGCTCGTCGAGCAGGAGCACATCAGCGAGGCCGAGCGGGCACGCCGGACCCTGCTGGAGGAGCGGGCCAGGATCGCGCGCGAGCTGCACGACGTGGTGGCCCACCACATGTCCGTCATCACCGTGCAGGCGGACTCGGCGCCGTACCGCATCCCCGAGCTCCCGGAGGCGGCCCGCGAGGAGTTCACCTCGATCGCGGCGAGCGCGCGCGAGTCGCTGGCCGAGATGCGCCGGCTGCTCTCGGTGCTGCGCAGTGACGGCAGCGAGGGCGAGCGGGCCCCGCAGCCGGGCCTGGACCGGGTGCAGCAGCTGGTGGAGGCGACGGTACGCGCCGGAGTGCCGGCCGAGCTTCGGCTCGCCGCCGACCTCGGGGACGTACCACAGGCGGTGGACCTGTCCGCGTACCGGATCGTTCAGGAGGCGCTCGCCAACGTCGTCCGGCACGCGCCGGGGGCGTCGACCCGGGTGTCGGTCCGCGCGGACGACGGCTGGCTGACGGTCCTCGTCGTCAACGGGCCCAGCCTGGAGGCGGGTTCCTCGGTCGAGCGGGGTGTGCCGGGGACGGGTCACGGGCTCGTCGGCATGCGGGAGCGCGTACGGTTGACCGGCGGCTCGCTCGACACGGGGCCGCTGCCGGACGGAGGCTTCCGGGTGGCGGCGCGGATGCCGCTGGCCGCGGACCCGGTTCCGGGCGCCGTTCCGGGCCCTGTTCCGGACCTCGTCGCCTCCCCGACCCGGAAGCCGACCCCAGCCCAGACATCGACCCCGACCCCGGCGTCGCCCCCGGCCCAGACATCGACCCCGACCCCGGCGTCGACCCCGGCCCAGACATCGACCCCGACCTCGCCCCCGAAGCCGACCCCCACCCCCACCACCAAGGACCCCGAGTGACCATCCGTGTGATCATCGTCGACGACCAGGCCATGGTGCGGGCCGGTTTCGCCGCGCTGCTCGCCGCGCAGCCCGACATCGACGTCGTGGGCGAGGCCCCCGACGGACGGCAGGGCGTCGACGTGGCCCGTTCGACGCATCCGGACGTGGTGCTGATGGACGTAAGGATGCCGGAGCTGGACGGGCTCGCCGCCGCCCGGGAGATCCTGCACCCGCCGACCGGGGTGACCCATCTGCCGAAGGTGCTGATGCTGACCACCTTCGACGTCGACGACTACGTGTACGAGGCGCTGCGCGCGGGCGCGTCCGGCTTCCTCCTGAAGGACGCGCCGCCGGCCGATCTCATCGCGGCGGTACGGGTGGTGGCGGCGGGCGAGGCCCTGCTCGCCCCCTCGGTGACCCGGCGGCTCATCGCCGACTTCGCCGCCTCCCGGCCCGCCCCGCGCCGGGACACCACGGCGCTGCGCCTGAACGGTCTCACCCCGCGTGAGACCGAGGTACTGGAACTCATCGCCCGGGGCCTGTCCAACCAGGAGATCGCGGATCATCTGGTCCTCGCCGAGCAGACCGTGAAGACCCACATCGGCCGGGTCCTGGCCAAGCTGGACCTGCGCGACCGGGCGCAGGCGGTGGTCTTCGCGTATGAATCGGGCCTGGTCACACCGGGTGCGTCCTGATCCCGCACCCCCGCTCCACCCCACACCCCGGCCCGGCGCGCGCTGAACCCGCGCCCGCGCCCCTGACCCACCCCCCGGCCCGCCCCCGGGGGAAAACCCCACCCCTCCCCTGGTGTTGGCTGCTCCTCCACCCCCTACCGGGGTATCGGCCGGGAGTTGGCTCCCCGGTGTGACGTGCTGTCACCCGTCGTCTTCCTACCTTCCTCTCGCCAGCGAACGAGCGAGTACCGAAGAGGGAGGGCGACCCCATGCGCCGCATTTCGAGGACCCTGATCACCGCGGCCCTGGTGACCGCCGTGATCGGCGGGACGGCGGGCTTCGCGGCCGGCGACAGCCAGGTGGCCGTGACCGGGGCGCCGGCCGGGACGGCCGAGTGGCGGGCGGCGGGGCTGCCCGACCCCGAGCGGATGGACCCGGCCGGGGTGGCGCGGTTCTTCGCCGGTCTCGACCCCGTACGGCGGCGGGAACTGGCCCGGACCCACCCCACCGTCGTCGGGAACCTCGACGGCGCGCCCCTGGAGCTGCGGTACGAGGCCAACGCCCGCGCCACCCGGGGGCAGTTCGGCGGGGCCCGGGTCCTCGCCCACGACGCACGCGGCCGGGGCCAGGTGGCCCTGGTGTACGGGGACCTGGCGCGGGCCGAGCACGTGGCGGTGATCGTCCCCGGGTCCGACACCGACGCGGGGCGCATCGGCTCGCTCGAAGACATGGCGGAGGCGCTGCGCCGGGCCACCGGCGGCCGTACGGCGGTCGTCGCCTGGGCGGGGTACACGACTCCCCTCGGCGTCGGTCTGGACGCGGCCACCGGGCGGCTCGCCGAGGTGGGGGCGGACCGGCTCACCCGGTTCGTGGAAGGTCTGGCGGCGGTCGGGGCGGCCGAGCCGTCCGTGTTCTGCCACAGCTACGGCTCCGTGGTCTGCGGCCTCGCCGCCCACCAGCTGAAGGCCAAGGACCTGGTGGTGTTCGGCTCCCCCGGGATGCGCGCCGGGAACGTCGGCGAACTCGGCACCTCCGCCCGCGTCTGGGCGGCGAAGGATCCCACCGACTGGATCGACCGGGTCCCCAACGTCGAGTTCGCGGGCCTGGGGCACGGCACCGACCCGACGGAGCCGGCCTTCGGCGCCCGCCGTATCGCGGCCGACGACGCCGACGGCCACGGCGGTTACTTCGCGCCCGGCACGACCTCCCTCCGCACCTTCGCCGCCATCGCCGAGGGAGACGTCCGATGAGCACCCTGACGACCATGGCCCGCAAGACGGCCGCGAAGATCGAGTCCGGCACCCCGGCCCACCGCGACCGGGCGATCGACGGGCTGCGCGCGCTGGCCCTGCTCGCCGTGCCGACCGGGCACTGGCTGCTCGGCGGCTTCACGCTCTCCGCCGACGGCGCGATCCACAACGCCAGCCCGCTGGGCACCTTCGCGGGCCTCGCCCCGGTCAGCTGGGTCCTCCAGATGCTGGGGATCTTCTTCCTGGTCGGCGGCTACGCCTCGGTCCTCTCGTACCACCGCCGCAAGGGCTCCACCGGCGAGTGGCTCAAGGGCCGGCTCGCCCGGCTCGGCCGCCCGGTCCTCGGGGTCACCGCCGTGTGGGCGGCGCTCCTCCCACTGCTGCACTTCGGGCTCGGGGTGCCCGTGGACACCCTGCGGACGGCGTCCACGCTGGTGATCCAGCCGCTCTGGTTCGTCGGGGTGTACACCGTGGTCACCGCGCTGACCCCGCTGTGCGTACGGGCGGCCCGCCGCCTCGGGGTGTGGGCGGCGGCCCCGCTGCTCGGCTCGGTCGCCGTCGTCGACTTCCTGCGGTACGGGCCGTACGCCGACGCCGTGCCGTCCTGGCTCAGCCTCCTGAACATCCTGCCCGGCTGGCTGTTCGCGTACCAGCTCGGCGTCTCCTGGGGCGAGGGCCGGGTCACCAAACGGCACGCCTGGGCGCTGCTGCTCGGCGGGGCCACGCTGTTCGCCGCGCTGCTGCTCGCCTTCGGCTACCCGGCGTCGATGGTCGGCGTCCCCGGCGAGGCCCGCACCAACTCGCACCCGCCGTCGCTGCTCGTCCTGGCCCTGGCCGCCGCGCAGAGCGGCGCGGCGATCCTGCTCCGCGACCGGCTCGGCCGGCTCCTGAAGCGGCCCGCGCTGTGGGCGCCGGTCGTGGTCGTCAACCTGTCGGCGATGACGATCCTGTGCTGGCACCAGACGGCGATGCTCGCCGCCGCGGTGCCCGGCTCGTACCTCGGGGAGATCCCGGGCCTGGTCGGCGCGCCGGACTCGGTCGGCTGGATCCTGGCGCGGCTCGCCTGGATGCCGGTCTTCGCCGGCCTCCTCGTCCTCATCGGCCGGTACGCCCGGACCTTCGAGTCCCCGTGGACGAGGACCGGCCCGGCCCGCCGCACCCTGGCGGGGCTGCTCGCGGCGGGCTTCGCGGTCTTCGCGCTGGGTCTCGCGTGAGGGGGACCGGGTCCCGGCCCCGGGCCGGGACCCCGGGTCTCCCGTCAGGAGGCGGAACCCGGGGTCCCGCGTCAGCGGGTGGAGCGGCCGGCTCAGACCTCCCGCTCCACCGATGTGAACCGCATGTCCGGGTAGCGGTCGCCCGCCACCAGGCCCGCGATCGGCTCCAGTTCGGCGAGCTCGGTGTCGGTGAGGGTGATGCGGGTGGCCGCCGCGTTCTCCTCCAGGCGGGAGCGCTTGCGGGTCCCGGGGATCGGGACGACCGTCAGGCCGTGCACCGAGGCCCGCTGCTGGACCCAGGCGAGGGCGATCTGCGCCGGGGTCGCCCCGTGCGCGGCGGCGATCTTCCGTACCGGGTCGAGGAGGGCGGCGTTGCGCTCCGCGTTCTCGCCGGTGAAGCGGGGCTGGTAGCGGCGGAAGTCGCCGCCCGACAGGTCCTTCGCGGCGTCCGCGAACGCCCCGGTCAGGAAGCCCCGGCCGAGCGGCGAGTACGGCACGAACGTCACGCCGAGTTCGGCGGCGGCGCCGACGGCGCTGCGCTCCACGTCGCGGGAGAAGAGCGACCACTCCGACTGGAGCGCGGTGATCGGGTGCACGGCGTGGGCCTCGCGGAGTTCGGCCCCGGTGACCTCGCTGAGGCCCAGGTACCGGACCTTGCCCGCCCGGACGAGTTCGGCCATCGCGCCGACGGACTCGGCGAAGGGGATCTCCGGGTCGCGGCGGTGCATGTAGTAGAGGTCGATGGTCTCGACGCCGAGGCGCCGCAGGCTGTCCTCGGCGGCCTTCCTTATGTACGCGGGGTCGTTGCGGACTGCCCGGTGGGTGGGGTCGTCGGCGCGCCGCTCGATCGCGAACTTGGTGGCGAGGGTGACCTCGTCACGGTGGGCGGCGAGGAACGGGGCGAGGAACTCCTCGTTGGCGCCGCTGCCGTAGATGTCGGCGGTGTCGATCAGGGTGACGCCGGCCTCCAGGGCCGCGTCGAGGGTGTCGCGGGCGGCGGTCTCGTCGGTGTCGCCGTAGAACTCGCTGATGCCCATGGCGCCGAAGCCCTGGACGCCGACCCGGGGTCCGTCCTGGCCGAGGCGTACGGTGTCGATCCTGGTCTCGCTGGTCATGAAGGTGTTCCTCCGCAGACGGTCCCGTAATGGCTGATCTTGATGTCGAGCACGGCGAGCGTGTCGTGCAGTTCGGTGATCCGGGTGAGCACGTCCTCCCTGGTGGCCTCCAGGAGCTCCCGTCGCGCGTCCCGGGTGTGGTCGCCCTCGCGGACCAGCTCGGCGTACCGGACCATGTCCGCGACCGGCATCCCCGTGAGCCGCAGCTTGCCGACGAAGGCGAGCCAGGTCAGGTCCTGCTCGGTGAAGCGGCGCTGGCCGGTGTGCGACCGGTCGACGTGCGGCATGAGGCCGATCCGCTCGTACCAGCGCAGGGTGTGCGCCGAAAGGCCGGTCAGCGCGGAGACCTCGCTGATGGTGTGGTGCGCCCGGGTTCCGCTCGGGCTCGTGCTCGTGCTCGTGCTCGCCATCACGCTCATGACCCCACGCTAAAACGTTGGAGTGCACTCGAAGCAAGTAGGCTCGGCCGCATGGAGAGCAGCGTGCCGAGCCTGGCGTCGATCGAGAACTGGCCCGTCCCCACCGCGACCGCCGCCGTGGTCCGCGCGGACGGCACCCTGGCCGGGGCGTACGGCCCCACCGGGCGGCGCTTCCCGCTCGCCTCGGTCACCAAGCCGCTCGCGGCGTACGCCGTCCTCGTCGCGTACGAGGAGGGGGCGATCGACCTGGACGAACCGGCCGGGCCCGAGGGCGCGACCGTCCGCCACCTGCTCGCCCACACCTCGGGGCTCGCCTTCGACGAGAACCGGGTCATGGCCGCGCCGGGCACCCGCAGGATCTATTCCAACACCGGCTTCGAGGCGCTCGGCGACCATCTCGCCAAGGCGACCGACATCCCCTTCGCCGAGTATCTGCACCAGGCGGTCCTCGAGCCGCTGGGCATGACGTCGACGACCCTGGACGGCTCGCCCGCGAAGGACGGCGTGTCGACCGTGGACGACCTGGTGCGGTTCGCCGCCGAGGTGCAGGCGCCGCGGCTGCTCGACCCGCGCACGGTCCTGGAGGCGATGACCGTCGCGTACCCCGGTCTGACCGGCGTCCTGCCCGGTTACGGACACCAGCGGCCGAACGACTGGGGGCTGGGCTTCGAGATCCGCGACGGCAAGACCCCGCACTGGACGGGCGCGAGCTCCTCGCCGCGCACCTTCGGCCACTTCGGCCAGTCCGGCACGTTCCTGTGGATCGACCCGGACGTCCGGGCCGCGTGTGTGGCGCTCACCGACCGGCCCTTCGGGGCGTGGGCGGTGGAGGCGTGGCCGCCGTTCACGGACGCGGTGCTGGCGGAGCTGCGGGCGGCGTCCTCGTCCTCGTAAGGGACGGGCAGCGCTATGCGTCGCAGCGCGTGACCGGCAGGGCACCGTCCGGGCCGGTGATCGACACGTCGACCAGACCGGCCGGGTGTTCCGCGTAGGCGGTCGTGCAGACCAGCTGGCGGACGGCCGACTCCGACAGTTCCCTGACGGGGAAGGGCGCCCGGAGCCGGAGCAGCCGGCGTCCCGAGACCGGGCCGGCCGGGTCCGGTGTGACGTGCAGGCCGCCGGCGGTGGCGGCGTCGGGCAGGGCGGTGGTGATGCCCGCCGCGGCCTCGGCCGGCCCGGGGCCGGCCAGCAGCATCGCGAGGATCTTGTCGGTGGCGACCTCCCCGGAGCGGGGGCCGCCGGGCGGGAACTTGTCGTCGGGGCCGACCCCTTCGTGTGCGGCCGTGCCGCCCGACGTGCTGGTGGCTACCGGGACGGGGCGGGTGAACTCGCGGGCCACCGGCATCGACCGGCCGTCCGGGCCGAGGAAGTAGAGCACGGTCCGGTACTCGGGGATCGGGGCGACGGCGACGGTCGCGGCGCCGCCCGCCTCGACGACGTCGCTCTCCTGTATGCCGCAGGCCGTCGCCGTCAGCGTCAGCAGGGCGAGCAGCGCCGCGGCGGCCGGGCGGCAGACCCCGACGGCGGCCGGGCGGCGCCTCACAGCGGCATCCGTACGGTGAAGACGGCCCCGCCCGCCGGGTGGTTGGCCGCCGCGACCGTGCCTCCGTGCAGCCGTACGTTCTCCAGGGTGATCGCGAGGCCGAGGCCGCTGCCCGCCGAGCGGGTGCGAGCCTGGTCCGCCTTGTAGAAGCGGTCGAAGACATGGGGCAGGACGTCCGGGTGGATGCCCGGCCCCCGGTCGGCGATCTCGGTCACCAGCTCGTCCCCCTCCGCGTACAACCGGACCGTGACCGGCGTCCCGCCGTGCCGCAGGGCGTTGCCGACGAGGTTGGCGACGACGACGTCGAAGCGGCGCGGGTCGAGCCGGGCCCTGATCCCCTCCGTGAGGTACGGGACGACCCGGTCCGGATCGGTCCAGTGCCGGTTCTGGAGAGTCTTGCGTACGCAGTCCGCCGCGTCGACCTCGTCGGTGTGGAGTTCGGCGGCGCGCGCGTCGAAGCGGGAGATCTCCATGAGGTCCTCGACGAGCACGGCGAGCTTGCCGGTCTCGGCGCTGATCAGCCGGACCGCGCGGGCGGTGTCGCTGTCGAGGCTCCCGGCGTCCTCGTCGAGGACCTCGGTGACCGCGAGCATCCCGGCGAGCGGGGTGCGCAGCTCGTGGGAGACGTCGGAGGCGAAGCGGCGGGCCCGGGCCTCGGCGTCCCTGAGTTCCGCGACGGAACGTTCCAGCTCGGCGGCGGACTCGTTGAACGTGCGGGCGAGATCGGCGAGCTCGTCGCGGCCCTTGGCGTGGATACGGGTGTCGAGCCGGCCGCGCCCCATGCTGTGGGCGGCGTGGCGCAGCTCCCGTACCGGCCGCAGCACGCTGCGCGCGGCGATCAGCGCGGGGATGAGCGCGACGGCGAGGGCGGGGAGGGCGCCGTCGCGGGCGGCCATGACCATGGCCTCGACGTTCGCCTCCTCGGCGCCGAGGTCCATGACGGCGTAGAAGACCAGACCGGTGCGCTGCGGGGGTCCGCCGGGCGAGTGGGCCAGGAAGACGGCGGGGACGGCGATCGTGAGGTACGGGACGCCGCCCTTGACCACCCGCTGGAAGCTGCCGTGCGGGACGGCCTGGTCGGCGGCGCGGGCCCGCAGCTCCGGGGTGATGACGGAGGAGGAGGGCCGGTCGGTGGAGGAGACGCGGACGGTGCCGTACTCGGCGTAGACCCGCCAGGGGCGGGGCTTGCCCTGGCGGGCGATCTGCATGAGCGAGCCGCGCAGGTCGCCGGGGTCGACGGGCAGCTGGACGTTGAGGGCGTCGACCTGCTCGCGGAAGGCGGAGACGGCGGTGTTCTGGGTCTGCTCCAGGATGGCGTTGCGGGCGGCCCGGTAGGTGAGGGCGGCGGTGGTGCCGCAGCCGACGGCGGCGACGAGGAGGAAGGCGAGGACGAGCCGGGTGCGCAGGCCGAAGGGGTGCGGGCGCAGCCGGGGGCTGCGGGCCCGCCGCCGGGGCTCGCGACGGGGTTCGACCGTGTCCCCGGTGTACGGCTCCGGGCTCACACAGGCCTTCACAGCGGTCCGAAGCGGTAGCCGAAGCCGCGCAGGGTCTGGATGTAGCGGGGTTCGCCCGGGGTGTCCTCGATCTTGTTCCGCAGCCGTCGGACGCAGGCGTCGACCAGCCGGGCGTCGCCGTGGTAGCTGTGCTCCCAGACGTGTTCGAGGAGTTGCTGGCGGCTGAAGACCTGCTCGGGGGCGGCGGTGAGGTGGAGCAGCAGCTTCAGCTCGGAGGGGGCGAGGCCGAGGCGCTCGCCGGACTTGGCGACGGTGAGCCCGGCCCGGTCGATGGCCAGCTCCCCGTGGAACTCGACGGCGGCCTTGCTGCCGCCGGGTTCCTCGATGCGGCGGAGCACGGCCCGTATCCGGGCCTCGATGACCTCGGTACGGGCGGGCTTGACGATGTAGTCGTCGGCGCCGGCCTCCAGGCCGACGACCACGTCGAAGTCGTCGCCGCGGGCGGTCAGCATGATGATCGGCAGCTGGCTGCTCTCGCGGACGGTACGGCACACCTGGACGCCGTTCATGCCGGGCAGCATCAGGTCGAGCAGCAGCAGATCGGGCCGGAACTCGCCGAGGGCGGCGAGCCCGGCCTCCCCGGTGGGCGCGGTCCGCACCTCGTGGCCGCGGCGGCGCAGCCCGATCTCGACTCCTTCACGGACGGAGGGGTCGTCTTCTATCAGGAGCACGCGGGGCATCTGTGGAGTATCCCAAGGTGGACGGGCCCCTCGTGCGGAGGGGGCGGTGGGTCAGGTGCGGCGGGCGAGGCCGCGCAGTCGGCCGGACCCGGCCGTGAGGAGGGACCGCAGTTCGGTGAGGCGGAAGGGGCGGGCGAGGACGGCGAAGACCCCGAGGACGGTGAGGGCGCCGGCGAGGCCGGAGGGTACGGCTCCGGCGGGGCCGGTGAGGTCGGTGACGAGGAGCCCGTACCCGGCGGCGGGCACGGCGGCGAGCAGCAGGCGCGTGATCGCGGGGACGGCACCTTCGGAGGCCTCGGGGTCCCCGGCGCCGGCGCTCCCGCCGCCGTCCTCCCTGCCCCCCGACAGCCTCCGCCTCAGCACGTACGCCGTGACTCCCCAGCCCAGCCACAGGGCGAGCGAGTACCCGGCCGCCATCCCCGCGACGGCCCAGCGCGTCGGCAGGGTCGCGTACGCGGTGAACGAGAGGAGCGCGTTGAGTCCCGCGATGACCAGGTTGAGCATGAACGGGGTGCGGGTGTCGCGCAGGGCGTAGAAGGCGCGGGTGCACACGTACTGTCCGGACAGCGCGACGAGGCCGGGTGCGAAGGCCATCAGGATCCACGACATGGCGCGGATGTCGTCGGCGCCGGTCGCCCCGTACCGGAAGACGACCGTCATCAGGGGGACGGCGAGCGCGAGGAGCACGCAGGCGGCGGGGACGACGGCCGCCGCGCTGGTCCGCAGGGCGTACGAGACGTCCCGCCGGACCCCGGCGAGGTCGCCGTCGGCCGCGGCGCCGCTCATCCGGGGCAGCAGGGCGGTGACGAGGGAGACGGTGATGATGCCGTGCGGGACGGTCCACAGCAGATAGGCGTTGTTGTAGGCGGCGAGGCCCGAACCGCCGCCGGTGGCCGTGCCGCCCGCCGAGGTGGCGAGCAGAGTGGTCACCCAGTACGCGCCCTGGTTGGTGAGGACCAGCAGTACCAGCCAGCCGGCCGAGCGCAGCGGGGCGGCGAGGCCGCTGCCCCGCCAGTCGAAGCGGGGCCGCCAGCGGAAGCCCGCGGCGCGCAGCGAGGGCATGAGGGCGAGGGCCTGGAGGGCGATGCCCGCGGTGGTGCCCCAGCCGAGCAGCGCGGTCTCCCCGGGGGTGAGTTCTCCGCCGTCGCCGACGACGAGGAAGAGGCCGAAGACGGCGACGACGACCACGTTGTTGAGGACGGGGGTCCACATCATGGCGCCGAAGCGGCCCCGGGCGTTGAGGACCTGCCCGAGGAGGGTGAAGAGGCCGAGGAAGAGGATCTGCGGCAGGCACGCGCGCGCGAAGGCGACGGTCATCTCCCGCTGCGGGCCCGCGTAGTCGGTGTACAGGTCGACGATCTGCGGGGCGGCGAGCACCGCGGCGGCCGTGAGGGCGGTGAGGGCGAGCGCGCAGAGGGTGAGGAGCCGGTCGGTGTAGGCGACTCCGCCGTCGGCGTGTTCCTTGGCGGCCTTGACCAGTTCGGGGACGAAGACGGCGTTGAGGGCGCCGCCGAGGAGCAGCATGTAGACGATGGTGGGGACGGAGTTGCCGACCGCGTAGCCGTCGGCGACATAGCCCGCGCCGAGCGCGGCGGCGACGACGGCGGCCCGGACGAAGCCGGTGGCGCGGGAGACGAGCGAACCCGCGGCCATCAGCGCCCCGCTGCGCAGCGCGGTGGGCGCGGCCTTGGCCGCCGGCCGGCCGGCGGTGAGCATGGCGGTGGTGCCCGTCATCGGCGGGCCAGGTACGCGTGGAAGGCGCGGTACAGCGCCTGGTTGGTCGTCCCCTGCATCGGTGTCTCCCACTCCCCCAGCGTCTCGACGACCTGTCCGCCCGTGCCGAGCTTCCAGCGGAGGAGCCCGTGGGCGCGGTCGCCCGGATCGAGGGTGGAGGGTACCCCGCGCAGGTCGTAGACGGCGGCGCCGAGGGCGTGCGCGTCGAGCAGCATGCGCCACTGGAGGGCGTTGGAGGGGCGGACCTCGCGGCGGTGGTCGGCGGAGGCGCCGGTCTGGTACCAGACGCGCCCGCCGACCGTGACCATGGTGTGGGCGGCGAGGATCTCGCCCTCGTGGCGGGCGAGGTAGAGCTTCATCCGGCCGGGCATCTCGGCGTTGAGGACGGCGTACTGGCGCTCGTAGTACGCGAGGGAGCGGCCGAGGCGGAAGCCGTCGCGTTCCTCGGTGATGCGGAGCAGCCGGTAGAACTCGGGGAGGTCGGCGGCGGAGCCGAGGGTGATCTCGACGCCGGACTTGCGGGCCTTGCGGACGTTGCGCCGCCATTCCTGGTTGAGGCCGGTCCACAGGTCGTCGGTGGTGCGTCCGGTCAGCGGGACCTGGAAGACGTGCCGGGGCTGGGCGTCGGCGCCGTCCTCGGACTCGCCGCCGCAGCGCCGCCAGCCGCGCGCCCTGAGCCGGTCGGCGACGACGGTGCCGAGCGGGTCGACCTCGTCGGCGAGCACGTCGGAGAGACGGCGCCCGGGGCCGCTGCCCGCCTTGACGGTGGCGGCGTTCCACCGCCGGTAGGCGGGGCCGGGACCGATCCGTACGGCGAAGGCGCCCGAGGCCCGCAGATGTCCGAGCAGCGGGGAGAGCCAGCCGTCGACGTCGGGGTCCGCCCAGTCGGCGACGGGCCCCTCGGGAAGGTAGGCGAAGTACTTCCGGGTGCCGGGGAAGGGCCGCAGGAGCACCAGGGCGACCCCTTCGAGTTCCCCGGACTCCGGCCCCCAGCCGATGAGCTGGTGGTTCCAGCCGTCCTTCACCTGCGCCCAGGAGGGGACTTGGAGGAAGCTGGGACCGTCCGCACCGGAGCGGGACGCGAGGAACGCGCGGTACGCCTCGGGGGTCACGGGCCCGAGCCGCAGGGCACGGCGGGCGGCGGGTGCGGCCGTCACGAGCAGCGCTGACACAACGGGAGCCTCCTTGTTCCGCCCCTCGGTGGTGGGGCGCACAGCAGGCTCACAGCCGAATTCGACGGGTGCGCGCGGCACATGTGACCGGACGGTGACCGTTCCGCCGCAGCCCCCGTCACATGGGCTCCGGGCCGCCCGGGAGCGGCCGGGGCGACCTACAGTCCGGAACATCCCACCCGATTCCCTCACGCGGAGGTCTTCCGTGCTGCGCATACGCACATCCCGTCCCGCCCTCGCGGCAGTCGCGCTGAGCGTCTCCCTCACGGCCTGCTCGGCCCAGGCCGCGAGCGGCCCCTCGAAGACGACGGGGGCGCCCGCGTCGGCGGCGGCCCCGGCGAAGGTGACGGTCGTGGACCCGGCGGCCGGCCGGCCGGTGACCGTGACCGCCTCGGGCGGCACGCTCGCCGAGGTGAAGGTCGTCGACGCGGACGGCGGGGCCCTCGCCGGCCGTACGGCTGCGGGCGGGGCCAGCTGGATCTCGGACCGGAAGGCCGCGCCGGGCACCACGTACACGGTGCGGGTGACCTCCCGCGCCGGCGACGGCAAGGAGTCGACGACGACGTCCTCCTTCAGCACCCCGGAGGCGGGGAAGGTCAACAAGCTCACCCTGGCCCCCGGCAAGAACACCACCGTCGGCGTGGGCCACCCCCTCTCGATCGTCTTCGACCTCCCGGTGACGAAGAAGGCGGACGTGGAGAAGCAGCTGAAGGTCACCACCTCGAACGCCACCGAGGGGTCCTGGGGCTGGGTCAAGGACTACTCGGGCCGGGACAGGGCCGACTGGCGCCCCCGGGAGTACTGGAAGCCGGGCACGAAGGTCACCCTGGAGGCCGACCTGAACGGCACGGACTCCGGCGGCGGCTGGTTCGTCCGCGACTACCGCACCGGCTTCACGATCGGCGCCTCGCAGATCGTGAAGGTGGACCTGGACCGGCAGAAGCTGACCCTGGTCAAGGACGGCCGCGCGATCCGTACGATCCCGGTCTCCGGCGGCACCCCGGGCGGCGACAAGCGGTCCTGGCGGGGCACGGCCGTGCTGATGGCGAAGGAGGGCACCATCAACATGAACTCGGAGACGGTGGGCCTCGGCGACGCCTACGACAAGGACGTCGACTACTCGATGCGGCTGACCTGGTCGGGCATGTACGCGCACGCGGCCCCGTGGAACGCGGCGTACTTCGGCAACGCCAACAAGAGCTCGGGCTGCATCGGCATGAGCGACGAGAACGCCGCCTCCTTCTACGCCTCGGTGAAGGTCGGCGACCCCTTCGAGATCACCGGCAAGGACACCAAGGGCACGGTCGCCGAGGGCAACGGCTACGGGGCGTGGAACCTGAGCTGGGAGCAGTGGAAGCAGAAGAGCGCGCTCGCCTGAGGAACCCTCCGGGGGCCGTCGTCCCCCCGGGCGTTCACCCCAGGGCCCTGCGCCAGTCCCGCATCTCCCAGATCAGGACCTCCGCGTCGGCCGTGGCGGTCAGGGCGAGTTCACCGGTGTGGTCGGTGAGCCGGGCCGCGTCGCCGGGGCCGAGTTCCTCGCCGTCGAGGAGCAGCGCGCCCCGCACCACGTGCACATACGCGAAGTCGGCGGCCGGGACCTCGAACCGCTCCCCCTCCCGGGGGCGGTCGACGTGCAGCCGGGCGTCCGCCTCCGGGAGGTCGTACGGGTCCCCGAGACCGCGCACCACCTCGTACGACGGCTCCCCGCCCGGTACGAGCGGCGCGAGCCACATCTGCACGAAGACGAGCGGCACGTCGGCGTCGTTGCGCTCGACGTGCCGGACGCCGCCCGCCGCGCTCAGCCGCTGGAGGTCGCCGGGCCGGACGACCGTGGTGTGACCGGCCGTGTCGTGGTGGGTGAGCTCGCCCTCCACGACCCAGGTCACGATCTCCGTGTGGCTGTGCGGATGCTCCTCGAAGCCCGCGCCGGGCGCGAGCCGCTCCTCGTTGCAGGCGAGCAGGGCGCCGAATCGGAGGTTGTCGGGGTCGTAGTGCGGGCCGAACGACAGGGCGTGCCGGGTCTCGATCCCGGCCGCCGGGTCGCCCCCGGGGTACCGCTCGGCGGCGCGCTGGATGCGTATCACCCGCCCCACGGTAGTGCGGCCCCCTGGGCCCGGCGGAGGCGAACCCGCCCCGACCCCGCACGGCGCCGTCCCGATAAGGCAGTCTTGTCCCCGTGCCAGAACCCCAGAACGTCCCTCACTCGCACGCCGCGACCCTGAAGCGCCTCGAACAGTCCTCCGGGCGGCTCGCCGCGAACGCCATCGCCCGCATGGACGAGACGCTGCCGTGGTACCGGGCGATGCCGCCCGAGAACCGGTCGTGGATCGGTCTGGTCGCCCAGGCCGGCATCGCCGCGTTCACGGAGTGGTTCCGGCACCCCGAGACCCCGCAGGCGATCTCGACGGACGTCTTCGGCACCGCGCCCCGCGAGCTGACCCGCGCGATCACCCTCCGGCAGACCGTCGAGATGGTGCGCACCACCATCGAGGTCATGGAGACGGCCATCGACGAGGTCGCCGCCCCCGGCGACGAGTCGATCCTCCGCGAGGCACTGCTCGTCTACGCACGGGAGATCGCCTTCGCGACCGCCCAGGTGTACGCGCAGGCCGCCGAGGCCCGGGGCGCCTGGGACGCGCGGCTGGAATCCCTCGTGGTGAACGCGGTCCTCTCCGGCGAGGCCGACGAGGGCGCCGTCTCCCGCGCGGCGGCCCTCGGCTGGAACTCCCCCGACCATGTGTGCGTGATCCTCGGCACCGCCCCCGACGGCGACAGCGAGCTGACGGTCGAGGCCATCCGCCGGGCCGCCCGGCACGCCAAGCTCCAGGTGCTCACCGGCGTCCTCGGCAACCGTCTGGTCGTCATCGCGGGCGGCAACGACAACCCGCTGGCCGTGGCCAAGGCGCTGATCGGCCCCTACGCGGCGGGTCCCGTCGTGGCCGGCCCGGTCGTCCCCGACCTGCTCGCGGCGACCCGCTCCGCGCAGGCGGCGGCGGCCGGCCTCAAGGCGTGCTCGGCGTGGCAGGACGCCCCCCGCCCGGTTCTCGCGGACGATCTCCTGCCCGAGCGCGCCATCGCCTCCGACCCTTCGGCGCGCGAGCAGTTGGTGGAGGAGATCTACAGACCGCTGGAGGAAGCGGGCTCGGCGCTGCTCGAAACTCTCAGTGTGTACCTGGAGCAGGCCAGCAGCCTGGAAGGCGCGGCGCGGATGCTCTTCGTCCACCCGAACACCGTGCGCTACCGGCTCCGACGTGTGACCGACGTCACCGGCTGGTCACCCTCCGACGTTCGCTCCGCGTTCACGCTGCGGATCGCGCTCATCCTGGGACGCTTGGCCGACGCAGATAAGCAGTCCTAGACTTTTGTTGAACACCAACAATTCCCCCGACGGTTCTTCGTCCCTGTCCCCACGGGCGCCAGGAGCCGTCCCCAAGAGAGAGTGTGAGGGTGCTCGTACTCGTCGCTCCCGGCCAAGGCGCCCAGACGCCCGGCTTCCTGACCCCCTGGCTCGAACTCCCCGGCGCCGCCGACCGCATCGCGGCCTGGTCGGACGCCATCGGGCTCGACCTCGCCCACTACGGCACGAAGGCTGACGCGGACGAGATCCGTGACACCGCCGTGGCGCAGCCGCTCCTCGTCGCCGCCGGCCTGCTGTCCGCCGCCGCGCTCGGCGAGGTGAGGCCCGGCGTCGTCGCCGGTCACAGCGTCGGCGAGTTCACCGCCGCCGCGTTCGCGGGCGTCCTCGACGACACTGCGGCGCTGCGTCTCGTACGGACCCGTGGGCTCGCGATGGCCGAGGCCGCCGCGATCACCGAGACCGGCATGTCGGCGCTGCTCGGGGGCGACCCCGAGGTGACCGTCCCGCACCTGGAGAAGCTCGGCCTGACCGCCGCCAACGTGAACGGCGCGGGCCAGATCGTGGCCGCCGGCACCATGGAGCAGCTGGCCGCCCTGGAAGCCGACAAGCCCGAGGGCGTCCGCCGGGTCGTCGCGCTCAAGGTCGCCGGCGCCTTCCACACGCACCACATGGCCCCGGCCGTGGCGAAGCTGGAGGAGGCGGCGAAGGAGCTCTCCCCGGCCGCCCCGGCCACCCGTTACGTCTCGAACAAGGACGGGCAGGTCGTCGCCGACGGCGCCGAGGTCGTGGCCCGCCTGGTCGGCCAGGTCGCGAACCCGGTCCGCTGGGACCTGTGCATGGAGACGTTCCAGGCGCTCGGCGCGACCGCGCTGATCGAGGTGTGCCCGGGCGGCACCCTGACCGGCCTCGCCAAGCGCGCCCTGCCCGGAGTGGCCACCGTCGCGCTGAAGACTCCTGACGACCTGGACGCGGCCCGTACGCTCATCGCTGAGCACACGGCCGTCTGACAAGGAGTGTCGAGAAGCATGTCGAAGATCAAGCCGAGCAAGGGCGCCCCGTACGCGCGGATCCTCGGTGTCGGCGGCTACCGCCCCACCCGGGTCGTGCCGAACGAGGTGATCCTCGAGACGATCGACTCGTCCGACGAGTGGATCCGCTCGCGCTCCGGTATCGCCACCCGCCACTGGGCCTCGCCCGAGGAGACCGTCGCCGCCATGTCGGTGGAGGCCTCGGGCAAGGCCATCGCGGACGCCGGGATCAGCCCGGAGCAGATCGGTGCGGTGATCGTCTCCACGGTCTCGCACTTCAAGCAGACCCCGGCCGTCGCCACCGAGATCGCCGACAAGATCGGCGCCGGGAAGCCGGCCGCGTTCGACATCTCCGCCGGCTGCGCGGGCTTCGGGTACGGCCTGACGCTCGCCAAGGGCATGATCGTCGAGGGTTCCGCCGAGTACGTCCTCGTCATCGGGGTGGAGCGGCTCAGCGACCTGACGGATCTGGAGGACCGCGCGACGGCCTTCCTGTTCGGCGACGGCGCCGGCGCCGTGATCGTCGGCCCCTCCGACGAGCCGCACATCGGCCCCACCGTGTGGGGTTCCGAGGGCGACAAGTCCGAGACGATCAAGCAGACCGTGCCGTGGAACGAGTTCCACGTCGGCGACGTCTCGAAGCTTCCGCTCAACGAGGCCGGCGAGATCAAGTTCCCCGCCATCACGCAGGAGGGCCAGGCGGTCTTCCGCTGGGCCGTCTTCGAGATGGCGAAGGTCGCCCAGCAGGCGCTGGACGCCGCCGGCATCTCGGCGGACGACCTGGACGTCTTCATCCCGCACCAGGCGAACATGCGGATCATCGACTCGATGGTGAAGACGCTGAAGCTGCCGGAGCACGTGACGGTCGCCCGCGACGTCGAGACCACCGGCAACACCTCGGCGGCCTCGATTCCGCTCGCCATGGAACGACTTCTGGCGACCGGCAAGGCCAAGAGCGGCGACACGGCACTCATCATCGGCTTCGGGGCGGGTCTCGTCTTCGCCGCGACGGTCGTTACCCTCCCCTAGGCACTCCGGTTCTTCCGGAAGCCCGTACCCAAGCAATCACAAGAAGGAGCGCCACCATGGCCGCCACCCAGGACCAGATCGTCGAAGGCCTCGCCGAGATCGTCAACGAGATCGCCGGCATCCCGGTCGAGGACGTCGAGCTGGGCAAGTCGTTCACCGACGACCTGGACGTCGACTCGCTCTCCATGGTCGAGGTCGTCGTCGCCGCCGAAGAGCGCTTCGACGTCAAGATCCCGGACGAGGACGTCAAGAACCTCAAGACGGTCGGCGACGCTGCCGACTACATCCTGAAGCACCAGGCCTGATTCGGCCCTCGCTGACTCGGTCCGCCACCCGGCGGTGGCGCCGTATTCCGACCATCACACACATGGAGAACGAATTCCTGTGAGCTCGACCAATCGCACCGTGGTCGTCACCGGTATCGGCGCAACCACACCGCTGGGTGGCGACGTGTCGTCGACCTGGGAAGGTCTCTTGGCCGGACGCTCCGGCGTCAGGCCCCTGGAGGGCGAGCGCTTCGCCGAACTGCCCGTCCAGATCGCCGCGACGGCCGCCGTCGACCCCGGTGACGTCCTGCCCCGCCCGCTCGCCCGCAAGCTGGACCGCTCGGCGCAGTTCGCGCTGATCGCGGCCCGCGAGGCCTGGGCCGACGCGGGCTACACCGCCCCCGCCGGCGAGGACGAGAAGATCGCGCCCGAGCGGCTCGGCTCCGTCATCGCCTCGGGCATCGGCGGTGTCACCACACTGCTCGACCAGTACGACGTGCTCAAGGAGAAGGGCGTCCGCCGCGTCTCCCCGCACACCGTGCCGATGCTGATGCCGAACAGCCCCTCCGCGAACGTGGGCCTGGAGGTGAACGCCCGCGCGGGCGTCCACACCCCCGTCTCCGCGTGCGCGTCCGGCGCCGAGGCCATCGGCTACGCCGTCGAGATGATCCGTACCGGCCGTGCCGACGTGGTCGTCGCCGGCGGTACCGAGGCCGCGATCCACCCGCTGCCGATCGCCGCGTTCGCCAACATGATGGCGATGTCCAAGAGCAACGACGAGCCGACGAAGGCCTCCCGGCCGTACGACACGGGCCGTGACGGCTTCGTGCTCGGCGAGGGCGCGGGCGTCGTGATCCTGGAGTCCGAGGAGCACGCGAAGGCGCGCGGCGCGCGCGTCTACTGCGAGGTCCTCGGCCAGGGCCTGTCGGCCGACAGCCACCACATCGCGCAGCCCGAGCCGACCGGCCGGGGCATCGCCGCCGCGATGCAGAACCTGCTGGACGCGACGGACCTCAAGCCGTCCGAGGTCGTCCACCTCAACGCGCACGCCACGTCGACGCCGCAGGGCGACGTCGCCGAGATCAAGGCGCTGCGGAAGGTCCTGGGCGACGACCTGGACCATGTCGCGATCTCCGCGACGAAGTCGATGACCGGTCACCTCCTCGGCGGCGCGGGCGGCATCGAGACCGTCGCGACGGTCCTGGCGCTCCACCACCGGCTGGCCCCGCCGACGATCAACATCGACGACCTGGACCCGGACGTCGACGCGGACATCGTCCGCGACGAGCCCCGCGAACTCCCGCAGGGCACGATCGCCGCGATCAACAACTCGTTCGGCTTCGGCGGCCACAACGTGGTGCTGGCGTTCCGCACGGTCTGAACCATGGCGTGACGTTTCGTCACAAGGGCGGAGGCCCACCCCTCGGGGGTGGGCCTCCGCCTTTCTTGTCCCATAAGTAGATCAACGCGCGTGTCACACCTTTTGACCCGAATGGGCGTGTGAAGCTGACCGCCGTACCGCCACTCGGCCCCCTCCGGGGGCGGGATCGGGGCGGTCGGCGGTAGGCGCCGGCCGAGCACTCGGCCGCGAGAGGCGTCACCTATGACCCGTCGTCACCACAGAGGTGGCCGCCCCGGGCGAACCCCGCGCACCGCGGTGGGCGCACTCAGCGGCTGGTACCCGCGGGCAGCAGCCAGGCCCTGCTCCGGATCAACGGCGTGGGCGACGCGCTGGAGCCGCAGGCCGTCTGGCTGACCCCGGAGGCCCGCGAGCCGGACCTCCAGCTCACCAAGGCCAACGAGCCGCCCGGCGCCACCAGCGACACCCGAGATCTGGCCCACCTGTCCACAGCCTCCCGGGGCAGAACACCTAGACCACCTGGTGCAGCCAGCGCACCGGAGCTCCTTCGCCCGCGTAGCGGAAGGGCTCCAGTTCGTCGTCCCAGGGTTTGCCGAGGAGCCGGGCGATCTCCGCCTCAAGCACCGTCTCACCCTGGGCCGCGCGGGCCAGGGCGGCGCGCAGGCGGTCCTCCGGGACGAGGATGTCGCCGTGGATGCCGGTGACGGCATGGAAGATGCCCAGCGCTGGGGTGGCGCTGTAGCGCTCGCCCTCGGCGGTGGGGCTGGGCTCCGCGGTGACCTCGAAGCGGAGCATCTGCCAGCCGCGCAGGGCGGAGGCCAGCTCGGAGGCGGTGCCGGTGCGGCCCTGCCAGGAGAACTCGGCTCTCCAGGTGCCGGGGGACGCCGGCTGGCGGATCCAGTCGAGCTGGACCCTCGCACCGAGGACACCCGCGACCGCCCATTCGACGTGCGGGCACAGCGCGCGCGGTGCGGAGTGTACGTACAGGACTCCACGTGTCGTCACCGGGACCTCCAGTGTGGGACGAGGTTCGCCTTTCCCAGCGGCCTCAGTAAACAGCATCAGGAGCAGAACATGGCAAACCCGCAAAAAGGGGACAGTATGTGACGTGATGTAATTTACCGGAGCCGTTCGGCAAAGGTGCCTCTGGTTCGACGGGGGAAAAGCTACCGTGCCGCACCGTCATCGGTGTGACGTACGGTCGGTCCGGGGGCGGGTGAACACGAAGCTTTCACCCGCCAGGACGCCGAAGGAGGGACCGGGGATGCACGGCCGACGCCGATTCCGTACCGCTGTCGTCTCCGCGACGGCGGCGCTGCTGTGCGCGGGGGCGCTGTCCGGCTGCACCGCCGGGGAACCGTCGGGGACCCCTACCGCCACCAGAGCGGCCCCGAAGCCGAAGCCCACCCCGCCGCCGGAGCCCCTCTGGGACGTCTCTCCCGCCTCCGTCGCCGCCGTCGGGGACTCGGTCACCCGCGCCTTCGACGCCTGTTCGGTCCTGTCGGACTGCCCCGAGGTCTCCTGGGCGACGGGCACGGACACCGCCGTGAACAGTCTCGCCCTGCGCCTCCTCGGCCCGGCGAAGGTGGCCACCCACAGCTGGAACCTGGCACGGACGGGCGCCCGGATGGCGGAACTTCCCGAGCAGATGGCGGGGGCGGCGGCCGAACGGCCCGCGCTGGTCACGGTGATGATGGGCGCCAACGACGCCTGCCGGGCGACCCCGGAGCTGATGACACCGGTCGCCGATTTCCGGTCGTCCTTCGAGACGGCGATGGCCCGGCTCCGGAAGGGCGCGCCGAAGGCGCAGGTGTACGTGGCGAGCGTGCCGGACCTGATGCACCTGTGGTCGACCGGGCGGGTGAGCCCGATGGGCCGGGAGGTGTGGAAGCTGGGGATCTGCGGCGCGATGCTGGCGGACCCGGAGGATCTGGGTCCGGCGGCGGAGCGGCGGCGCGCGGAGGTACGGGGCCGGGTGGTGGCGTACAACCGGGTGCTCTCGGAGGTGTGCGCGAAGGATGAGCGCTGCCGGTACGACGGCGGCGCGGTCTTCGGATTCCGGTTCGACGGCGGGCAGTTGAGCCCCTGGGACTGGTTCCATCCGAGCCGGGACGGGCAGGCGCGGCTCGCGGAGCTGGCGTACCGGCGGATCACGAAGGAGTGAGGGACCCGCAGGCGCGGCTCGCGGAGCTGGCGTACCGGCGGATCACGAAGGAGTGAGGGACCCGCAGGCGCGGCTCGCGGAGCTGGCGTACCGGCGGATCACTA